>NZ_JBFBAG010000019.1:0-178173 GCF_040682155.1 Amycolatopsis sp. NPDC051371
ATCCGCTCATGCACCCGGTCCAGCTGATCCATCACCACATCGACCACCACCAGGATGATCTACCACACGCCACCCGAGTGCCGTTGCAGTACTAGGCCAAGGGAGCGGCCCTTTCCAAGGCGGTCAGGAACGACACGGTCCAGGCGTGGCTGCCATGGGCGCGCAGGTGCTCCCTCATCGCCCCCATCCGTCGCTCCTGTTCGGCAGGTCGCATCGCGATCGCGCGGAGGATCGCATCCTTCAAGTCGTCGGAGTCGTTAGGGTTGACCAGGATGGCCTCCCCCAGTTCCGCGGCCGCGCCGGCGAACTGGCTCAGTACCAGCACACCTCTGTCGTCTACGCGGCTCGCTACGTATTCTTTCGCTACCAGATTCATGCCGTCGCTGAAAGGCGTCGCGACCATCACGTCGGCGGCGCGGTAGAGAGCCACCACCTCATTGAAATCGAGGGCACTGTTCGTGTAGCGGACTGCCGGGCTTCCCATTCGGCCGTAACTGCCGTTCAGGTGTCCCGCGAGCCGGTCGACGCGTTCGCGCAGACTCGCGTACCTCGCGACCCGTTCTCTGCTCAGAGTTGCGACCTGGATGAAGACCGGAGGGTTCGTCACGGACCGCATCTCGTTGAGAATCTCGCCGTAAGCCAGGAGACGTTGCTCGATGCCCTTCGTGTAATCGAGCCGGTCGATCCCGGCGACGAGCACCTCGGGATTCCCGGCCTCAGCCCGGATCTGCTGCGCACGTCGCCTGATCTGGGACTGGCCGACCAGCCGCTCGATCGCTGCCACATCGACCGAGACGGGGTAGGCACCGACTACAACGGTACGTATGCCTGTTTCGACAGAGCCCTCGGACGTCGACAGGCCGAGGACGGCCCGGCAGAGCTGCAGGAAGTTCTGCGCGCTCCGCGGGCGTTGGAAGCCGACGACGTCGGCACCGAGCAGCCCACGCAGGATTTCACCACCCCCGGGCAACTGGCCGAACAACTCGACCGGCGGCAACGGAATGTGCAGGAAGAAGCCGATCCGCAGGTCAGGCCTCCGCTCACGCAGCAGCGCGGGGACCAACTGAAGCTGGTAGTCGTGGATCCAGACGACAGCACCGGTCGCGGCGACGCGAACCACCGCGTCGGCGTACCGCTGGTTGACCACGCGATAGGCTTCGCGCCAGTCCCGGCGGAATTCCGGGCGTTCGATCGATCCGTGGTAGAGCGGCCACAACGTCGAGCTGCATTGTCCTTCCATGTGCCATTCGACTTCACGCCCGGTCAAGACCACCGTCATGAGCGGCGGTTCACCTGTCTGCTCGAGACCGCCGGCACCTGCGTCATGGCGTGACCACCCCACCCATACGCCCTGCCTCCCGATGACGAGATCACGGAAGACCTGGTCCAGGCCGGGACTGTAAATGTTCCGCGCGCCCGCAGGCCATCTGTTGTGGGCGTGGACCGGTATTCGATTCGTCACCAGAACGAAGTCGAAAGACCGGCTCTCGGGATCTTCATCCACTGACGGGACTGCGCCGCCCTCCGGGGCGTCTCTCCTCGCGGAGTCGGGCGCAGGTCTGTGTTCGGACGCCGGTCCGGTACCGGGCGCCGCGAGTTCCGCGAGTCGCGCAGCGCGCCACAGGACGTGGAACGCCTCAGGGTTGCCTCCCAACTGGTCGACGATCAGCTCCAGATGACCCCATTTCGGCACCTTCGGTCCGCGGAAAACATTGTGCACGGTCGTATAGCTGACAACGCCACGGCCGATACCCGTGGCGATCTGCCGGACTCCCGGCTCGCCCGCGTCGAGGTGCAGGTCGTGCAGGCGGTCGAACAACTCGGTGATCGCCCCGGCCGGTGTCGGTTCACGCTTCAGCGCCACGCCGTCTCCTTGCCTCGGCGTTCAACCCTGTCAGAAACCGTCAACTGATCACCAGCGGTTTCGCGAGAACGGAGTACAGGGCGCGTTCATAGCGGTCCACGTTCGTCGAGCACGGTGAAGTTCGACGCGCCGATCGTGGATCGCGGCCTCTCTGCCCCGACGATCAGCTCAGCCAGACACCTCCGAAGCGGAAGGCCCGTTCGCATGACATTCCGACTCCACCAAACGCTCCGCAATCCGTGGCGTCAGCGGCACACGGACCCGCAGCATCGCTCGATCATCGTCCTCGACGTAGCGGGCTTCGGACGGCGGACGGACCCTGCTCAGGTGCACATCCGAACGAGCCTGGACAGAGTCGTCCGCGCAGCCTGCCGCACATCGGGCCTACCCCTCTCTCGCCTTGCTTTCGAAGATCGAGGAGACGGCGTGATCGTGTTCGTCCCCGCGACCGTTTCCAAGGCGGTGCTGATCCAGCCGTTCATCCCGCGGTTGAGAGCGTGCCTGCACGACCACAACTCGAAGGCGGAAGCAGCTCACCGCATTCGCGTCCGCCTCGCAGTCCACGCGGGCGAGGTGGTCCGGGGGCCGCACGGCTGGATCGGCACGGACCTCAACCTGACGTGCCGGCTGGTCGATTCGGCACCGCTTCGCGAAGAACTCCTCCTTCGGCCGCATGCAGACCTCGTCGTAGCCCTTTCCGACGTGGTCCACCGGGCGGTCGTACGGCACGGACATCGCGGAATCGAGGCGAACGCGTACACAGAAGTGCCCTTGAAGGTGAAGGAAGTGGCGACACGCGCTTGGATCCACACTCAGGTGCGCGAAGATCGCCACGTCGTCATCGACCTTCGCGCGCCGGACCGTCAGTCCCGCTCGGGTACGGCGGCCGCCGCGGCGACCAGCTGATCATGCGCCGCGATCAGACCTGCCACCCTCTTCGGGGGAGGCATGTCGCGGTGGTAGCTCACCCGCAGCAACTGACTGCCCAAAGCGAGATGCCATTCCCAGTGATTCCGCCGGAAATCGACGTCCGCGCGCAGCTTCGGGCAGATTTGCCGGAGCTGTCCGGTGAGCCAGCCGAGGCCACCCAGGTACGCGGTCGTCGACGGGTTCGAAGAGACGGCACGCAGGTCGGCGGACAGCACACCGACAGCGGCCGCCAGCTTCCGCCACACCGGAACTCCCTCGAAGAAGGCCGATTCCGGCCCCGAATCGATCCCGTACATCAGGAGGTCGACCGCGAGCCGGGCCGGATCGAGGGCCCAATGCACCTTGCCGAACTCGCTGAAGTCGATCAACGCGGGCGACGGGTGGCGCCCCGGGTACACCAGCACATTTCCTCCGTGGAGGTCGCCGTGGCCGATGCAGACATGACTCCGCTGGGGCAGGTTCCGTTCCTGGATGCCGGGCAGCCGCCGCTCGGTGACGAACGCTCCGACGTCAGCGATCAGGGTGGTCGCATCCTCGAGCCGGCCGCCCCGGGGATGGGTCAACAGCGGCGCGAGCTCCTCCAACGCGCGCAGCACGAGGCATTGCTTGTAGTACGGGAGGGTGAGCAGCGAGGGCGCGCTTCCGCAGCGGTCCTCCCCGGTGGTTTCGTACAACACTCCCAGGCAGTCGGAGAACAGCAGGTCGAAAAGATCCCGGACCAGCTCCGGCGCCGGTCCGGTGCCCAGCCACCGGTGCAGCGGCAGCGCGTGCCGGTCGAGGTGCGCGCCCGTCGCGCACCAGCCGTTCACCGGGCCCACCGGCCGTTCCGGTTGGACGGGAACGACGAACCGCTGCGGCAGCAGCTGACGCGCCTGCAGGGCTCCACGGGTCTCACGGACGAGGTTCTCCTCGGCCCGGCTCACCTTGAGCACGTGGTGCACGGTCGGCCCTCGCCGCACCCGCGCGGTCGTGCTGCACACGCTGGCCCCGGACGCACCGGGAACCAGGCACTTGACCTCGATGATGTCAGCGACGTCGTCCGTGGCTTCCAGCACGAGCCTGTGCAGCTGCGTCAGCGTCGCCTCCTTGACCTCGAACAGAAGAGCCTGGACGGCGGGGTCGGTGCGGTCAGCGCGAACCTCGACCTCTATGACACTCCCGTTCCCGAGCAGGTGGTTGCGGATCGCCGCGGCCACCGCCTCCGGACTCGTACTCGTCGTCTCGGTGCTGAACTCCGCTCGCCGGAGCACCTTGTGCGCCCCCAGCTCCTCGGCCTTGGAGAACAGATCGCGCCGATGGCTGTCACCGGTGCTGATCACGAAGACGTAAGCGCCCGGGGCGACCGCGACGGCGCGCTGCACCAATTCGAGCCCCCGCGGTTCGTCGTCGTCCAGATCTTCGCGTTTGAAGAGCAGATCGATCACGCACAGGTCGAACGGCGGTTCGTCGGCGAGCAGCCGATGCGCCTCGTTCGGATCCCCGACCATGGTCCAGTTGACCGTCCAGCCCTTCATTTTCAGCTGCTGGCTCAGCCGGAGGCTGACCGAGTTCCGGTTCTTTTCGACGTCGTCGACCATCAGTCCGCGGATGACGTGTTCCATTCAGGCTCCCTGCCAGACGGACAAGCCGATCTCCGTCGCGAACGTCCACTCGTCGTCGAGCGGTGTTCCGGTGATCGAACCGCCGAACGGGCGGAGCTTGTCGTTGAGCGTTCGAAGACCGTGCCCGGGCTGGGTACTCGGGCGCGTGCCCGTGTTCCGGATCACCAACGACAGCCGTCGTCCTTCGCACATGCCGTACTCGACGCGCACGATCGGCGTCGCGGCTTGTCCCCCGTGCTGCCGGATGTTCGCGATGGTGTGCGTCACGGCTTCGTCGAGCAGGGAGGCCGGGCAGAAGACTTCCGTCCGATCCCCGATTTCCCGCTCCAGGGTGGAGAAGTCCACTCCCGCACCCTGCACGACCCGGTCGACGCGTGGGCCGGGTACGACCGGTGCGGACTCCACGAGCTCGACGAACACCGCGGTACGCCCGGCGTCGAGGTGCGTCGCCGTGAACATCCGATGCCACCAGCGGAGCCGGACCAGCAGATCCCGGTGTTCCCGGAGCCAGTCCGGGTCCTGGGGGGTCCACGGTCGATCCACCATGTCTTCGAGCTGGTCGTGTACCCGCTGGAGCTCGGAGAAATCGGGATCGGAGATCGCGGCCAGCAGCCGTCGCTGGTCGTGCCGCCCGACGCGGTCGGACACGTACTCGCCGGCGATGATGTCGGTCAGCGCGGTCATGTTCACGAGGGCTCGCTGGCAGAGCTGTGTGCGGCACTGTTCCCAGTCGGAGAGCGCCTCTCTGCCGCGCGGGGGCGGCGGCTGCGCGAAGACGAGATCTTCGACGAAGTCCCGGACCCGGAGCAGGACCGCCTCCATCCGGTGGTCCTGCACGTGCCTGCTGAGCTCTTCGTGCAGCAGCCACCATCCGTGCTGGGGGTTGCGTGGGCGCGGCCACGCCTTGGCGTCGACGACCGCGAGCAGTTCCTTGACCACTCCGACCGACTTGCGGACCACGTCGGTGTCGCCCGGGCCGAGCAGGGATTCGAGCCGGTCGCGGCACCGGATCAGGGCCGACCGCATGGCGGCGTGGTCGATCGGCATGTCCTCCAGCGGCCGGCGAAGCAGGCGGTGGCACTCGAGGAAAAGCTGGTCGCTGAGCTCTCGCTCGTCGATGGCGACAGCCCGGGCGAGCAGCTTGGGCAGGAGCTCGACGAAAGTCTCCGGCTTCGCGGCGGCCATCACCATCACGGCCTGGGTGCGGAACCAGGCGTGGCCGGTCTGCGATCGTCGCACCGCGGTTTCGCAGATCGCGGCCAGCCTCTCCCGCGCGTCGGCAAAGCGCAGCGGCGGCAACTTCAGCCAGTTCTGCTCGGCCGCGGTCAGCCGCACAAGGCTGTCCCTGGTCCACTTCGTGCGGGGCACGGCTTCCGTGTCGATGTCGTCGAGCCCGCCGATCCGGTCGAGCACCTCCTGCCGCGCCGCCGTGTCTTCGAGTGCTCTGAGCAGGAGGCCCCGCCACCTCAGGTAGTCGGCCATGTCCTCGGCCCGGATCGGCACCTTGAAGAGGTCGACCGGCACCTCACCGAAGACTTCGGTCCGGGTGCGGAGCCGGGTCCTTTCCCAGAGTCGTTTCGCATGACCCCGCAGAGCTCGCGGGGCCGACTCCGCGTAGTCCTCGTAGAGGTCTCTCGTCTCGCACAGCGAGCAGTCGGGAACCGCCAGACGGCCCAGGCTGCTCGTCGCCAGGAAACGCACCTCGGTGGGCACCGCGGGCCTGGCCCGGCCGCTCCGGCGGGCGCGCAGCGCGCTGACCGCCCGAAGAACGTCGGACTCCTGGTCCCCGAGCTGGTTGAGCAGGACGAGCGCGAGGATCGCGGATGCTCCCGCCTCGGCCGCGAGCCGGATCATCTGATGGATCGACTTGGCGCTCAGCGCGCCCCAGTCGACAACGACCACGGTGCCCAGTTCCCGTGGCGCCGGCAGGCTGGCCGGGAACATCCACCGGTTCCCGGCGACCGCCCGCGGGATCGGCAGCACGTCGGTGACGGTCGTCCCCTCCTCGACGAGCACGCTCCGGACCAGCTGGGCGAGCTTGGCCGCGTAGTCGGCGGGCCCGCCCGGATGCCAGATCCGGCACCGGCCGAGCTCCCCCGCCCCCGGACCGTCCGCCGCCCACTGGCGCGTCACGTCGTGCACGCTGTGGCGGATCGCGGATCGCACCTCGTCGCTCACCCCCTTGCCGAACAACAAGTGGTCCAGCTGCGGATAAGCACTGAAGTGGCGGGCGCGCGGAATGCTCTCGACATGGCCGAGCCGCAGGGAATCGTCGTCCTTCGCGCACCAGCCGAGCAGGGTTTCTTCGGTGATCGGGGTGCGCGGCGGCGTACCGACCTCGTCGGACGCGACCGGCCGCCGATGGATCGGGTTGATGTCGACCGGCACGGCACCGGCCCGCGGTGGCACCGCGACCTCCGCTGTAACCAAGGAGAGCACGGCGATGTCCCGGTTGAACATCCGGATCGGACCCGAGTGGGTCCTCGTGTCGACCACGCAGGCCACCGCCACGGGCACGGCGCGATTGCCGACGAGCGCGGCCGCCGCGCGCCGGGCGGTGTTCTCCGTGGCCAGTATGTCGGCGCAGATGACGACGTTCGCCCGGCGGGGCACCTGCTCGCTGACGGGAATGCCGTCCAGGTCCAGCTCGCCGGGGAGGTCGTAGTACCGCCCGTCGCGGTACAGGCATTCGCTCAGCTGAGCCGCCAGCTGAGTGGGCGTCGTCGAGGCACGGGCGACCACCAAGGAGCCGTCGCGCTCCTGATCGGCCAAGGCGGCTTCCTCGACCGCCCGCGCGAGGAGAAAGGCCGCGAGGTCGAACCCGACCGTGCCACGCAACAAGGAATCGACGTCGATCCACCGGTCGGCCAGGCGGAGCGTCGGCATCCGGAACAGCCCGGGCACCACCCCGGGGCCGCTCTGCCCGATCGTCTCGGCGAGTGTGTCCCGGACGTACTCACCGAGGGCGCGCACCGCGTCGCCGGCCGAGACGTGCAGGATCACCTCGGCCGCGGTCACGGTGACCAGGTGCGAGTGCCTGCCGAGCGTCGGCCACAGCTCGTCGGGTGCCCGGCCCGCCGCCGCCCACAGCCGGACCACGTCGGCCACCGGCAACGCCCCGCCCGCCGCGGTCAGCCCCTCCAGTACGGCGCGCAGGCACACCGAGCCGCCACACCACAGGGGTGCGCCGGATGCGCCCAGGACCAGGATCGGGTTCGGCGTGCGGCTCCTCTGCGTCAGCTCCCACTCCCGCTCCTCGTCGACGTTGAGTCCGGCGACCATGAGGTCGAGCAACCGCGGGTCGGCGTTCGGGAAGACCAGGACGACCGTGGCCTGGTGCGGAGTCAGGCTGGCCACGTGCAAGGCACGCGACAACGCGGTCTGCACCGCGGCGTCGGAGAGCGCGTGGTCGGCCTGCCTGACGGCGATGGTCGCGACCACTCCCGCCGAGCGCCCGCCGTCCTGGGCCAGCAGCGCCGCCTCGTCCAGCCGAGCGCGATCCACGTCCCCGATGCCGTGCTCGGGGTCGAACTCGCAGGGGATGACTTCCCAGCGGGCGTCGGAGCGGGCGCTGGACCGCCATTCCCACGGCACCGACAACGCCCGCGTCAGGTAGTCGCGGATGACCAACGTGACCTCCACGACGGTGCCCGGCGCCCACACCGGTTGCGGCTCGTCGAAGTCTTCGACCGTGCTGCCCGGGTACACCTTCCCGATCGCCGCGTCGGCCGACCGCGTCACGACGCTGCCGTGGTAACTGCCGACCAGCCGTGCGACCCGCCAGAGTCCGACCGCTCCGGCCTGCCCGTCGGGGCCTTTGCCGGCGATGTTCCGTTCGAAAGCCTGCAGCGCCAGATCGCGGGTCGGCACCCGGTCCGCCGAGGGATCCCGGTCGAGGGACAGCCGACGGAACAGGCCGATTCCCGAATCCGCCACGACGAGCTGGAGCACCTGGCCACCGGTGCCGCCGTCCACCAGCGACGTGGCCAGCTCCTGCGCGGCGCGGGGAAGATCACGGCGGCTGACATAGAGGTCGTCATCGACCAGCACCGCGGCGATCAGCGCGTACGGCGTCCCCGGCGAGCCGAGCCCCGCGTGCAGGCCGACGTTCTCGACGAGGCCCGAAACGACCGCGAGCGTGATGGCTCGGGCGTCCGAGCGCGAGAGTCCCATGTCCTTGAACCGTCTCTGCGCCTCGCGCAGGACATCAGCGGCCACCGCGCCGTGCGCGTCAACGGGAACCCAGCGAAACGGGAGGATCCGCCGGCGGCGAAGCAGCTTCGCCTCGTCGAGGGGCGTGATCACCGCCCCGGGCGTGGTCTCCGGTCCCGGTTGGCCCAGCCAGTGTGCGGCCGAGTCTTCGACCCGCACAGCGCCCTCTGGCCAGTGAGACGCGTGCAAGGCTTCGAGGAAGCCGACGTCCCGCATGAACGCTCTGGCCTCTTCCCGGGCTCGGGCTTGCCGGGCAACCCGCCGCTCGATCGACTCGAACGCGATTCCGCCGCCGGCCGGCTCCTCGGGCTCCCCCGCCTCCACGACCGGCAGGTGCCCGGTGGGCAGCACCACGTTCGCCCGGACGCCGTCACGGACAGCGGCGTCCAGGAGCACCAGTGCGCGCGCCAACGTCTCGAAGTGGACGAACTCCACCGACGCGAAGTCAAGCCGGAACCCCTCCGCCGCCACCTCCGGCCGCCAGCCGTCGGCATCGGTGAACGGACTGCCGGCACCGCTCAAGCGACTCTCCCACGCCTCGACGGTGAGCAGATCGGGCAGCCGGTAGACGATCATTTCCGATACCTCCTCGACGCTCCCGCCGCCCATCGGCGCGGCGGCAAAAAATCATCGGATGACCATGCAGATGCCCATTCGATCACCACATTTTCGCTCCGATCCCACCGTGTACGCAATTGTCCAGCGTCTGTCCTTGACCACGAACACACTGTGCGCTTCCGTAGAGAAACCCAATTCCGGAGGCACGTCCATGCCACAGTGCGACCGCGACACCGAATCGCGGAAGCGCCTTTCCCGGGCGGGTTCCACTCTCCAGTCAAGCGCGAACACCCTCACTTCGGAACTCCGCGCCGAATCCTCGAACATCTTCGGACGGAGAGCGCGACGCGCGTCCGGAATTTCGTACGTTCTCGTACGCGGCAGGAACCTCCGCCGATCGGCCGTTCGGACGAACACTCAGGGCCGTGCGCCGGTTCCCATCCGGATTAATCGCGCGCGACAGTTCGGCAGCGATCACATCAGACCCGAAGGGAGAAACGACTCGTGACGGATCCCGAGCCCGACCCAAAGCGGATCAACGATCGTGCGGAATTCGGCAGTGCCCTCAAAGCGCTGTGCCTGCGGGCCGACCTGAGCCTGCACAAGGCCGCGCGCCGGGCCGGATTGCCCGTGACAACACTTCACGGCTACGTGCGTGGCCGCAATCTGCCGCAGCGCGGGCGCGGCCAGGAGTTCATCGCACTCCTGAAAGTATTAGGCATACATGACAAAAGGGCGCACGACGAATGGTTGGCCGCGATTGAGCGGATCCGTCGCCGGCCCGGTCCGGAACCCGCGGGCCGACCGGTCCCGTACCGCGGCCTGGAAGCGTTCGACGAGCAGGACACCGAGTGGTTCTTCGGACGAACTCGCATCACAGACCTGATCCTGAGCCGGATCCGCACCCGGTCTTCGCGCGGGCGCCCCCTGTTCGTCGTCGGTTCGTCCGGCGTCGGCAAGTCGTCCGTGCTCAAGGCCGGCGTCATACCGGCTCTCGCCCGCACCGGTGATCGTCTCATCCTGTTCATGACACCCGGGCAGAAACCGTGTTCACGGCTAGCCGACCTGCTCGGGGTCGACAACGCCGACGTCTCACGGCAAATCACGGCCGATCCCTCCGAGCTTTCCCGGCATCTGCTGCAACCTGCCCTCCGCGAACGCCTGGACTCCGAGGGCCAGGAAGGGGCGGTTCTCGTCATCGACCAGTTCGAGGAACTCTTCAGCGCGGAGACCGAAGAGGTCGAGCGTCAGGCCTTCCTGCACGCGATCGCCTATCTCGCCGACGGGCTCGCCAGTGGAGCCGCGTCGACCGTGGTCGTGCTGGGTATGCGCGCCGACTTCTTCCCCCAGGCCACCGACGACCCGATGCTCGCCGGCGCGCTCAACGACGGCCAGGTCGTGATCCCCCCGATGTCGCGTGAGGAGCTGACCAAGGTCATCACCGGGCCGGCCTCGAAGGCCAGGCTCTCGCTCGAACCCGGCCTGGTCGACCTCATCCTGCGTGACCTCGCGCCGACCGGCTCGACCGCAGCCTGCGATTCGGGTGCGCTGCCTCTGCTGGCCCACGCGCTTCGGATGACTTGGGAACGTCGGCAGAACGGCGCGCTCACCGTGGCCGGGTACAAGGAGTGCGGTGGCATCCGGCAGGCCGTCGCCCAGACGGCGGAAGCCATCCACGAGCAGCTCGGGTCGACTGGGCGAAACCGGGCCCGCGGTGTGTTCCTGCGCTTGGTGCACACCGGTGACGCCTTGCCGGACACCCGCCGCCGGGTGCCCACAGCGGAGATCGAGGGCGGTGCAGCGGACGACGCGTCGGCTGAAGTACTGGACCGGTTCGTCAACGGACGCCTACTCACCATTGCCGAAGACGGCGTCGAGATCGCGCACGAGGCATTGATCTTGGCGTGGCCCCGGCTCCGGAGCTGGCTGGACGACGACAGAGCCGGCCACGCCCTGCACCGGAGGCTCGGCTTGGCCGCGCGGACCTGGCAGGAGTCTCGCGAGGACAGCGATCTGCTGTACCGCGGTGTTTTGCTCACGGCGGCGAACGAATGGTTGGAGCAGCCGGGACGCGACAACCTGCTGAATGCCACCGAGCGCGACTTTCTCGCCGCATCCAACGACCGCCACCACATCGAGCAACGCGACCTGCGCACCAGGCGGAGGATCAGGCGAGGACTGATCTCGATCATCGCCGTCAGCGTCCTGCTCGCGAGCGCGATGGTCAGCTACGCCGTCACCCAATCGGCGGCGAGCGACCAACAGCGGGACTTGAGCCAGTCGAGGGAGCTCGCCACGCAGGCCGACCGGTTCCGGACGAGCGACGTGTCCCTGGCTGCGCAGCTGAGTCTCGAGGCATACCGCATCTCACCTACCCCCCAAGCCAGGGCAAGCCTCCTGGACGCGACCGCCAGCCCGCTCGCCGAGCGGCTGCTCGGCCCGTTACAGGTGTTGCAGGCCGTGGCCGCCGCTCCAGGCGGCTCCCTTCTCGCGACCGCCGGCACCGGGCGCCAGGTCCAGTTGTGGACCCGCCGTCCCGGCGAACTGCCGGTCCGGGCGGGTCCGCCGTTCTCGGCGGCGGACGACACGATCTTCACGGCGGCCTTCGACCGAAGCGGCGATGTCCTCGTGACGGGTGGAGGCGATCGCCGGGTGAGGCTCTGGGATGTCACCGACCCGACGAAACCGGTACCGCTCGGCGATCCGCTGACCGGGTTCGGCAATACGGTCTACGCAGCCGCTTTCAGCCCGGACGGCACACTGCTCGCGGTCGGGTCCGCGGACCAGACCGTACGGTTGTTCTCGACGGCGAACCGCACCCGTCCCGCCCTTCTGGCGACGTTGACCGGGTTCACCGGCTTCGTCCAGGCAGTGGCGTTCGCCCCGGACGGCCACACGCTCGCCGCGGGCGGCGCCGACCGGACCGTCAGGCTCTGGGATATCGCCACGCCTGCGCAGCCGGTGCCGTTGGGCAGTCCTCTCGGCGGCTCGGCCGGCAAAGTGCTCACCGTAGCCTTCGCCCCGGATGGGCACACACTCGCCGCGGGGAGTGCGGACAAGAACGTCTACGTCTGGAACACCGCCGACGTCCGGCATCCCGTACCCGCCCCGGCTCTGGCCGGCGCCACCGGCCGGGTCAACACGATCACGTTCGCACCCGACGGCACCACTCTTGCCGCGGGGAGTTCCGACAGCTCGGTCCGTGTCTGGGACCGGACGACAGACCGGGTGATCGTGTCCCTGCCCCATCCGGGACCGGTGACCGGTGTGGAGTTCCTCGACGGCGGCGCGGTGGTAGCGAGCGTGGCCGCCGACGGCGTCACACGGCTGTGGCCGGTTCCCGGGCAACGAATCGGAAACCGGGCCAATAGTGCTCTCTCACTGGAATACGCCGGCAACCACGACACCCTCATCACCAGCGCGGGCATCGTGGCGAACACGACGGAGCTCTGGGACACGACGAACCCGGCGCGACCGGTGCGACGTGGTGTGCCGCTGGTGAACCCTCATGCCGGTGACAACTTCTCCGGGTCGGTGAGCCTGAGTCCGGACGGCCGGACCGCCGCCACTGGGCTCGACGACGGTTTCGTCGTGCTCTTCGACGTCTCCGCCCCCGACGCACCCCGAGCGCTCGGCCCGCCACTCCATGCGAGTGACAGCCTGGTCGAAACTGTGGAGTTCAGCCGGAAGGGGAGGCTGCTGGCCGTCGGCACCGACGAACGGGCGGTCACCGTCTGGGACGTGAGCGATCCGCGCTCCGCCAAATTGATGGCGACACTGCAAGGTCCTGGCAACAGCGTCTACTCACTCTCGTTCAGCGCCGACGACTCCCTGCTCGCGGCCGGCAGCCTCGACGGAAAGATCTGGCTGTGGGACGTGAGCCACCTCGATACGCCACGACCACTTCCCCCGCTCACGGGCTTCGACAGCTACGTCCACTCCGTCGTGTTCGCACCGAAGGGCAGGCTTGTCGCGGCGGGCAGCGCGGACAAGACCGTCCGTCTGTGGGACCTCGGTGATCCGGGCGCACCCCGCGCCATCGGCACTCCGCTGGTCGGTGCAACGAACTACGTCTACTCCGTGGCTTTCAGTCCCGATGGCACCACCTTGGCCGCAGGCGGATACGACCACACCGTCTGGACCTGGGACGTCACGAACCCCGACGCACCACGTTGGCTCGCGACCCTGACGGCCGCGCAGGACTCGGTGTTCGTAGTCGAGTTCGCCCCGGACGGGCACACGCTCACCGCGGGCACCGCGGAGAAGGCGATCCGCATGTGGGAGACAGATCCTGACCGGGCGACCACGCGGATCTGCGCCGCGGTGGGGCAGCGTGTCACCAAGGAGGAATGGACCCGGTACATCCCCGACCGACCTTACGAGCCGCAGTGCTGATCCGGGCGAAGGCCGCGAACGTATCGCGGAGAGTCTGTCAACCCGCAGTCAGTATTGGTAAATCACCACGTCCACCGCCCTACGGAAGTCGGCTCCCGTGAAGGCGAACAGACGGTAAATTTTCGACAGCGCGCGCAAATCCGGCAAATCCCCGTCCCCCACGAGGAGTCTTCCGATGTCGAGGAAGTTCGCCCTGGCCGGCGCTGTCGCGCTGGCCCTGGCCGTGACACCGATCGCCGCGGGCACCGCGTCCGCCGCTCCGGCCGGCACCCAGCAAGAAGCCGCCGTCACGACCGTTTACTACAGCACGGCCAGCGCGCCGTCGTTCCGCTCGGTGATCAACGCCGGTGCCGCCAACTGGAACCGCAGCGTCACCAACGTCAGACTGGTCGAGCGCAACTCCGGCGCGAGCCTGCGCTACACCGAGGGCAACGACCCCCGCGGGTCCTACGCCTCGACCAACGGTCACGGCAGCGGCACCATCTTCATCGACTACACCCAGGCCCGCCAGTACAACCCGACCCGCATCGCGGCGCACGAGACCGGTCACGCCCTCGGGCTGCCGGACCACTACTCGGGCCCGTGCTCGGAACTGATGTCCGGCGGCGGCCCCGGCCCGTCCTGCACCAACGCGGTGCCGAACTCGGCCGAGCGCAGCCGGGTGAACTCGCTGTGGGCCAACGGCCTCGCGGCGACGAACCAGGCAGGCCAGCAGATCTACGAGACCGTCTACGGCTTCTGATCCAGAGCCTGGACGCGGCCCCGGGGCACTCGCCCCGGGGCCGCGTCTCGGCGGCCGACCCTGACCGGGACGAAATCGGTGATCATCCCGATGGCGCGGCACCCCCGCGTCAATACGGTCAAACCATGCGAAAAGCACTCGTCGCCGGACTCGCCGGCGTCCTCCTGATGTCCTCCGCGGCAGCCGCCACGGCCTCCACGACCCAGCTCGCGCTACCTGCGCCGGCCGGACCTTATGCCGTCGGCAGCACCGATCTGCACCTCGTCGACCACGCCCGGCAGGATCCGTGGGTCGCGGGCACGACGCGGGAGCTGATGGTGACCGTCCGGTACCCGGCGCGGCCCGGCGGCGGCCCGCGGGCGCCCTACATGACGCCGGGGGCCGCGGACATCATCGCGGAGGAAGACGCGCGCCAGCTCGGCATCGACGCCGACCGCCTCGGCTACACCTTTCCCACGCACGCCCGCACCGACGCTCCCGCCGCCGGCGGGCGGCGTCCCGTCGTGCTCTACTCCCCCAGCGCCAAGTACCCGCGTTCGGTCGGCACCACGCTGCTTGAGCAGCTCACGAGCCAGGGTTACGTGACGGTCGCGATCGACCACACCCACGAACCGGCGGCGGTGGAGTTCCCCGGCGGCCGCGTCGAACGGCGGGTCCTGCCGCCGGGCACCGACGGGAAGCTGCTCATCGCCACCCGGGTGGCGGACACCCGGTTCGTCCTCGACTCGCTGGAAACCTTGACCCGCGGCGAAAACCCTGACGCGGCGCTCCCGGCCGGGCTGTCCCTCGACCTGACCAGGGTCGGCATGTTCGGCCATTCCGCGGGCGGGTTCACCACCGGCGAGACGATGGTGTCGGACCCGCGCATCGACGCTGGCGCCGACCTCGACGGCAGCATGGCGTACTCCCAGTCGACCCGCGACTTCGGCCGCGTCGCCGACGAAGGACTCGACCGGCCCTTCCTGCTGCTCAGCGCGGGCAACCACAGCGCGGCGTCCGACGGTTCGTGGCAGGAGTTCCTGAGCCACCAGCGCGGCCCGGTCCGCCAAGCCCACCTGGCCGACGGCGAGCACTTCAGCTACACCGACTACCAGGCGCTGCTCCCCCGGCTCGGCCTCGACTCGGCGTCGGTCGCGCCGTTCATCGGCACCGTCGACGCGGGGCGGAGCATCGCCACGCAACGCGCGTCGCTCGGCGCTTTCTTCGAATGCTTTTTACGCGATTGACGAAATAGTCGATTCCTGGAGACGGGCTTCGCCGGTTTCTCTCCTTGTAGTTCCTCAAGGTGGCCTTCACGAACTTCAGCTCACGACGATCCGGTCGAGGTCCGGCGCCCAGCCGGACGGGTTGCCGAGCCGGATCGTGTTCGCGCCCGCGGTGAGGGTCAGCGTCACCGTGACCGAGCCGACTGTGTCCCACCCGCCCGTGCTCGGAGTGCTGACGGAGACCGCTGCGCCGCCGTTGACGCTCACCGTCAACGACCGCGCCTCCCCCGACGCGTAGAGGATCGTCACCTGGTGCGCGCCTGCCGTGGCACTCACGCTGAACTGCACGAAGTTGGCTGTACCGCCGCCTACGTACCCCACCAGGACGCCGCCGGACGAGTTTCGCACCGCGGCCTGCCCGCCCAAAGTGGCGGACTCGGCCTCGTAGGAACCGCCGGCGCCGGCCATCCGCCAGTACACCGTGTACCGCTGGTGGTGGGTCGCGTAGAACGGCAGCAACGTCACCGCCCCCGTGCTCGCCGTGCCGGTGAAGCGCAGCGGATTCGCGGGATCCTGCGTCAAAGTCGCCGGTTGCAACGTCGGCAGCGCGCTCAGGTTCGTCGAGCCGTACTGGCCGGCGAGCACGATCGCGCCGTACTTCACCGCGCCGACACCGCCGTCGTCGTTGGTACGCGGGAAGGTCAACGACGCCGGGAGCGTCACGTCGACGACGTCCCCGGAAGCCCACGTCCGGTCGATCGTGAAGTACGTGCCCGGTGAAGCGGCCCCTTGAGCCACGCCGTTGACCTTCACCACGGCCCCCGAGGTCCAGCGGGGAATCCGGATCTTCAGCGCGATATGCCCGGCGCCGGAGATCGTCAACCGGGTGCCGGACGACGCGGGGAACGTCGTGTCCTGCCGGACCGTGATCCCCCGGCCCGGCCAGGTCAGGACCGACGCGATGAACAGGTTCACGTACAACGTCTCGCCGTTGGAGAAGTAGATGCTGTCGGCGAACTTCGTCTGCGACTCCATGCCGGTGCCGTGGTCGCAGGTGAAGTCGTTGTAGTCGTTGGCGTACGTCTTGATCCCGCCGGCGCGCAACGGCGTGTAGTACGTGACGAACCCGTGGCTCGAGCTCGGGTCCTGTTCGCCGAGGATCTGGTTGAACAGCGCCAGCTCGTAGTAGTCCATGTACTCGGGCGCCGGGCTGGTGAAGAACAGCTGACGGGTCAGCTTGAGCATGTTGTAGGTGTTGCAGACCTCGCACGTGCTGTCCGAGAGCCGGCTCGCGATCGCGTCCGGGGTCTGGAAGTACTCGCCGTCCGAATTGCCGCCGATGACGTACGTGTGGTGGTCCAGGACGATCCGCCAGAAGTTGACGGCGATGTCCCGGTAGCGGGTCGTCCCGGTCGCGTGGTACTCGCGCAGCGCGCCGAGGATCTTGGGGATCTGGGTGTTGGCGTGGAACCCCGACAGGCGATCCTGGTTCGCGGCCAGCGGGTCGAGGATCTGCGCGTGGTCGAACCGCCGGGCCGTGGTCAGGTGGTTCGCGTCGCCGGTGACCTGGTACAGGTTGGTGAGCACCTCCGGCATCCCGCCGAACTCGGTCCGCAGCACCTGCTGCATCTGGGTGGTCGACAGCGGATCCGTGCGCGTCTTCGTCCAGGCCGCCGTGCGCACGAGGACGTCGAGGGCCTGCTGGTTGCCGGCCAGGAGGTACTGGTCGAGCAGCCCGGCCATGATCTTGTGCAGCGTGTAGTACGGCGCCCACACCGACTGGCCGATCTCCAGCCGGTCGAAGAAGTTCTCCGGATACGCCGAGAGGTAGCCGGCGTGGAAGCCACGTCCCGGCGACGCCGCCTGGCACGCGGCCAGGGCGTTGACCAGGTAATCGCCCTTGGTCTTGTACGCGGTGTCGCCGGTGTTCGCGTACGCCTGGGCCAGCCCGGAGAGCAGGTGGCCGGTCGAGTGGCCCCGCAGTTCCGTCGTGGGGCTTTCCCAGCCGCCGCACGGCTGGGCGGAGCTGGCGATCCCGGCGTTGGTCCGGAACGTGTGCAGCAGGCGGTCGGCGTCGACGAACCGGAAGTACGCCAGCTGGCGGTTCATGTTGTCGAGGAACGGGCCGGCCTGCAGCCGCACCGCACCCAGCGGGAACGGGAACACCGAGACGCCGATGTCGGGACGCGCGGCCGCGGCGGCGGTCCCGGCCAGGGCGGGGGTCAGGGCCGCGGTCGCCGAGAGCGCGCCCACGGCCTTGAGGAGGAGGCGGCGGTCGAAGGAGGGTTCACGCATCATCGAGCCTTTCCCGGGGAGCCGGGGTGCGCCGCGGGCACGGCGCACCCCGGGGAGGTTCAGCCGGCGAGGGAGATGGTCACCGTGTTCGCGCTCGCGGTGACCGTGTGCGTGGCGGAGCTGTAGGTGCCGCCGCTGACCGAGTTCACGCCGGTCGAGAAGAAGACCGGCAGCTGGATGGAGACCGCGCCGCCGGGCGGGGTGCCCGACAGCGTCACCGTGACGACCCGCGCGCCGCTGGAGCCGCTCACCGCGAGGGAGACCCCGTAGGTCGACCGACTGCCGGAAGCGACGTCGTAGGTGTTGGTCAGGTTGCCGACCGAGATCGTCTGGCCGGGCGTGAGCCAGGCGTTCGGCACGCCGCGTCCGAGGTAGAGCGGCCGGGTGAACGTGTACGGCCCGGAGCCGCTCGAGGCCAGACCTTCCGCAACCAGGGACTCCAGCAGGCCCTGCTGCTGCCCGGCGATCGGCCACGCGTACGGGCACGCACCGAACTGCGGGCCCGCGTGGCTGCCGATCCACGGGTTGGCCGTGCTCGGCCCGCTGCCGTTGGCCTCCCACCAGGCGTTCGGGCCGCCGGTGGTGGTCTTCAGCTGCCACGCGTAGCTGGTGATCGGCAGGTCCCGGTAGGTGTTCGAGAACAGCCCGTCCGAGGAGTACGACGTGTTGTACGCCGTCGAGTACCCGTTGAACGCCCCGAAGGTCGGGAACGGGTAGCCGTTGGACGACAGCCGGTTGAAGCCCCACTGGTACATGCGGTCGATCTGGCCGGGATCGCCCATGATCCCGGTCAACGCGCCGCCGGAGAGCGTCGTCGACCACTGGTTCTGACCGACCCAGCCCGGCGAGGCCCAGTTCGCGTCGTTGAAGGTGTTGCAGCGGTTGGCGCTGTTCGGCTTGTCCACCTCACAGGGCAGGTAGGTGAAGCCGTTGGTCGACTGGTTACGGCCCACCACCGTGTTCAGCGCGTTCAGCAACGACGTGTAGGCGCCGTTCGCCCACGTCGCTTCGGCGGTCTGACCGAGCTTCGTCGCGATGTACTTGTACGACGCCAGCATCTGCAACGCCGAGAAGTTGCTGAACAGCCAGCGTCCGGTCGAGTCGTTGTCGAAGTTGGTCTTCAGCGTGCCGTCCGAGGCGAGCTGGGCCGGGTACTTGACGCGGGCGATCGTGTACAGACTCGGCCCCCACGTGCTGGGATCGTCGTGGAAGTACTGGCCGACGAACGCGGTGTCGTTCGTCTTCGCCAGGTACGTCGCCCAGGTGCCCATCGTCTTCCAGACGCCGTCCCAGTACCAGTTGGCGCCGACCTCATCCCAGTTGTCCTGTTCGGAGATCCGGGCGGTGAGCAGCAGGTTCCGCGCGTCCCGGAAGTCGCCGGTCTCGAACTTGGCGGTGAGCTCGCCGGGCACGTCGTGGTTGAGGATCCAGTTGTAGTTGTTGGCGCCGGAGAACTGCGCCTTGCCGACCTGCATGATCAGGTTGTAGATCGTGCCGGCCTTGTAGGCGTTGGTCATCGCGGTGCCGGGGTTCGCCAGGTTGCCGGTGTTGGGCAGGGTCGTGTTCGGCAGGCCGAAGGTGTTCGTTTCGGCCAGCCGCGAGTTCCAGTACGACGTCATTTGGTTGTACGCGGTGTCGTAGTTCGGCGCGTTCGACGACAGCGTCGAACCGGTCGGAAGCGCTACACCGCTGCCGAAGTTGTCGACCGCCACCACGAAGTCGTGATTGCTCGTCTGCCCGGCGGCGACGGTGTCCGAACCGGACGACGTCAGCCGGACGAGGTTCGGGCCCGAGCCGCCCGGCGGGACTGTCACCGACGCCGAGCCGTTGTTCTTGATCGACACCCGCGTGTACGCGAGCAGGACCGCGCTGCCCGTTGATGGTGACCTTGTCGGCGAAGTTCTTGATCGTGATCCCGACGGTGCCCGACGTGCGGGTGGTTGTCATCGCCGGCAGGTAGCCGTTGTCCTCCGTCCACTGCACCGACTGCGCGCCCGGGTTTCCGCCGTAGGTGTAAGCACTGAACGAATACATCGCGCCGCATAGGCCGTTATACGTCGTGGGTACACCGCGGGCGAAGAACGAGCCGGACAGGTAAGTGGAAACGGGCCAGTAGTTGCCGTCCCACCCGATCGCCGTCGTGTTCTGGAAACCCTGGCCGTACGGATCGTCGGGCGTCTGGAAGTTCGTCCCGTACGACCGCGGCAGCCCGGAGTTCTTGCACGCGTTCGGCGCGAGGTTCGGGATGCCCTGGTACGCATCGGACGTGCCCGGGGTGAAACCCGGCAGGCGCCACGCGGTGCTCGAGCCGGAGCACGGCAGCTGGACGAGCGCGTTGTTCGCGGGGACGACGCACTTGCCCGAGCTGACGGCGACGACGCTGAACGTGTTCGTGGCCACCGACTGCAGCCGGAACTGCTGGTTGGTGCCCGAGTGGCACGCGTACTGGATCACCGCGGCGTTGTCCGCGGTGGACGCGCCGAAGATGTCCACGCAGCTGCCGGAGGTGAACGTGCCGATCGTGTAGGCGTCCCCGGACGCCGGGGTGAACGTGAACGACTGGCCGGCGCCGGAGGTGCACGCCGTCTGGGTCAGCTGGACGGCGCTGGTGGAGTCGGGCACGGTGGCGCAGGTCCCGGTGGCCGGGTTGACCATCGTGCTGGTGAACGTGGCCGCGGCGTTCGCCGGGACCACCACGGCTGCGCCGGCCACCAGCAAAGCGGCTAAGAGCACTGGACGTCTCATCGGGTTTCTCCCCGCTCAGAAGAGGAAGGAGCCGTACGGGCCGTTGAGGATCGCGGTCTTCTGGCTCGGGCTGAAGTGCGTGTTCGGGTAGTCGTAGAACGACGCCGACATCGGCGTCCCGTCGGTCGAGGTCGAGTCCGGCAGGCCGAAGGCGTGGCCGAGCTCGTGCACCATGCCGCCGTACCAGCGGTTCATCGGGCCGTTGATCCCGGCGGCACCGTCGGCGTCGTGCTGGCAGAGGATCACCCAGCCGCCACCCCCGCCGCCGCCCGCGCCCTGGCCTTCGGCAATGACCTCGCCGACGTTGATCCACCGGCTGTCCGGCGCGTGCACGTCGAACCGCCGCAGGAGCTCTTGCTGCATGTTGAAGACGGCCCACCAGTAGCGGTCGCTGCCGTTGGGCGTGTTCTCGTACCAGCTCTTGACGTGCTCGCCGGTGACGACCTGCACCACCGGCTCGGCCAGCCGGAACGTCTTGCCGAGTTCCTGCCCGTAGTACCGCTGGGCTTCGCGCAGCACGTTCGCGATGCCGTCCGGGTAGCGCTGGTCGAACGGCACGTCGGACGGCCGCAGCAGCCACACCCGCACGGTCTTCTCCGCCGGGTTCTGACTCGGGTAACCGGCCAGCCGCCATGCGCTCGCCGAGGCGCACGGCAGCTGGACGAGCAGGTTGTTCACCGCCCTGACACACTTGCCCGAGCCGACCGCCACGAGGGCGAAGACAGTTCCCGAGGCCTGGACCCGGAACTGCTGGTTGGTCCCGGAGTGGCACGCGTACTGGATCACCGCGGCGTTGTCCGAAGTGGACGCGCCGGAGATGTCCAGGCAGCTCCCGGACGTGAAGGTGCTGATGGTGTAGACGTCACCGGACACCGGGGTGAATCGGAACGACTGCCCGGCGGACGAAGTGCAGCTCGACTGGGTCAGCTGCACCGCGCTGTTCCCGTTGGGCACGGTCGCGCAGTTTCCGTTGGCCTGGTTGACGACCGTGCTGGTGAAGGCCGTCGCAGCCTGCGCGGTGCCCATGGAGAGCAAGCCGGCCACGAGGCACACCACCACGACGGCGGCCAGCCGTGCCACGTCACACGCATGCCGAAATAGCGGACGCGTCATCGAGTCCTCGCATTCTTCGGTTGTTAGCGTTAACAGTGTGGGCCGGGTGCGCTCCCGTGTGCCGTTCCGGTGGTTCAGTTCAGCTGGAGGTAGTCGAGCTCGGCGTAGCCGGTGCCGCCGGCGAAGAACGGCGCGCCCTTGGCCAGCCGGATCGTGTTGTAGCCCGTGTGCAGGTTCACCGACGTCGAAACCGTGCCGAACCGACCCCACCCGGCGGTCGGCGGGTAGCTGACCGTCGACCAGCCACCGCCGTTGTAGGCCAGGCCCTGCGTCGACGTCGCTCCCGTGCCGTTCGCGTACCCGATGGTCATCGTGTAGGCGCGGGCGCTCGGGACGTTCACGATGAAGTCGACGTAGCTGTCGTTGCGCGGGTCACCGCTGTTGTCGATGCGGCCGACGTAACCACTGTTGGACGCGGTGGAACTCGACAGCCGTTGCGCGCGGAACACCGACGCGTTCTCGGCCTCGTACCGCTGCTGGTAGACGGGCACACCGCTGGTCGGTTCGACGACCAAGTGGTAAGCGCTGGTCGCGGACATGTTCGCCACCGGCACCGTGATCTGTCCATTCGCGACGGTGTAGGTCGAGGTGGACAGCACGGTCGGCGCGGACACCGCCGTGAACCGCCCCGACGACGGCGTCGACTCCAGGGTGACGCGGACCGTGCCGCTGAGCCCGGTCACCCGCACCGAGTTGCTCCCCGCCTCGTCACCGAACACGACGTCGACGCGTTTGCGCGTCGAGTCATAGGCGGCGAAACCGTCCAATCCGGACTGGGCGGGCGGCGTCGTGCTCACCATCGAGCCCGCCATATCGCCGTACCACTTGTAGAGCCACCACGTCCCGGTCGGCTGGGTGTTGTTGACGACCAGGCCGTTCACGGTCCCGTACTCGTACCAGAACGCCCGGTCGGCGGCCGCCACCCCGGCGCGCTCCAGCTTCGAGACGTAGTTCGCGACGCGCCCGGGGACATCGACCTCGTCCGTCCACGCGTACTCGTTGATGAAGATCTGCCGCGGGCTGATGCCGAGCGACGACTCCAGGGACCGGTACGCGGCGACGTCGGCGGCGATCGACGCGCTGCTGTGGCCCAGCTCGTGCCAGACGACGACGTCCGGCACGGTGTTCGTGCTCTTCGCCGCGGTCAGGAACGTCCGCATCCGGTCGGTGTTCCAGCTCGAGTACCCGGGCCCGGCGACGGGCGTGATGGTGTCGCGGGTCCGGATCCGCTGCACGGTCCGCGCCCAGCCGGCGTTGAAGTCGCCCGCCGCGGCGGTGTTCCAGGTGCCGTCGGGCTCGTTCCAGATCTCCCACGCGGCCACGTTGCTCACCGAAGTGGCCGCGAGCCGCTTCGAGACCATCGTGTCCACTTTGGCCAGCCAGTCGTCCCAGCTCACCCACTTGTACGGGAAGTCCGGGTAGATGTCCGGCATCCGGATCACCTGCGCGGCGCCGACGCGGTCCGCCTGCGGCGCGATCTTCAGCGCGTCGCCGCCGGGCGGCTGGCCGTTCGGCTTCTGGCCGACGTCCGGCGGCGGCTGGGTGAGGGTGTTCAGCTTGAGGGGCAGCAGCGTCGAATCCGCCGGCCGGTTGTTCTCGGCCAGCGCGTAGAGGCCGCCGGCGACGGCGTGCGTGACCGGCCGGAACGGCGCCGCGGCGTTCACCACGAGGGTGTGCCCGGCGGCCTGCGCCGGAGCCACCACCGTGAGGGCGGTGAGAACGGCGACCGCGAGCGCGAGCGTGCGTCGTGACAGTAGTGTCATCGGAACCTCGATCCTGTCGGGGACGGGTCACTCCGTGGTGGCGACCGGGATCCAGACCCGCATCGGGCCGGGAGTCCGGTTGCCCCACAGGAAGTACGGGATCGCGATCAGTTCGACCGGCTCGCCGGGCCCGGCGGCACCGGCGCCGTACAGCTCCTCGGACGCGGGTGCCTCGACAGAACCCCGCGCGGTGAGGGTCACCGGGACGTCCGGCGACTGCCCCTCGGCGAGCCGCTCGGCCGGGTCGATCCGGACGTCTTCCAGCGTGACGCCGCCGGGGAGGTCGGCCTGCTCCAGGCAGTAGACGAGCGGCCCGCGCGTGACGGCGACGCAGCCGCGCACGGCGTCGATCCGCGGGTGCGGCCGGACGATGCGAGCGGGCATCGGCAGCTCCAGGGTGACCGTGGCGCCGGCGGACCAGTCGCGGCGCACCTCGGCGTAGCCGTCGCGGACGTCGGCGGGCGCGCCGTCGACCAGCGCGCCGGACGCCCAGCCCGGGATGCGCAGGGCCAGCGTCAGCGCCGCGTCGGTCGTCACGGTCAGCTCGATCCGGCCGTCCCACGGGTACTCGGTGCGCGTGACGATCCGCACGTCGGCACCGTCCACAGTGGTCCGGAGCGTCCCGGCGGCATAAAGGTGCATCTGCAGGCCACCGTGGTCGGTGGTCGCCACGTACCCGGACAGCGACGAGACCAGCCGGGCCAGGTTGGGCGGGCAGCAGGCGCACGAGTACCACGGCAGGCGCTGCGACGGCGCGTCCTCGTGCGAGCCGTCGTGGCCGGTGCGCAGGTGCAGCGGGTTGGAGTAGAAGAAGTGCGTGCCGTCCATCGCGGTCGAACCCGCGATCACGTTGTACAGCGCGCCTTCCATCTCGTCGGCGTACTTGCGCTCGCCGGTGGCCAGCAGCAGCCGCCAGTTCGCCTGGAAGCTCGCGATCCCGGCGCAGGTCTCGCCGTACGCGCGGTCGGGCGGCAGCTCGTACGGGTCGCCGAACGCCTCGTCGCGGTGCCGCGAGCCCTGCGCGCCGGTGAGGTAGGTCTTCGCGCCGAACGCGTCGGCCCACACGCGCCGGGCGGCGTCGAGCAACGAGTCGTCGCGGGTCTCGACGGCGACGTCCACGACGCCGGCCAGCAGGTAGAGCTGGCGCACGACGTGCCCGGCGACCTCGTCGGCTTCCCGGACGGGCACGTGGTCCTGCAGGTACCGCGGGCCGAACCGCTCGCCGTCGATCAGGCCGTGCCCGCGCAGGTCGAGGAACCGCCGCGCCAGGTCCAGGTACGGGCGGTGCCCGGTCACCCGGTACAGCTCGGCCAAGGCCGTCTCGATCTCCGGGTGCCCGTCGACGTCGTCGACGACCGAAAACCGCTCGACGATCAGGTCCGCGAAGCGCCGGGCGACCGTGACGAGCTGGGCGCCCACCCCGGCCCGCGCGGCGGCGACCGCGGCCTGGATCAGGTGTCCCGCGCAGTACAGCTCGTGGCTCCAGTGCAGTTTCCGCCACCGCAGCTCGGGCTTGTCGACGGCGAAGTACGAGTTCAGGTAGCCGTCCTCCCCCTGCGCCTTCGCCACCAGCGCGGCGGTGGTGTCGAGGAACGCGCGCAGCTCGGCGTCGTCCGGGGTCCGGCCGAGCTGCCAGGCGGCGGCTTCGAGGGTCTTGTAGACGTCGGAGTCGGCGAACCACATGTTCCGCCGGCCGGCTTCGACCTCGCCGGTGACGCGCCGGAGGTTGTCCATCGCCCCCGCGGCGTCGAGCTGGTCGACGCAGTGGGGCAGGGTCCGGGTCGCGTTGCGCTCCTGCCAGCGGCCGAGCAGGCTGTCCGGCTCGAAGGTGACGGCACCGAGGAAGAGGGGCCGCAGAGCGGACATCGCGGCGGACGTAGGGTGGGCGGGGCCGAGGATGCGTTCGGTCATCGGGTGCTCCTGTCGCGCCGTTGAATGGTTCAGCCCTTGAGGGCTCCCGAGGTGAAGCCGCGGAGGTAGTACCGCTGCAGGACGAGGAAGACCGCCACGCACGGCAGGGCGGAGACCACCACTCCCGCTTGCAGGGCCCCGAAGTCGACCGAGCCGAGGCTGCCGGACTGCAGGTTGAACAGGGCGACGGGCAGCGTGAACTTCTCGCCGTCGGTGAGGAAGATCAGCGGCGCGACGAACTCGTTCCACGCCGCCAGGAACGAGAACAGCGCGATGGTGACGACGCCGGGCAGCACCCCGCGCAGCAGTACCCGGCGCAGCGCGCCGCCGATCGAGCAGCCGTCGATCAGCGCCGCTTCCTCGAGCTCGATCGGCAGCGCTTCGAAGGAGTTGCGCATCATGAACAGCCCGAACGGCAGCTGGAGCACGGCCATGACCAGGCCCAGCCCGATGAGGGAGTTCTGCAGGCCGAGCCAGCCGAGCAGGATGTAGAGCGGCACCAGGATCGTCGTGTAGGGCACCATCAGGATGGCCAGGGTGACCAGGAACAGCAGGTTGCGTCCGGGGAAGGCGAGCCGGGCCATGGCGTAGCCGCCGAGGGTGGTCGTCACGACGGTGACGCTCACCGCGACGAGCGCGACGACGGTCGTGTTGAGCAGGTAGGTGCCGAGGCCGGTGCCGTACTCGGCGAGCCGCCGGTAGTTGTCGGTCCCGGAGTCGCCGGCCTCCCGCCCGGTCAGCGACGAGTAGAGCGTCCACAGCAACGGCAGCAGGAACAGCACGGCCAGCGCCGCGCTCGTGACGTACCGGCCCGCATTCCGGATCACCGTCCCTCCCGGCGGATCAGGCGCAGCTGCGCGACGTTGAGGACGATGAGCACGGCGAGCGTCGCGACCGACACCGCGGCGGCCCGGCCCAGATCCTGCGACAGGAACGCCTCGCGGTAGATGTCGATGACGACCGTGGCGGTGTCGTGCCGGCCGCCGGTCAGGATGAAGAACTGGTCGAACGCGAGCAGCGAGCCGGTCAGCGACAGCACCGCCGCGAGCGCGAGCGTCGGGCGCAGCAGCGGCAGCGTCACCCGCCAGAGGATCTGCCACCGGGTGGCGCCGTCGATGCGCGCGGCCTCGTACAGCGCCGGGTCGATGCTCTGCAGGCCGGTCATCAGGATGAGCATGTAGAACCCGGCGAACCGCCAGGTGATCATCCCGACGGTCGAGCCGAGCGCGCTGCCGCCCGAGCCGAGCCAGTCCACGCGGCCGAAGCCGAGAGTGTCCACCAAGTGGTTGAGCGCGCTCGAGTCGGTGTTGAACAGCCCGTAGAACAGCAGGCTGGTCGACGCGAGCCCGACCGCGCTGGGCAGGAAGAACACCGTCCGGGCCACGCCGGTGCCGGGCCGGTCGTGCTGCACCAGCAGCGCCAGCCCGAACGCGACGACGCCGAGCACCACGGTCGTGACCAGCGTGTACTTCACCGTGAACCCGACCGCGCGCAGGAACAGCGGGTCGCTCAGCGCGTCGTAGTTCTCGACGCCGTTGGGTGCCGAGACGCCGACCAGCGGCCAGTGGTTGACCGACATCCACAGCATCAGCCCGAGCGGGATGACGAAGAAGACCGCGACGAGCACGGCCATCGGGGTGGCGTAGGCGAGGCCGAGCCGGCGCCGGTTCCGGGCGATCGAGCCGCGACGGCGGGGTGCCGGCGCCGGGGTCTCCGGCGCCGGTGCCCGCGAGGACAAGAGCGACACCATCGTCAGCTGCCGCCGGCGAGGGATTCGGTGACGGCCGCGTTGTGCTGCTTCAGGATCGAGCCGACGTCACCGCCGCCGAACACCGCGTCGATCACCGTCGCGGTCCAGGGACCGTTGGTGTCGTTGAACGTCTTGCCGAAGTTGACCGAGATCGGCGTCTGGCCCTGGCCGGCGAGCCGGTTGAACACCCCGAGCCGCGGGTCCTGCTTGGCGTAGGTGTTGTCGGCCAGGTCGGACCGGACGGTGATGTTCTTGCTCTTGGCGACGACGTCGACCTGGGCCGCATCCGACAGCGTCCAGGCGATGAAGTCCCACGCGGCCGCGGCGTGCTGGCTGTTGCTGCCGATACCGACGACGTCCCCGCCGACGAACGACGAGCTGCCGCCGGTCAGGCCGGGGATCGGCGCGACGCCGACCTGCAGGTCCGGCCCTTCCTTCATGCCCTGCAACGCGGTCGCGCCCATCGGCTGGATGCCGATCTTGCCGTCGAGGAACGGCTGGGTCCACGTCGGCCCGGATTCGTTCTTCGCCGACGCCGGCACGACGCCGTCGGTGTAGAGCTGCCGCAGCAGCGAGTAGACCTGGGCGGACTGCGGGCTGTCGAGCGTCGCCGCGGTGCCCTGGTCGTTGAGCACCGTGCCGCCGGAGGCCCAGATCATCGGCCAGCTCGTGAACAGCTGGCAGCCCGGGCAGGCGCCGCCGAAGAAGTAGCCCTTGGTGTCGCCGCCGAGCGCGGCGATCTTGCGGGCCGCGGCGAGCACTTCGTCCATGGTGGCGGGTGGTTTCTCGGGGTCCAAGCCGGCGCGGGTGAAGAGCACCTTGTTGTAGAACATCGCGGACAGGTCGATGTCGTGCGGCAGCGCGTAGTGCTTGCCTTCGAAGGTCGCCGCCTTCATGTGCGCCGAGGCGAGGGAACCCTTGAACGGCAGCTGGTTCACGCGGTCGGTGAGGTCGAGGAACAGGCCCTTGGCCGCGTAGTTCGGCGCGTAGACGACGTCGGCGGCCAGCAGGTCCGGCAGCTGCCGCGCGCCCGCGGCGGTGCCGACCTTCTGCTGGTAGGAGTCGGCCGGGAAGACCGTCAGCTTCACCTTGTTCTTGTGGCTCGCGTTGTAGGCGTCGATCAGCGTCTGGCTGAAGGTGGCCGTCGGCGACCGGGTCCACATGGTGATCGTGGTCCCGTCGTCCACGCCGGCGGTGTCGCCGGCCGCCGCCCCGGACGGCCCGCTCTGGCAGGACGCGAGGACGAGCACGCCCGCGATCGCGGCCGCGAGCCTGGTTCGGATGTGCGAAGTCATCGACTCTCCTAACGGGAGGCCGCCGCCTGTGAACGTCGAGGAGCGAAGCGAGGCGGTATCCGGGAAAACTCGGAAACCGGTTGCCGAATCAAGTTAGGCTCTTCGTCGCGGGCTCGTCAAGCGCCGTTTGCACCACAGCATCGGCATTGCTGGTGGTCGTCGCTCGTGGCCGGAGGTACTGTGCCACCATGCCCCCGAGGAAACTTTCGGAAACTCCCGGAAACGTCGCCAAGCCGGCCACGATCAGCGAGGTCGCACTGCTGGCCGGCGTCTCGGTCGGCACGGCGTCGAAGGCGCTCAACGGCCGCGGGTCGCTGCGCGCGGAGACCAGGCAGCGCGTGCTGTCCGCCGCCGAGCAGCTGGGCTTCCAGCCCAACCGGGCCGCCGTCACCCTCAACTCGGGCCGCACCTACACCGTCGGCATGATCACCACCGACACGATCGGCCGGTTCAGCATCCCGCTGATGATGGGCGCGGAGGACGCGCTGGGCGCCGGCGAGATGTCGGTCTTCCTCTGCGACGCCCGCGACGACCCGATCCGCGAGCAGTACTACCTGCGCACGCTGCTGTCCCGCCGGGTCGACGGCATCATCGTCACCGGCCGCCGGACCCAGGCCCGCCCGCCGATCGGCGCGGCCCTGCCCATCCCCGTCGTGTACGCGTTCATCAGCTCGGCCGACCCGCACGACTGTTCCGTCGTGCCGGACGAGGCGGGTGGGGCTCGCAAGGCCGTCGAGCACCTCCTGGCCACCGGACGCCGTCGCATCGCCCACGTCACCGGGCCTGAGCACCACCATTCGGCGACGGTGCGCGCGACCGCGGCCGTCGAGCGGCTCGCCTCGGACGGCCTGGATCTCGTCGGCGCGCCGATGTTCGGCGAGTGGAGCGAGGCGTGGGGCCGGCAGGCGGTCCGGATGCTGCTCGGCGCGGGTTCTCCGTTCGACGCGGTGTTCTGCGGCAGCGACCAGATCGCCCGCGGCGTCGCCGACGCCCTGCAGGCGGCCGGCCGGCGCGTCCCCGACGACGTCGCGCTGGTCGGCTTCGACAACTGGGACGTCATGGCGCTGGCCTGCCAGCCGCCGCTGACCAGCGTCGACATGGAACTGGAGACACTCGGGCGGACCGCCGCCGACCTGCTGCTGGCGGCGATCAACGGCTCACCTTCTCCCGGCCCGCACACGCGGCCGTGCCGGCTGGTGATCCGCGACTCGACCGCGTAGGTCACCGCCGGGTCCACTGCTGGTTGGCCCCGCCGCCGCAGGCCCAGAGGATGATCTTCGTGGCGTTCGCGGTGCCGGCGCCGCTCGCGTCCAGGCACAGCCCCGACACCGCGTTCGTGATGGTGCCATTCGCGTTCAGGGTCCACTGCTGGTTGCGCTGGCCGTTGCAGTCCCAGATGACGACCGCGGTGCCGTTCGTCGTGCCGCTGTCGTAGGCGTCCAGGCATTTGGTGCCGTTGACGACGAGCTGCCCGCGCGCCGGCGTCCACGTCTGGTTCGGCCCGGCGGCGCAGTCCCACAGCTGGGCCTGGACGCCGTTGGTGATGCTGTTGTCGTCGACGTCGAGGCACCGGTTCGACTGCGTGCCCACCACCTGGACGCCAGTGGTGCCGGGCAGCGGCAGGATCGCGACGTCGGTGAGCTGCGGTGGCGTGCCCGTGAACGTCAGGGTGTTCGTGCCTTTGCCCAGGGACACGACGGCGGAGACGGCCTTGGCCGCTCCCCCGGTCGCCGGGAACTTCAGGACGGTCGGCTGCTGGCCGTTCACCGCGAGGGGCGGCGTCTGCGTGGTGGTCGCGCTGTAGGTGAAGGTCGCGACGGCCAGACCCGTTGCGGCAGCGGAAAACGTCGTGCCGTGCGTCGATGCGGCGTCGGTGCCCTGGACGGTCAGCAGCACCGAGTCGTTGGCCGGGACGCTCACGCTGTAACCGTTGGCGTAGTTGCCTTTGTCGCCGGCGGTCCAGAGGTTCCGGACCTTCGCTTCGGTCGGGGTGAGTCCGAGGTCGGCCCAGCGCGCGGTCATCGTCGCGGCCGACGACGTCCGGTTCAGCAGCAGGACCGCGCGCTTGCCCGATCCACTGAGGACCTTGCCGTAGACCTGGAGACCGGCGACGTCCTCGGCGACCTTCACCCCTTGCAGGCCGCGGGAGTCCTGGTCGACGGCGATGACCTCACGGTTCTTCAGGATCGACGCCGTTTCCGCGCTCATCGTCGCGAGATTGTTGCCGGCGAGCAGCGGCGCGCCGGAGACCGCCCACATGCCCATCTCGGTGCGACCCTGCGCTGCGGTCAGCCCGGGCATGCCGACGGTGAGCATGTCGGGGTCGTTGACGTATCCGGTGTGCTGCGAGACGGGGTGCTGCGCCTGGTCGAAGTTGGTCAGCGCCTGCGGGAGGGTCGCCGTCTGGCCGTAGTAGATGATGTCCGTGCTGGTGCGCCACATCGGGGCCATGCCGGCGCCCCAGTTCCACGGGTTCTTCTTGCCCCAGTCGCAGATCGAGAGGGTGAGCGTGCGCCCGGTCTGCGCGGTCGCGGCGCGGTTGGCGTCGCTGATCGCCCGGTAGGTGCTCGCCGGGTCGAGACCCTCGGCGTCGCCGCCGCACCAGTCGACCTTGACGAAGTCGAAGCCCCAGCGCTGGAACTGCAGCATGTCCTGCAGGTAGTGGCCTTCACTGCCGGAGCCCGGTGCCGCGGGGCGGCCGGTCGGGAAGTAGTAGCCGCAGCCGTCGCGCCCGGCGTCGGTGTAGATGCCGGCCTTCAAGCCCTTGCCGTGCAGGTAGTCGGCGATCGCCTTCATCCCGCCCGGCCATTCCGCGTTGTCGACGGTGATGTTCCCGGCTCCGTCGCGGGTTCCCTGCCACCAGCCTTCGTCGATGTTGACGTAGCTGTAGCCGGCGTCCTTCAGACCCGACGACACCAGCGCGTCAGCCTGCGTCTTGATGACGTTGTAGTCGATTTTGGCGGCGAAGGAGTTCCACGACGCCCAACCCATCGCGGGTGGCGAGACCGGGGATTCCGCGGCGCTCGCGGTGCCCGTCCCCAGGAGCGTCCCGGTGAGCAGCAGGAGGATGGACATCGCGTGGCGCAGCTTCATGGCTTCGCTCCGACCTCGTCGTCGAATGTGTTAGCGTTAACATTTTGGGCTAAGGCTGTAGTGTTGACCTCCGGGGGGCTCACGTCAAGGGCGGAAAGTCGGTTGGTGTCGGGGTTCTCAAGATGCGGCTTCGCCGGGGCGTAGGAAATCGGCGCCTCGTGTTGTTGCTTGCTGCTCGGTGCGAGAGCGCCGATTCCCCACGCAACGGTGCCCCTGCCGTGTTCATAGTGGATCACCCCTTCGTGTGATGACCAGGCGTTCGACCACCGGTAATCTTGGTGTGTGGACAGCGAAACGGCGTGGAAAGCAGATGCGGTGGCCCTGGCCGACCGCATCTCCACCCTGCTCACCGTCGCACGGTCCGCCGAGGCCGAGATCGGTTCACTGCTCGCCGAAATCGAGACCCGCGGTGTCATGGAACTCTTCGGCTACCGGTCTGTTGCGCGGCTATTCGAGCACCTCGCCGATGTCCCCAAGGCTGCCGCCGAGACCGTCGTCAAACGAGCCCGAGCCCTCACCTCCAGCCACACCCTCGACGGCACCCCGATCCCCGCCGTCGCTCCCGCCACCGGCGCTGCCGCATTGGACGGTCGGTTGAGCACCCCGATGATCGACACCATCGTCGGTGTGATGACCCAGGTCCCGCTCGAGCACCGCGACGAGGCTGAGCGGCACCTGCTCTCCTTCGCCGAAGACGCCGGACACAAGCAGGTTGCCGCCCTCGGGACACGTATCCTGGCCCACCTCGACCCCGACGGCGCCGCACCCGACGAGACCGAACCCGCCACCCCCAGCCGCGAACTGTCGTTGCGGCGCAAAAGAACCGGGATCTGGGAACTTCAGGGCCGCTTCGACGACGAAACCGGCACCCGAGCCAGTGCCCTCCTGGATTCTCTCGCGCAACGCCGCACCACCGACGAAGGCCCCGACCTCCGCTCCCCGCAGGAACGCTACGGCGACGCGTTCTCCGACGCGATCGACCTCGCGTTGAACTCGCCAGAGTTGCCGACGCAGGCCGGTGAACGAGCCCATGTCATGGTCGCAGTCTCGCTGGAGGACCTGAAGTCCGGCGTCGGCCGGGCCATCCTCGGCGACCTCGGGACAATGTCGGCGGCCGAAGCCCGGATTTACGCGTGTGACTGCAAGCTCATCCCCGCAGTGCTGGGGACGAAGAGCGAACCTCTCGACCTGGGGCACCAGCGACGCTTGGTCTCCACCCCGCTGCGCCACGCGCTGTACCTCCGCGACCGAGGCTGCGCCTTCCCCGGCTGTCACCGCCCACCGCGGCACTGTCAGGGTCACCACGTCCGACATTGGGCTGATGGCGGCCCGACGGAGCTAGGCAACCTGGTTCTGATGTGCGCGCATCACCATCGGCTGTTGCATCGCTCGGGCTGGCAAGTCCGCATCGCGGCCGACGGGTTGCCCGAGTTCCTGCCACCGGTCTTTTTGGACAAGCGCCGAAAACCCAGGCGCAACAACCTCCACCAACCACTGCCGTTCGCGGCGTGAACAACCGAACATGGGAAAGGCCCGCAGCCACCGGCTACGGGCCTACACCCACGCCCCAAGGTGCTACCGGGTCGGCAGCCCCACATCAGCACGGCCACAACATTGACCCAGCACCCGAGGACACACGCCGTCTCCGGCCAGCGCTCACACCGAAGGAGTCAACGCCCGGCCACCCTCACACTGCCGCGGCCACCCGCCAGCGGCACCACATTGCCCCAGCACCCGAGGGCACACGCCGCCTCCCGGCTAGCACTCACGCCGAAGGAGCCAACAGCTCGGCCACCCTCACCCCTGCCGCGGAAACCAACCTCAACCCCAGCAACGACGGCCACCCGCCGGCGCGGCCACAACGTGAACCCAGCTTCCGAAGACACACGCCGCCTGCGGTCTCGGATCCGGCTCAACCCCAGGTCAGGAACCGGTAGTGCAGCCCGGTCGACGACTCCTGCCACTCCCCGGCCTCGTCCGGCGCGCGGCCCACGTCCGGCGCGCGCGTGTCGCCCTCGAAGCTCTCCCGGATCTCCGTCACCACGATCCGGTCCGCGAACGGCAGCGCCGCGCCGTACACCGCCGCGCCGCCGATCACCCAGCAGTCCTCGGACACCGCGCCAAGTGCTCCCGGCAGATCCGGGAACGTCTCCACGCCTTCCTGCGGCGTTCGCGACAGCACGACGTTGCGCCGGCCCGGTAGTGGCCGGAACCGCGGTGGCAACGACTCCCATGTGCGGCGTCCCATGAGGACGGTCGCGCCCGACGTCAGCGTGCGGAAGTGCTTCAGGTCCTCCGGCAGGTGCCACGGCAGCGTGCCGTCGCGGCCGATGACGCCGTTCGACGACTGGGCCCAGACCAGACCGATCACACCGCCACCGGGGCCTTGATGCCGGGGTGCGGGTCGTAGCCGTCGAGCGCGATGTGCTCGTAGGTGTAGTCGAACAGGCTGTCCGCCGGCTTCAAGCTCAGTGTGGGGAACGGCCGCGGCTCGCGGGCGAGCTGCTTGCGGACCTGCTCCTCGTGGTTGTCGTAGATGTGGCAGTCGCCGCCCGTCCACACGAAGTCGCCGACACCGAGCCCCACCTGCGAAGCGATCATGTGCGTCAGCAGCGCGTAGCTCGCGATGTTGAACGGCACACCCAGGAACAGGTCCGCGCTGCGCTGGTACAGCTGGCAGGACAGCTCGCCGTCGGCGACGTAGAACTGGAAGAACGCGTGGCACGGCGGCAGCGCCATCCGCGGGATGTCGGCGACGTTCCACGCCGACACGATGATCCGCCGCGAGTCCGGGTTCTCCCGCAGCGTGCGCAGCACCTCGGCGATCTGGTCGACGTGCCCGCCGTCCGGGGTCGGCCACGACCGCCACTGGACGCCGTAGACCGGGCCGAGGTCGCCGTCCGGCGCGGCCCACTCGTCCCAGATCGTGACGCCATTCTCCCGGAGCCACTCGACGTTCCCGTCGCCGCGCAGGAACCACAGCAGTTCGTACGCGACCGAGCGGAAGTGCACCTTCTTCGTCGTGACCAGCGGGAAGCCGTCGGCCAGGCGGTAGCGCAGCTGGTGCCCGAAGATCGACCGCGTGCCCGTGCCGGTGCGGTCGGCCTTGCGGGCTCCCGTGTCGAGGACGTGACGGAGGAGGTCTTCGTACTGCGTGTCGGGCATGCCCGCGAGCCTAGACGAGCCGCTCGAGGTAGGCCCGCAGCATCACCTTGAGGTGGTCGAGGAGTCCGGCGGCGCCGTCGGGGTCGGCGCGGAACGCCTCCTGGATGACGGCGTCGGCGGCCAGGAACGCGGTGCGACACGCCGTCGCGGCCTCGTCGTCGTCGCGGAGCAAGCCCTGCGCGACCAGGACGCGGTGCACGCCGGTGGCCATCACGCGCTTGTGGGCGACGTCGGCTTCCCGCGCCGCCTCGGTCAGCCCGCGGCCCAGCCAGAGCGCGCGGAACCCGGGCTCTGCGCGGTAGAGCGCGGCGAACGCGTCGACGAGCAGGGCGACGGGGTCGTCCCAGGTCTCCTTCGCCGCCTGGTCGGCGAAGGCCGTCATGAGGTCTTCGAGCCGGGCGAGGTAGCCCTCGGCCAGGGCTTCGGTGATGGCGTCGCGGTCCGGCAGGTACTGGTAGAGCGTCCCGACGGAGACGCCGGCCGCGGCGGCGACCCGGGTCGTCGTGAGGGCCTCGACGCCCTCCTCGGCGAGCAGCCGGTCGGCGGCCTCGAGCACCCGGGCCAGCTTCTCCCGGGCCCGGGCCTGACGCGGTACTCGCGGCATGGCCACTCCAAACCTGAACGTGACTTTGTTTCGTATTTATCCTAGCCTCGGGGTCATGGCAGTGGGAAGTTCCGTACTCGACGACGCGCGGCGGGCGGTGGCGCGCGCCAGCAACGGCCTCGCCGGCGAAGGCCTGCTGATCGGCACGGCCGGCAACGTGAGCGTCCGGGCCGGCGAGCACGTGGCGGTGACCGCGACGGGGATCGTGCTGGGCGCGGCCACGCCGGACGACGTGACCGTCGTCGACCTCGACGGCACGGTCGTCGCCGGGGAGCTGGCGCCGACGTCGGAACTCGAGCTCCACCTGGGGATCTACCGGCGCTACGACGTGGGCGCGGTCGTGCACACGCACTCGCCGCAGGCCACCGCGGTGTCGCTGGTGCTCGACGAGCTCCCCTGCGTGCACTACCAGCAGCTCGCGCTGGGCGGCGCGGTCCGGGTCGCGCCGTTCGCCGTGTTCGGGTCCGCGGAGCTGGCCGCGGGCACGCTCGCGGCGCTCGACGGCAAGGCCGCGGCGCTGCTGGCCAACCACGGCGCGATCGCCCACGGCCCGACCCTCGACGCGGCGATGGACAACGCCCTGCTGCTGGAGTGGGCGTGCGGCCTGTACGTCCGGGCGGCGGCACTCGGCGCGCCTCGGGCGCTGGACGACCTGCAGCAGGAAGCCGTCGTGACCGCGGCCGTGCGGAGTGGGTACGGCCGGCCCCGGCGGATCGAGGACTGATGACGCAGACCGTCGTGACACTGGGCGCGCACGTGTTCGACGTGCAGGTCCGGCCGGTCGAGGCCATCCCGGAGGGCCAGGGCGCGGCGCTGGTGGAGCAGATCCGCTTCGGCCCGGCGGGGACGGCCGCGGGCACGGCGGTGACGCTGGCCAAGCTCGGCGCCTCAGTCCGTTCGGCGGGCGCGGTCGGCGACGACCCCATCGGCGACCTGCTGCTGTCGATGCTCGCGCGGTACGGTATCGACACGTCGCTGGTGCTGCGACGCTCCGGCGTGCAGACGTCGGCATCGGTGCTCCCGATCCGCCCCGACGGCAGCCGGCCCGCGTTCCACGTGCCGGGCGCGAACCTGGGTTACGAGCCTTCCGAGGCCGCAGTTTCGGCGTTTGCCCGCGCAACTCACCTGCACCTCGGCGGGCCGGAGCTGATGGGCGGCGCCGCGGCGGCTTCGATCCTGGCGCCGGCTCGGGCCGCCGGTGTCGTGACGTCGGCCGACTTGCTGGCGCCGGGTGATCCCGGGGTGCAGGCGTGGATCGCGCCGGCCTTGTCCTCTTTGGACTACCTGCTGCCGAACGAGGAGCAGGTGCTGGGCTTGACGGGCGCGGTTTCGCTGGAGGACGGCGCTCGCGCGTTGCTCGCACAGGGTGTCGGGTGCGTGGCGGTCACGCGAGGCGCTCTGGGGGCGCTGGTGGTGACCGCTTCCGAAGCGTTCGCGGTGCCGGCGTTCGAGGTGCCGGTGGTCGACACGACAGGCTGCGGCGACGCGTTCTCGGCGGGGTTCTTGCGGGGAGTCGGTCTGGGTCGCCCCCTTCGCGAGGCGGCTGTGCTCGGGTGCGCGGCGGCGGGACTGGTGGCGCAAGGGCTGGGCAGCGACCACGGCGAGTTCGACCTGGCCGCGGCAGACGCCTTCGCGGCTTCCACGCCGGTGCTCCCGATCGACTGACCCAAGCGCCCCAAGGCGGCCTTCGGTGCGCTCAACGCACCCAAGGCGGCCTTCGGTGCGTTCAACGCAACCAAGGCCGCATTGGGGCGCATGATCCGCGCCGCCCTCCCCGCCAGCGACCCAATGTGGCGTTGGGTGCGTCCCACGCACCCAATGTGGCATTCGGTGCGTCCCACGCCCCCAACGCCACATTGGGACAGCGCCGCCCACCCACCGCCCCGCAGCCGCGAGCGAGTCACTTTGCAGCTTTCACGCACCACTACCCCTTGACTTGACGTTTTCCTGCATTCAGGATGCCTCTTGTGCAGAACGAAGGCAAAGCGACCGAGCTGGACCGCCGTATCGTCGCGGCCCTCCAGCTCAACGGCCGGGCGTCCTGGGGCGCCGTCGCCCGCCATGTCGGCGCCAGCGAGTCCACCGTCCTCCGGCGCGCCGAGAAACTCACCGAAAGCGGCCGGCTGAGGGTCATCGGCGTCGTCGACGTGCTCCGGTGCGGTCTCGGCGTCCCGGTCATCGCCCGGCTGAAGTGCCGCCCCGGCACCGCCGCCGCCGTCGCCGAGGCCCTCGCCGCGCGGCCCGATGTCCGGTACGCCACCGTGCTCGCCGGGAGCGCCGACTGCTCCGCCGAGTTCGTCCTGCCCTCCTACGCCGACATCGCGAGCCTGCAGGAAAACGGCTTCCCCGCCGCCCAGGCCATCCGGGACGCCGAGACCTTCGCCGTCATGCGCACCTTCACCTCCAACCACGACTGGGACTCCGGCGAGCTCACCTCCGACGCGGCGAAAGAGCTGCGCGGCGGCGACGTCCGGCCGTTCGAGGAACAGCACTGGGAACGCCCACCCGAGCAGCTCGACGAACTCGACCTCGCCATCTGCGCCGCTCTCGGCGAAGACGGCCGGCTGCCGTTCAAGGAAGTGTCCAAACAGGTCGGAACCAGCGAGTCCACTGTGGCCCGTCGCGTCGATTCACTGGTGCGCCGAGGCTGCCTGCGGTTCCGGACCCTCGCCGAGCCCGCCATGTTCGGCTACGCGCTCGAGTTCATGCTCTGGCTCTCGGTCGTCCCCGGCGAGCTCGACCGCGCGGGGCAGCAGCTCGCCGCCCACCCCGGCACGAAGTACCTCAGCGCCACGACCGGCCGCTTCAACCTCGTCGGCCAGATCGTGCTGCGCCACTACGGGGAGCTCTACCGCCACACCACCGACGTCGTCGGCGCACTGCCCGGGCTCCGGGAGGCCGACGTGACCCTGCAGGTTTCGACGCTCAAGCGCGCGTGGGCCCCGACGCCCGCCGCCAGCTTGGAGGACGCATGACCGACCAACCGTGGCAGTGGGACGAAAAGACGTGGCGCGGACACGTCGAGCACGTCCGCGCCGGGCGCGCACTGCGCCCCGCGTCGTGGCCCGGCGGCGCGAAGGTCGCCGTGGCCCTGTCCTTCGACTCCGACCACGAGACGCCCGCCCTGCGCGACGGCGACGTCCTGCCCGGCAAGATGGCCCAGGGAGAGTACGGTGCCCGCGTCGGCGTGCCGCGCATCCTGAAGCTCCTGCAGCAGCACAACGCGCCCGCCTCCTTCTTCATGCCCGCCGTTTCAGCGCTGCTGCACGACGGCGAAGTCAAGTCCTATGTGGACGCGGGACACGAAGTCGCGCTGCACGGCTGGATCCACGAACGCAACACGGCGCTCACCGAGACCGAAGAACGCGACCTCGCCCTCCGCGCGGCCGACGTCCTGGAGCGCCTCGCGGGCACCCGGCCGGTCGGCATCCGGACGCCGTCGTGGGACTTCTCCGCGCACACCCTCGCCATCACGCGGGAGCTGGGCCTCAAGTACGACTCGTCGCTGATGGCCGATGACGACTGCTACGAGCTGATCGAGAACGGTGAACCCACCGGCATCGTCGAGCTGCCGGTCGAATGGATTCGCGACGACGCGCCGTACTTCATGATGGACCGGTTCGCCTCGCTGCGGCCCTACACCCCGCCGCGCGGCGTCCTGTCGATCTGGCGCGACGAGTTCGACGCCGCCCTCGCCGACGGCGGCATCTTCCAGCTCACCATGCACCCGCACATCATCGGCCACCGCTCGCGCATCGCGATCCTGGCCGAGCTCCTCGACCACATCACCGGTCACGACGGCGTCTGGTTCGCCACGCACGCCCAGATCGTCGGCCACGTCCTGCGGGAGCAGTCATGACCACTGTGGACACCGTCGTCAGCCACCGCTTGACGGCGCAACAGCGCAAGGCGATCGTCGCCGGCGCCGTCGGCAACACCGTCGAATGGGTGGACTGGGCCGTCTACGCCACGTTCGCCCCGGTCTTCGCCGGTCAGTTCTTCGCCGGTGGTAACGAAACCACGGCGCTGCTGTCCACTTTGGCCGTCTTCGCCGTCGGGTTCGTCATGCGGCCGATCGGCGGCGCGGTGCTCGGCGCGTACGCCGACCGGAACGGCCGCAAGAAGGGCCTGACGCTCACCATCTCGCTGATGGCCGGGGCGTCGATCGTCATCGCGCTGTGCCCGACGTACACCGCGATCGGCGTGCTGGCCCCGATCGTGCTGCTGCTGGCCCGGCTCGTCCAGGGCTTCTCCGCGGGCGGGGAGTTCGGGTCGTCGTCGGCGTTCCTCATCGAGTCCGCCGCGCCGGGCCGCCGGGCGTTCGCCGGTTCGTGGCAGCAGGTCTCGGTCGGCCTCGGTTCCCTGCTCGCCGCGCTGATGGGCACGATCCTCAACTCGACGCTGTCCGACGCCGACCTGCGCGGCTGGGGCTGGCGGCTCGCGTTCGGCCTCGCCGGGCTGCTCGGCCTGGTCGGACTGTGGCTGCGGGTTTCGGTGCACGAAACCGAGGCGTTCACCAAGATCGCCGCGAAGCCGCGGCGCAACCCGGTGGTCGCGATGCTGCGCGACCACCCGGGCGCGGCGCTGCGCGTCGCCGGCGTGACCATCGCGGGAACGCTGATCTACTACGTGTGGGTCTCCTACATGCCGGCCTACGCCCACCTGACCACCGGCATCCCGCTCAAGACGGCACTGCTGGCCAACACCCTCGCCATGGTCGTGTTCATCCTGCTGCTGCCCTTCGGCGGCCTGCTGTCCGACCGGCTCGGGCGCAAACCGACGATGACGATGTTCGCCGGCGGATTCGTGGTCTTCGCCTGGCCCGCGTTCCACTTCCTGGGCAACAGCTTCTGGAGCGTGTTCGCCATCGAGCTGATCGGGCTGGTCCTGATCGTCGGGTACTCGGCCAACTGCGCGGTGATCATGGCCGAGCAGTTCCCGCCGGAGGTCCGCACCACCGGCATCGGCCTGCCGTACGCGCTCGCCGTGGCGATCTTCGGGGGGACCGCGCCGTACGTCACGACCTGGCTCAACGCGAACCACCTCGGCGACCTGGTGTGGATCTACGTCGCGGCCGCCGCGCTCATCGGCGTCGCGGTCTACCTCACCATGCCCGAGACGAAGGGGAAGGAGCTGTAGTGCGCACCGTGCTCGTCACCGGGGCCGGCGGCGGCATCGGCGCCGCGATCGCGGCCCGGTTCGCCGCCGCGGGAGACCGCCTCGTCCTGTCCGATCTCCGCGCGGCGGAACTGTCCACAGTGGCCGCCCGACTGTCCACCGAAGTCCTCGAGCTGCCCGGAGACCTCGCCGACGCGGAGTACGCCGAAGGGCTCGTCGACCAGGCGGGTCCGGTCGACGTCCTGGTCAACGCCGCCGGGATCTACCCGGCCACTCCCCTGCTCGACATGACCGCGGCGATCTGGGACCGCGTGCAGGACGTCAACGTCCGGGCCGCACTGCTGACGACCGTCGCGTTCGGACGGTCTCATGTGGACAAGGGAACCACCGGCGCGGTCGTCAACATCTCGTCCGGCGCGGCCACCCGGGCGCGCCCCGGCGCCGGGCACTACGCGACGTCGAAGGCCGCGCTGGAGATGGTCACCAAGGCCTGCGCGGTGGAGCTGGGCCCGCACGGCATCCGCGTGAACGCCGTGAGCCCGGGCTTCGTCACCGTCGACAGCGACGCCAACCCGGTCACCGAGGCGTACGCGGCGGCGGTGTCGGTGAACCCCCTCGGCCGGCGCGGCGAGCCGCGCGAGATCGCCGACGCGGTGTTCTGGCTCGCCGGTCCCGAGGCCGGCTGGATCTCCGGCGCCGTCCTGCGCGTCGACGGCGGTTCGACCGCGGGCGCGGCCGGGCTGCCGCTGCACTGGGCCGGCGCGGGGACAACTGTCCAACAAGGAAAGGACCTGCATGTCTGACCGGCGCTCGTACACCGTGGTCGGCGGCGGCGCGATCGGCGGGACGCTCGCGTTCCACCTCGCGCGGGCCGGGCACCCGGTGTCCATCGTGGACACCGACCCGGCGCACGTGGCCGCGATCGCGAACCGCGGTCTCACCCTGTGCCGTCCCGGTGGCGACGAGACCGTGGAGCTGCCGGCCTTCCTCCCCGACGAAGCCCCGCCGACGTTCGGCCGGGTGCTGCTGGCCGTCAAGGCCCAGGCCACCGAAACCGTGCTGCCGTGGCTGACCCCAAGGCTCGCGTCCGACGGCTTCGTCGTCTCGCTGCAGAACGGTCTCAACGAGGCGCTGATCGCGTCGCACGTCGGTCCGGAAAGGACGGTCGGAGCGTTCGTGAACCTGTTCGCCGACGTCGTCGAGCCCGGCGTGGTGCGGGACGGCGGACTCGGCGCGCTGGTCGTCGGCGAGCCGGACGGCCGGATCAGCGACCGCGTAGAGGAGGTCGTCGCGGACCTGCAGGCGTGGGGCCCGGCGAAAGCGACTGCCAATGTCGAGGGCTACCTGTGGGCGAAGCTCGGTTTCGGCGCGATGCTCACGACGACAGCGCTGGCGGACGCGCCGATGGCCGACCTGATCGACCGCCACCGGCCGCTGATGTATGCGCTCACGGCCGAGGTCTTCGCCGCGGCCGGCGACCGCACGCTCGAGCCGTTCGACCAGTTCGACCCGGCGGCCTACCTGCCGGGCGCGGCCGGGCGCGAGGCGGCCACCGACCGACTGGTCGCGTGGTTGCGGACCCAGCCCAAGGATCGCAGCGGCATCTGGCGCGACATCGCCGTCCGGCACCGCCCGGTCGAGGTGCACCACCACTACGCGCCGGTGCTCGCGGCGGCGGACGTCCCTCTGCTGCGGGCGATGCTGACCCGGCTGCGCGACGTCGAGACCGGCGCCGCCACGATGTCCGAAGACCACCTGACCGAACTGGAGCGAGCGCTGTGATCCGCGAACTGCACGAGTGGGTGCGCACGCACCGCGACGACCTCCTGGCCGACGTCGCGACCTACGTCGGCATCGAGACGCCCAGCGACGAAAAGTCCGCTTTGGACCGCGGACTGTCCTGGGTGGACGGCTGGCTGCGCGAACGCTTGGGATCTCCGGAGAACGTCCGGGACGTCGACGGCGGGCGGTACGGTGACATCAAGATCTACGACTTCCCCGGCGCCGGCGAGCCGGTGCTCCTGTTGTGCCACTACGACACCGTATGGCCGCTCGGGACGCTCGCCGCGTGGCCGTTCACTGTGGACGGTGACCGCGCGACCGGGCCGGGGATCTTCGACATGAAGTCGGGGCTGGTGCACGCGGTGTGGGCGCTGCGCGCGCTCGACGCGGCCGGGCTGCCGCGCCCGGCGGTGCGGCTGGTCCTCAACGGCGACGAGGAGATCGGCAGCCCGGCGTCGCGCCCGGTGATCGAGGAGGCCGCCGCGGGGACGCGCGCGACGCTGGTGTTCGAGGCGAGCGCCGACGGCGCGGTGAAGACCGCGCGCAAGGGTGTCGGCCTGTTCCGGGTGCGCACGACGGGCGTCGAGGCGCACGCCGGCCTCGACCCGACCAAGGGCGCGAGTGCGATCGACGAGCTGGCGCGGGCGGTGCTCGCGCTGCACGGGCTGTCCGATCCCGACGCCGGCACCACGGTGAACGTCGGCGTGATCGCCGGCGGCACCCGGCAGAACGTGATCGCGGGCGCGGCATCGGGCGAGATCGACGTCCGCGTGTCCAGCGCCGCCGAGGCGGCCCGCATCGACGCGGGCCTCACGGCTTTGAGCGCGCACGACTCCCGCGCGACGGTCGAGGTGACCGGCGGCTGGAACCGGCCGGTGATGGAACGCTCGGAGGCGATCGTGCGGCTGTACGAGCTGGCCCGCGACGAGGCCGCGGAACTGGGCGTCACGCTGCGGGAATGTTCGGTCGGCGGCGCCAGTGACGGCAACTTCGTGGCCGCGCTGGGCCACCCGGTCCTGGACGGCTTCGGCGCGGTCGGCGACGGCGCGCACGCGCGGCACGAGCACATCAGCGTGGAGGGGATGCTCGAACGGACCGCGCTGGCTGCCGCCGTCCTGCACCGGCTCGCCGGATGACCGCTCTCGGTTTACAACCGGTCGCCTTGGGGTAATACTGCTCTTGTCATGCAACCAGTTGCGAGGTGGGAGCAGTGCGGGAAGCGCGGTCGGGGTGTCCGATCAACCTGTCGCTCGAGATCTTCGGCGACCGGTGGACGCTGCTCGTCCTGCGTGACGTCGTCTTCGGCGGGGCGCGGCACTTTCGCGAGCTGCTCGGCGGTGAGGAGCGGATCTCGTCGAACGTGCTGGCCGATCGGCTGGCGGTGCTCGTCGAGCACGGCCTGCTGACTCGCGCCGGCGATCCGTCGCACAAGCAGAAGGTCACCTACAGCCTGACCGAGCGGGCGATCGACCTGGTGCCGGTGCTCGCGCAGCTCAGCGCGTGGGGCGTCCGGCACCTGCCCGTCGCCGACGAGTACGCGGCTCGCGCCGAGGTGCTCACCGCCGGCGGTCCCCCGCTGTGGGAGGCCTTCATGGACGAACTGCGCGAAGCCCACCTCGGAACCCGCCGCGGAAAGGCGCCGGATGGCCCGACGGTCGCCGAGCGTCTCGAGGCCGCGGCACCCTTTCGCGACCGACGAACGGAGTGACGATGGAAACCCGGCTCGACGAACGGTTCAGCGACCCCGGCACCTCGGCCACCGACTGGGCCGAGACGGTGAAAGCCCTGGAAGCGGCGCAGATCAGCTGGCTCACGACGGTCCGCGCCGACGGCCGGCCGCACGTGACCCCGCTGGTCGCGATCTGGCTCGACGGCGCGCTGCACTTCGCGACCGGCGAGACCGAGCAGAAGTACCTCAACCTCACGGCGAACCCGAACGTGGTGCTGACCACGGGCCGCGACTCGTGGGACGACGCCCTGGACGTGGTGGTCGAAGGCGTCGCCCGGCGCGTCACCGGCCGAGCCAAGCTGGAACAGCTCGCCGAAGCGTGGCTGGCCAAGTGGGACGGCAGCTGGGTTTACTCGGCGACGGAGGACACGTTCCGGCAGGGCGGGCACGACGCGGTGGTGTTCGCGGTCGAGCCGGCGAAGGTCCTGGTCTTCGGCCGCAAGCGCTCGAGGACGGACGAGTCGATGCTGTCCACAGTGGAGTTCACCCACACGAGCCACGCACCCACCGCCCGCTGACCGGCCGCCGCCCCGGTTGTCTTGAATGAGTCATTCAGGGCTCGGGAGGTCCTGAATGACTCATTCAAGACCTTTGGCGAACCGCCGGTGCCCGGCCGAAGATGCGTGCGCGCCGCCGGATTCGGAGCCGGCCGGCGATCGCGTCCTCCAGCAGCGACCCGACCGTCTCGCGGGCGCACGCCTTGTTCGCCCCGATTCCGCCCGACGGCCCGCGCTTGATCCAGCCGGCCACATACGTGCCCGGCTCGACGCGGCCGGCCGTGTTCGGGACCGTCCCGGTGCCGGGATCGAACGGCAGGCCCGGCACCGGCGCACCGCGGAAGCCCGCGGCCCGCACGACGCGACCCGCCGGGATCTCGACCTCGCCCGCCGGGCCCGTCGCGCGGACGCCGCGGATCTCGGTGTCGCCGGTGAAGGCGACCGGCGAAGAGTGGAAGCGCAGCACGACCCGCCGGCCGTCCGGGGGCGGCGCGGACCACTCCACCACCTCTCGCGGCAGGCCTCGCAACAGAGCAGCTTTCTCGTCCCCGCCGTCGATCGCCGCGCCGATGCGCGGGTCGTGCGCGTCCACGACGAGGTTGCCCCGGGCCGCCAGCTCCAACAGTTCCGGCCGTGTGTACGCGGCGTCCTCGGGGCCGCGCCGGGCCAGCACCACCACCTCCCGCACCTTGCTCGACCGCAGCCGGGCCAAGGCCGCCGGCGCGAGGGAGGTGCCGGCCAGGGACCCCGGGTCCGCCGTGAGGATCCGGGCGATGTCGAGGGCGACGTTGCCGGTGCCCACCACGACGACGCGCTCGGCAGAAAGGTCGACGGGCGCCGCGTCCGGGTGGCCGTTGTACCAGCCGACCACCGCGGCGGCCGGGAGGCTGCCGGGCAGGTCCTCACCGGGGACACCGAGGCGCCGGGCCTCCGTGGCCCCGACCGCGTAGATCACCGCGTCGTGGCGAGCGGCCAGTTCGGGACCGGCCTCGACGCCGAGGCGCAACCTGAGCCGCGGGTGGTCGTGGAAGCGCGCGAACGTCTCGCCGATCTTCTTCGTCGACGGGTGGTCGGGCGCGACGCCGTAGCGGATCAGGCCGCCGGCCGTCGCCAGCCGGTCGATCAAGGTGACCCGGGATCCGGTGTGCAGCAACAGGTCCTCGACCGCGTACATGCCGGCCGGGCCCGTGCCGACGACCGCGACGTCCAACGCCGCGAAGTCGCTCGGCAGGACACGGCCGAACTCCGGCGGGGACCAGCGGTGGAAGTTCGGGGCGACCGTTGCCTCGGCGAGGATGTCCCGGCCCGCGTAGTACTCCGCGTTGATCTCCTCGTAGACCTTCAGCGGCCCGGTCAGGTCGCCGGCCGGGAAGATCGCGTCGACCGGGCAGGCGTCGGCGCAGGCGCCGCAATCGATGCAGGTCGCCGGGTCGACGTAGAGCATGTCGGTCGTCCCGAAATCCGGCTCGTCCGGCGTGGGGTGGATGCAGTTGACCGGGCAGACCGACACGCAGGACGCGTCGGCGCAGCAGGTCTGGGTGATCGCGAACGCCATCTCAGATCAGGTTCGCCCGCTTGTAGAAATACAGCGACGGCTTGGTGAGCAGCCCGGCGGAGTGCAGGAACTCCATCAGCCCGGAGCAGCTCGAGCGCAGCATCGACTTGTGGTGCTCGTTGGCCTTCGCTTCGCGCCGCGCGCGCTTGCCGTCGAGCCCGGCGTTCTCGTAGACCTTGCCGTTCACCATGCTGCCGACGATGACGTAGGACGCGATCGCGACGACCAGCGCGTTGACCTGTCGCCGCACCCAGCCGGCGCCTTCGAGCCGCTGGCGGGTTTCCTCGCGCGCGAACTTCATGTGGCGCGACTCTTCGACGACGTGGATGTTGTTGATGGTCCGGACGAACGGGACGACGCGCTCGTCGCGCATCCAGTCGCGCTGCATCACGTCGAGGACCTCTTCGGCCACGAGGATCGCCGCGTACGCCGCTTCGCCGGTGGCGGTCGCCTTGAAGATCCGGCCCGCCTCGACGACGAACCGGCGCGGCCGGTACGCGGGCGCGCGCAGCTTGGCGGCGCCACGGGCGAACATGATCGAGTGCCGGCATTCGTCGGCGATCTCCGTCAGCGCCCACTGGAACGCGGGGTCGGTCGGGTCCTTGGCGTAGAAGTCCCGCAGGATCATCTGCTGCAGGATCATCTCGAACCAGATGCCGGTGCTGGCCACCGACGCCGCCTCCTGGCGGGTCAGCTCGCGCTGCTGTTCCGGCGTCATCTCAGCCCAGTAGGACGTGCCGTAGAGCGTGCTCCACTCGGGGCTCGCGCCGTGGTAGTCCGTGTCCAGCGGCGTCTCCCAGTCGACCTCCTTGACGGGGTCGTACGAGAGCTGCTCCGACGAGTCCAGCAGCCGGCGCGCGGTGGTCTCGCGGTCCGAAGACGCTGCAGTCGCCGCTTCGCGTTCGCTGATACTGGTCATCGCCGACCTCCTCGACAGGTGTTACCGGAGTTCACTGTTACCAACCGTAACATATACTCGGTCCGGTGCACACCCGTCGCCTCGGCGACCGCGAAACTCGCCGTCAGACCGGCTCGCGAGCCGTCGTCGACTCGGTGTACATTCGTTCACTCAATGGCGTCGAACGGCAGGAACCGGTGCACTCGAAAAGCGACACCCCCGCCCGGTCCGGGCCGTTCGGCTCCGGGCTGCTCGGCCCCCTCGACCAGGACGTCACCGTACTGCGCAGGCGGGTCCAGCGCCTGCTCACCGCCACCCTGATCGCCACGAACGTCATCGGCGCGCTGGTGGTCGTCGGGCTCGCGGCACTGCTGATACCGGCCCCGGGCATGTCCGGTGACCTCGTGCGGGTCATGGCGGTCGCGGTGCCGGGCTACGTCGTGTCGGCGGTCGTCGTCGGCACGCTTTGGGGTACTCGCGGAGCGCTACGGACCTTGCGCTGGGCCGCCGAAGGGCGCCGCCCGACCGACGCCGAACGCGTCGCCAGCCTGCGCGTCCCCCTGCGCCTCACGCTCATGCAGGCCGTCCTGTGGGGCGTCGCGACCGTGGTGTTCGCCGCGCTGGCCGTGCTCCGGCAACCCGCCGTCGCGCTGACCGTCTTCCTCGTCGTCGCGTTCGCGAGCGTCGTGGTCTGCGCGATCGCCTACCTCTTCGGCGAGTTCGCTCTGCGCCCGTACGCGGCGCGCGCCCTCGACGGGACCGCGCCGCCGCGCCCGCTCAGCGGCGGCGTCAATTTGCGGATGCTGCTGTTCTGGTGCCTGGGCACCGGGGTGCCGGTGGCCGGGCTGGTCGTCACGGCGGTACTGGCCTGGGTGCGCGGCGACGTCTCGACGACGAAGCTCGCGGTGTCGGTGATCGCGCTCGGCCTGGTCGTGCTCTGCTTCGGCCTACTGGTCACCGTGTTCACCGCCCGCGCGGTCGTCAACCCGATCACGTCGGTCCGCGACGCGCTGGGCCGGGTCCGGGCCGGCGACTTCGCCGTCGAGATCCCGGTCTACGACGGCACCGAGCTGGGCCTGCTGCAGGCCGGGTTCAACGACATGGCGGCCGGGCTGGCCGAGCGGGAACGGATGCGCGACCTCTTCGGCAGGCACGTCGGCCACGAGGTCGCCGTCGAAGCCATGCGCACGTCCGAGGACGGCACCGAGCTCGGCGGCACGGTGCGCACGGTCTCGGTGCTGTTCGTCGACCTGGTCGGCTCGACGGCGCTGGCCGCGAGCCGCCCGCCCGAAGAGGTCGTCGGCCTGCTCAACCGGTTCTTCGCGGTGGTGGTCGACGAGGTCGACCGGCACCACGGGCTGGTCAACAAGTTCGTCGGCGACGCCGCGCTGGCGGTCTTCGGCGCGCCGGCGCCGCTCGGGGACCACGCGACGTGCGCGCTGGCGGCCGGTCGCGCGATCGCCGGCCGCCTCGCCGAAGAGGTCCCGGACGGGCCGGCCGGTATCGGGGTCGCGACGGGCGACGCGGTGGCGGGCAACGTCGGCGACCCGCGCCGGTTCGAGTACACGGTGATCGGCGACCCGGTCAACGAAGCCGCCCGGCTGACCGAGCTGGCGAAGAACGCGCCGGGCCGGCTGCTGGCGTCGTGGACGGCGGTCGAGGCCGCCGAGCCGGCGGAAGCGGCTCGGTGGCAGGCGACCGAGGACGTCACCCTGCGCGGCCGCAGCCGCCCGACCACCCTGGCGTCGCCCCGCTAGCGCCGCGGGTCGACGTGGATCTTCGGCCCCGGCCCCGCTCGCCACTCCCCCGCCAGCACCGCACCCACGTCGTCGAGCCCGACCGTCGCGGCGACGAGCGGCCGCGGGTCGACGGCCCCGCTGCCGTACGCGGCGATCGTCTCGGCCAGACCCGGGGACGCCGAAAGAACCCCGACCGCCGTGACGTCCTTGAGCACCAGCGCGCGGGTGTCGAGCGGGCTGGGGCGGCCGGACAGTCCGATGTAGACGACCCGGCCGGCCGGCTCCACGAGGTCCACGGCCAGCGCGGGCAGGTCCGCGGCGCCGGTGGCGTCCACGACCGCGTCGAAGGGCAGGTCCGGCAGCGTCTCGCGGGTCCAGACGTGCTCGAAGCCGAGGCCGCGGGCGAAGCTGCCGTCGTCCACGCCCATCAGGTGGACCTCGGTCCCCGCGGCCCGCAGGAACATCGCGGTCAGCAGTCCGATCGTGCCCGGGCCGAAGACGAGTGCCCGGTCGCAGGCGCCCGCGGCACGCGCCGCGCGCAACGCGTTGCCGCCCGGTTCGACGAGCGCGCCGAGCACCGCGTCGACCTCGTCGGGCAGCGCGTGGAGTGACCACGCGGGGACGGCGAGCCGTTCGGCCAGCGCGCCGGGCCGGTCGCCGCGGATCCCGACTTCCTGGCGGTTCTCGCAGGTGTGCTGGTGGCCCCTCGCGCAGCGGCGGCACGTCTGGTCGCCGAGCATCGTGTCGCCCATGACCCGCCTCCCGAGCCACCCGGAGTCGACGCCCGCCCCCACGGCGGAAACCGTGCCCGCCCACTCGTGTCCCAGCCGCATCGGGTAGGCGGAGTGCCCCTGGTGCAGGTAGGCCATCTCGCCGGTGAAGAACTCGACGTCGGTGCCGCAGACCCCGGCTCGTTCGACGTCGACGACGACTTCGCCGGACTCCGGGCGGGGCACCGGGACCTCCTGGACGGCCCCTCGGCGCGGCCCGGTGAGCACGAAGGCCCGCATCGTCGAAGACATGGCTGCATGCTCGCACGACCAGTTTCGCGCGCCCCGGCAGTCCAACCAGGTGACACGAAAGGACGGCACATGATCTTGCTGACAGGGGCGACCGGGCTGACCGGATCCGCGGTACTCCGCGCGTGCGTGGCCGAAGGACTGCCGGTGCGCGCACTGGTCCGGGACCCCGCGAAAGCCGCCGGGTTCCCGGACGGCGTCGAAGTGGTGACCGGCGACCTGCTCGACCCGCCACCGGCCGTCTTCGCGGGCGTCGAGCGGGCCCTGCTGATCTCCTCGGCCGACCAGCGGCTGGTCGAGACGCAACACGCCTTCATCGACGCCGCGAAGCACGCCGGCGTGGGGCACGTCGTGAAGATGTCCGGCCGGGGGTGCCGGCGCGGTTCGGCGTTCCGGTTCGCGCGGATGCACGCCGAAATCGAGGGTTACCTCGCGGACTCCGGGCTCGCGTACTCGGTGCTGCGGCCGAGCCAGTTCATGCCGGTGTACTTCCGGGAGGTGCCGTCGATGCTCCGCGACGGCGTCCTGAACCTGCCGATGGGTGACGCGAAGCTCGCACCGGTCGACGTCGGCGACCTCGCGCGGGTCGCGGTCGCCGTGCTGCGCGGCGAAGGCGAGGAGAGTGGCCGGTACGAGCTGACCGGGCCCGAGGCACTGACGATGACCGAGGTCGCCGGGCAGCTCGCCGAGGTCACCGGCCGGCCGGTCCGCTACGTCGACGCCGACCCGGCCGCCAAGCGGCAAGAACTGCTCGCCGCCGGGATCCCCGCGTTCTTCGCCGACGCGATGGACGAGCTGTTCGCCGAGCGGCGGACCGGCGCCGAAGAGTCCCGAGTGGACCTCAATACGCACGAGAGGTTCGGCGTCCGGCCGACGACCTTCGCCGAGTTCGCCCGCCGGCACGCGGCGAGGTTCCGCGGCGAGGCCCCGCCGTCCCACTTGTGGGCCTCCGGCTGGCAGCCGGCGTGACATGCTGACGACCATGCCGGGCCGGGCCGCGTTCGAGGAGCAGCTCGGCCCGTTGCGCCAGGAGCTCGCCGGGTACTGCTACCGGATGCTGGGGTCGGCCTTCGACGCCGACGACGCCGTGCAGGAGACCTTGGTGCGCGCCTGGCGCGGCCTCGACCGGTTCGACGGCCGGGCGGCGCTGCGGACGTGGCTGTTCACCATCGCGACGCACGTGTGCCTCGATGCGCTGAAGGACGCGCGACGCCGGGTGCTGCCCACGAACGTCACCGACGAGCTGGGGCCGGCTCGCCCCCGGGAGACCTGGGTCGAGCCCGTCCCGGACCGCTGGGTCCTGGACCCCGCGCAGGTGGCGGTGGACCGCGAGACGGTCCGGCTCGCCTTCGTCGCCGCTTTGCAGGTGCTTTCGCCGCGCCAGCGCGCGGTGCTGCTGTTGCGGGACGTGCTGCGGTGGCGGGCGAAGGAGGTCGCGAAGCTCCTCGACACGACGGAAGACGCGGTCAACGCGGTGCTCAAGCGGGCCCGCGCCGCGCTGCCCGCACCGGACCCGGCTCCGCTGTCCGGCGACGACCGCGCGCTGCTCGCCCGGTACGTCGACGCCTTCGAGCGGTTCGACATCGACGCTCTGGTGGCGTTGCTGCACGACGAAGCGACGCTTTCGATGCCGCCGTACGACATCACCCTGCGCGGAACCGCGTCGATCGCAGCTTGGTTCCACTCGCGCCGCGCCGCGTGCGAGGGCGCGCTCCTCGTGCCCGTGGACGTCAACGGCGGCATCGGGCTGGCGCAGTACCGGCGCGACGCCGAGGGCCACCACGCGTTCGCGATCCACGCATTGACGACCGCGGCCGGGCGCGTCACCGCCCTGTACACCTTCCTCGATCCGGCGCTCTTCCCGCTGTTCGACCTCCCGGAGGCTGTTACACAACACTTGCCATTTTCTTGACAACTGTCCATTATCGGAGCCATGCGCTCCGACTGGACGACCGAAGCCCCCGTCAAGGACCGGCGGGTGCGCCGGTCGCGCGCCGCGTTGATGCGAGCCGCCGTCGAACTCGTCTCCGAACGGGATTCGACCGCCGTCGCGGTCTCCGAGATCGCCGAAGCGGCGGATGTCAGCCGGCAAGTGCTCTACCAGCAGTTCGGCGACCGCGACTCGCTCCTCCTCGAAGCCGCGCAGGACCTGGTCCGGCGCGAGCTGCTCACCGAGCTCCCCGACGACGAACGCACGTCGCTCCTGGCCCTGGCCCGCCACTTCGCCGCGCACCGGCGCTTCTACCGCGCCCTGCTGACCGGAGCGTCCGCGTTCGCCTTCACCGAGGCGCTGACCAGCGTGTTCCTCCCGCTCAACCGGCATCACCTCGGTCACGCGCTCCGCGACCGGCTCGGCGCGCCGGAGATCGAGGACCTGGCCACGTTCCTGACCGGCGGGGTCGGCGCGGTCGTCAACGCCTGGGTCACCGACGGACCGGACCCCCTCGACCCCGACGGCTTCACCGACCGGCTCATGCGGATCCGGTCGGTCGTCACCTCGATGATCACGAAGGAGGCCGGCCGGTGATCAGCCGTCTCTTCGAACGCCTGCTGAAGCTGCCCGCCCCGGCGACCCGGCGCCTGCTCGTCCAGCGCGACCTGCGCGTCCCGATGCCCGACGGCGCCGAGCTGCTCGCCGACCGGTGGGCGCCGCGCGCGGGCGGGGACGGCCTGCCCACGGCGCTGGTCCGCAGTCCCTACGGCCGGAAGGGCGCGTTCGGCGCGCTCTTCGCCCGGCCGCTGGCCGAACGCGGCTTCCAGGTGCTGATCCAGAGCACCCGCGGCGGCTTCGGCTCCGGCGGTGTCTTCGACCCGCTGCGGCAGGAGCGCGAAGACGGCCTCGCGACGCTGGACTGGGTCGTGCGGCAGCCCTGGTTCGGCGACGCGATGGTGCTCCTCGGCCCCAGCTACCTCGGCTTCGTCCAGTGGGCGGTCGCCGATCGGCTGCCACCGCAGGTCAAGGCGATGATCCCGCACGTCACCGAGTCCGGTCTGACGCTCGAGTTCCTGCGGGAGGACGGGCTTTCGCTCGAGACGCCGTTCGGCTGGGGCGTCCAGGTCGCCGTCCAGGAACGCCGGTTCGCGATGCTGCGGCAACGCGGTCAGGCGAAGAAGCTGGCGCAGGCGCTGAACACGCTCCCGCTCGCCCAAGCGGACGTCGTCGCCATCGGCCACCGCTCGGACTACATCCAGGACGTCCTCGCGCACAACGAGAACCACCCGCGGTGGGCGGCTGTCGACCACCGGCCGCGCGTCGCGGACGTCACCGTGCCGGTGAGCTCGTTCGGCGGCTGGTACGACATTTTCCTGCCCGGCCAGCTGCGCGACTTCCGGACCCTGCAGGACGCGGGACGGCGGCCCCGCCTGACGGTCGGGCCGTGGACCCACGCCGGCCGGCCCGACCTGCTCGCCGGCGCGGGCCTCACGATCCGGGAGGCCCTGGAGTTCGGGCTCGCGCACGCCCGCGGCGAGGAGCCACCCGAGCGCGCGCCGGTCCGGTTGTTCGTCATGGGCGAGGAAATCTGGCGGGACTTCGCGTCCTGGCCACCGGAAGGCTATGCGCCGCAACGCTTTCACCTCCAGTCCGGCGGCGTACTGTCCACGGACGCACCCGCCGAGTCGGCGTCCAGCGGCTACCGCTACGACCCGGCCGACCCGACGCCCGCGGCCGGCGGCGTGCGCATGGCCCCGGACGCCGGGCGGGTCGACAACGCGGCCCTGGAAGCCCGCGCCGACGTCCTCACCTACACCACGGCCGTGCTCGACGAAGACGTCGAAGTCATCGGCGAGGTGAGCGCGGAGATCTGGTTCCGCAGCAGCCTGCCCTTCGCCGACGTCTTCGTCCGGCTCTGCGACGTCGGCCCCGACGGCCGTTCGGTCAACGTCTGCGACGGCCTCACCAGCCTGACCTCGGCCGACGAACTGGCCGCCGTCGCCGTGCGGATGTGGCCGACGGCCCACCGGTTCCGGCGCGGGCACCGCATCCGGGTCCAGGTGTCGAGCGGCGCGTTCCCGCGCTACGCCCGCAATCCCGGCACCGGCGAGCCGCACGCCACCGCGACCACCCTGCGTGCCGCCGACCAGGAGATCCACCACGACTTGGCGCACGCGTCGGCGGTCGTGCTCCCGGTACGCTCCTGAAGGTGGGGCGGGTACTGGTGACGGGTGCGGCCGGTCGGGTGGGGCGCATCGTCGTCCCCCGGCTGCGGACGGCCTGGCAGCTGCGGCTGCTGGACGTGGCGCGCGCCGACGAGCTTCCGGGCGAGTGGGTGACCGGCTCGGTGGCCGACGCCGAAACGATGATCGAAGCGTGCCGCGGAGTGGACGCGGTGCTCCACCTCGCCGGGATCGCCGTCGAGGACACCTGGGACCGGCTCATGGAAGTGAACGTCGGTGGCACGCGCACGGTGCTGGACGCCGCCCGCGTCGCCGGGGTGCGCCGGGTGGTCCTGGCGTCGAGCGTGCACGTCGTCGGGTTCTGGCCGGCCGGGAAGCCGGTGCCCGCGGACTGCCCGCCCCGTCCGGACACCTTCTACGGGGTCAGCAAAGCGGCGGTCGAGGCCCTGGGCAGCCTGCACCACTCCCGGTTCGGGCTGGACGTGATCTGCGTGCGGATCGGGTCGTGCTTCGCCCGGCCGGTCGACCGGCACGCGCTGGGCTTGTGGTTGTCCCCCGGCGACGCGGGCCGGATGGTCGAGGCGTGCCTGACCGCCGCGGCTCCGGGTTTCCGGATCATCTGGGGCGTGTCGGCCAACACCCGGGGCCGATGTTCGCTGCGAGAAGGCGAGCAACTGGGCTACCACCCGGTCGACGACTCCGAGCCGTTCGCGGCCGCCCCTTCTGACGGGCGGTTATTTTCCCGATTTCCCGACAGGAAGGGAAAACGACGCGCGGTGGCTTGAAAAACAATTCCCGGCGACACACCGGAAATCCTGTAACGCGCTCCGGGAAAACCCGACTTACGCGATGTTTCCGGCTGCCGGGGAGGCATCGTGGACGTGATGACGGATCGCCAGTCCGAACAGGAGCGAGCCGCGGCCGCGCGCGCCGCGGAACGGACCGGGCCGCGACGGGCGAAGATCGCCCTGCTGCGCAAGCCCGGCGGGATCGCCGAGGCCGACGAGCCCAGCCGCGTCGCCACCCGGATCGACCGGCTCGGCCGCTACTACCCCGACGTGCGGCCGGTGAACCCGGCGGCGATCGCCGCCGGCGATCCGAAGGCGATGGCGGACGCCGGGGTGATCCTCGAACGGATCGTCCTGACCGACGACCTCCTCGGCGTGGGCTACCTCGAAGGCGGCGTCACGGCGTCGGCCGCGATCGGCCGCGTCAACATCCGCGACGGCCGCGGCCGCCTGACCGGCTACGGCACCGGCTCGATGATCTCCCCGGAACTGCTGCTCACCAACCACCACGTGCTGCCGGACGCCGCAACGGCCGGGTCGAGCGTCATCGAGTTCGACTACCAGGACGGCGTCGACGGCCTGCCTCGGCCGGTCCGCGCGTTCGGACTCGACCCGGACCGGTTCTTCGTCGCCGACGAGGAGCTCGACTTCGCGCTGGTCGCCGTCAAGGCGTCCGCCGACGAGCTGCGGCCGTTCGGGTTCAACCGGCTGATCGGCAGCGAGGGCAAGGCGATCGTCGGCGACTTCGTCACCATCATCCAGCACCCGCGCGGCGGCAAGAAGCAGGTCGCGCTGCGGGAAAACCGGATCGTCGACGTCCTCGAGAAGTTCCTGCACTACGAAACCGACACCGAACCCGGGTCGTCGGGCTCGCCGGTGTTCAACGACCAGTGGGAGGTCGTGGCGCTGCACCACGCGAGCGTCCCGGCCGAGGGACACGCGGAGTACGGCGGTTTCCTCAACGAAGGGATCCGGGTCAGCCGGCTGCTGGAGTTCCTGCGCGGGCAGCGGTTCACGCCGGCGCGGCAGGCCCTTTTCGACCGGCTTTCCACCCGGCCCGAGCGCGACACGCCCACCCAGCCCGTTCCCGACGGCGCCGCGCAGGCGGTCACGCTGACGTTGCCCGTCGACATCCGGCTGCGCGCCGAACCGGCCGCCGAGGCCGTCCGGATCGACCCCGACTACTCGAACCGCGAGGGGTACGACCCGGACTTCCTGCCCGGGCACACCGTGCCGCTGCCGGCGCTGTCCGACGCGCTCGCCGCGCTGGCGGCGACCAACCGGCAGGCGGTGGGCGAACCGCGGTACGTCCTGCCGTACCACCACTTCAGCGTCGTCATGAACAAGGTGCGGCGCCTGGCGTTCTTCACGGCCGTCAACATCGACGGGCGCACCAGCCAGTCGCTGCGCCGGGAGACGGACCACTGGTCGCTCGACCCGCGCGTGGCCGCCGGCGAGCAGGTCGGCGAGGAGATCTACCGGGCCAACCCGCTCGACCGCGGGCACCTGGTCCGCCGCCTCGACCCGGCGTGGGGCGCGACGGCCGCGATCGCGCAGCTGGGCAACGACGACACGTTCCACTTCACGAACTGTTCGCCGCAGCACAAGGACTTCAACCAGAACAAGACGACGTGGGCCGGGCTCGAGGACTACGTGCTCAACAACGCGGACAACGCCGACCTGAAGGTCAGCGTGGTGACCGGCCCGGTGCTCGCCGAGGACGACGACCGCTACCGCGACGTTCAGCTGCCGCGCCAGTTCTGGAAGGTCGTCGCGATGGTCAAGGCCGACGGCACGCTCTCGGCGACGGCGTACCTGCTGAGCCAGGAGGAGCTCATCCACGGCTTGGAGCTCGCGGGCGAGTTCAGCTACGGCGCCTACCGCACCTACCAGGTGCCGGTGGGCCGGATCGCCGGCTTGACCGGCTTGTCGTTCGGTTCTCTCCCCGACGCGGACCCGCTGACCGGCCTCGAATCGACGAGCGAGGTCAGGGAGATCCTGGCGCTCGACGACCTGCTGCTATGACCAGGGCGTGACCGGCCGCGGCAGCCGCTCGCCGTCCAGGACGACGTCGACGCGTTCGGTGAGGAAGGCGATGTACCCGGCGACGTCCCGCGCGTCGGACAGCGGCTCGTCGTAAGTCCAGGCGAGGTCGCGGTGCCCGCCCACCGACCAGTAGGTCGCGTGGCCCTTGTAGGCGCAGGTGGTGCGCGTGTCCGACGGCGTGAGCAGCTCCATCCGGACGTCTTCGCGCGGCAGGTAGTAGCGGGTGGTGATGCCGGTTTCGAACAGCAGGCGGGGCGCGGCCGAGTCGGCCACGACGACACCGTCCACTTCGATCCGCACCCGGCTGTCGCTGCGCCGGACGTCGGTGCGCGAGAACGGGTCCCGCGGGTGACCGACGATCGGTTCGGCCTCCTCGAGCCACTCGTCGAAGGCGCCGAAGTCGAGGACGACGTGGTCTCCGAGGTCGGCGTCGGCGGGCCGGAAGCCCGCGCCCGGCAGGGTCACGCCGTCCCCGGCCAGGGTCAGCGGTTCGCCGGCGCAGGTGTGCACGGCGAACGCGGTCCGCGGGTCGAGGACCGGCGGGCCGCCTTCGGCGAGCTGTACCGGATGTTCCGGCGCCGAAGCGCTTTCCGCGGAGGTCAGTGTCGCGCGCAGGTCCGGCAGGGGGACCGCGTAGGACGGCACCACCCGCTTCGGTTCCCAGACCAGCACCGCCCGCCGCGAGTCGGCGAACGTCCGTCCACTCGCGACCGCCCGGACCCGCTTGGCCACCGGTTCGTACCGGAGTTCGGCCAGGTCACCGGTGAACCGCGCTCCCATGCGTGTCGCCATGGCCCCACGATCCGCGCCGGCGGGCACCGCCGTCAACACCCGGCATGCGTCCGCGTCCGGCCTCCGTCAGCCGGAACTGCGCCCGGTGAGGATGTCGAACGCGTGCTGCCGGTGCGTCGCGAACAGCTCGAGGGCCGCTTCCCGGTCCCCGGCCCGCAGCGCGTCGGCCAGCTGCCGGTGTTCGGCGGGGATGCCCGCCAGGTAGCCGTCGGTTTCGACTCCGATGCGGGTCAGCAGGAACAGGTGCACCTGCGACCGGATCGCCTGCCAGGCCTCCTCGAGACGCCGGTGGCCGGCGGCCGCGTAGATCGCGTCGTGGAAGGCGAGGTCGCAGCGGACCATCTCGTGCGCGTCGGCCGCCCGTTCCATGCGCGCCACGGCGGCGTCGACCGCCGCCGAGCCGGGCGCGCGGTCGATCACCAGCCCGACGGCGAGCTGCTCCAGCGCGGCCCGCAGGCTGTCCAGCTCGGCGACGTCCACTTCGGACAGGGACGTCACCGTCGTCCCCCGGTGCCACTCACCGCGGACGAGCCCCTCCCGCTCCAGCTTGAGCAGTGCCTCCCGCACCGGCCCGCGGCTGACACCCAGCGCCTCCGCCAGCTCCACCTCACGCAGCTGGCTTCCCGGCGCGTACGTCCCGTCGAAGATCGCGTCCCGGATGCGGTCGGCGACCTCGTCGGCGAGCCCGCGCCGGCGCGCGGGAGCCACTTGAGCACTCATGTCATGATGTTAACATTCAGACATGACGATCCCCCGCTTCCACCTCGCCATGCCGGTCGACGACCTGGCCGCCGCCCGCCGCTTCTACGGCGAGGTCCTCGGCCTCGCGCAGGGCCGCAGCGCCGACACGTGGGTCGACTGGAACCTGCACGGCCACCAGTTCGTGACGCACCTGGCGCCGGGCCGGCCGCAGCGCGTCCACAACCCCGTCGACGGCCACGACGTCCCGGTGCCCCACTTCGGCCTGATCCTCGAGGTCGACGCGTTCAAGGCGCTCGCCGAACGGCTGCGGGCGGCCGGGACGGAGTTCGTGATCGAGCCCTACGTCCGCTTCGAAGGCCAGGCCGGCGAGCAGTGGACGATGTTCCTGCTCGATCCCGCCGGGAACGCGCTCGAGTTCAAGGCCTTCGCCGACGACTCACAGGTCTTCGCGGTCTGACAACTCCGGCGACGCCCGCAGCGAACCCGGGTGCGCCTTCGCGGCCGGGTCGCGCCGGGTCTTGACGAGGCTGGCGACCGTCACGACGACCAGGACGCCGATGATCACCGCGAGGCTCACCGGCGTGGCGATCTCCGGGACGCGGGCGTCGATGTCGACGTGCGCCCAGTGCAGGATCAGCTTCACCCCGATGAACGCGAGGATCACCGCGAGCCCGGCCGAGAGGTAGACGAGCCGGTCGAGCAGGCCCTTGACCAGGAAGTACAGGGCCCGCAGGCCGAGCAGCGCGAACGCGTTCGCGGCGAACACGACGTACGGCTCCTCGGTGACGCCGAAGACCGCCGGGATCGAGTCGAGGGCGAACAGGAGGTCGACGCCGCCGATCGCGACCAGGACGACCACCAGCGGCGTCACCATCCGACGCCCCGAAACCCGCGTGAACAGCCGGCCGCCGTCGTAGGCGTCGGAGACCGGCAGAATCCGGCGCGCCGTCCGGACCACGACGTTGCGCTCGATGTCGGGGTCGGCGTCGCGGTGCCGGAACAGCTGCACGCCGGTGTAGATCAGCAACAGCCCGAAGAGCAGGAACATGAACGAGAACAGCGCGAGCAGCGTCGCGCCGAGCACGATGAAGATCGCCCGCATCACGAGCGCGAGGATGATCCCGAACGTGAGCACCTTGTGCTGGTGCTCTTCCGGGACGGCGAACGTCGTCATGATGATCACGAACACGAAGAGGTTGTCGACCGACAGGCTCTTCTCGACGATGTAGCCGGCGAAGTATTCGGTGCCGAGCTCACCGCCGTGGGCCAGCGTCAGCCAGACGCCGAAAGCGACCGCGACCAGGATGTAGCCCACCGACCAGGCGACGGCTTCGGCGAAGCCGACCCGGTGCGGCCGGAGCGCGGCGAGCACGAGGTCGACCGCGAGCAGCGCCAGCACGACGCCGATGGTGCCCACCCAGATGCCGACGCCCATCCGCTCCCCCGCTCCCGTGGTTGCCGCGATCCTAGGGGGCGGACCGCGACCGCGCACCAGGAGTCCACTGTGGACGGATCAGGCGAAGCCCGCCAGCCGGGTGTGCGGGTCGAGCTCGAGGCCGCCGGCGCGCAGGGTGTCGTCGATGATCCGCCAGACCCAGCGCGCCAGCAGCGCGGCCAGCTCGGCGCGGTCGACGCCACGCGGGTTCTCCAGCCAGCGCGAGGCGCTCGACTCCACCAGGCCGACCAATCCGAAGGCGACCGCTTCGCAGACGCGGGTGTCCACTCCGAACAGTCCGAGGTAGTGCTCGAACACCACCGTCAGCTGCCGCGCGATCGCGGACTTGCCGTCGGCGAAGACGTCGGGAGCGCCGTCCATCGCGTGCCGGGTCAGGTAGCGGTAGAGCGAGCCGTGCTCGGCCAGCCAGCGGGTGTGCGCGCCGATGGCCGCGCGGATCAGCTCCATCGGCGTGCCGCTCGGGTTCCACAGCGGCGCGAACTCCGCGGTGATGAGCTCTGCGACCCGGGTGGCGATCGCGTGCTGCAGGTCGGCGGCGCCGTCGAAGTGCCGGTAGAGCCGCGTGCGGGCGACGCCGGCTTCGTCGGCGATCTGCTCGGTGGACACCTCGGGCCCGTGGCGCGCGATCGCGCGCAGGCCCGCCTCGACGAACTCGCGGCGACGGCGGTCGCGCTGGCCCGCCCACCGCGCGGCCCGGCCGTCCGGTGGTCGCGGCGTGTCCGTCGATGTCATCGGCCGGATTGTAGGGGCGGAGGGTCTTGGCTCCCTATGGCATACACTGCCGTACCGCTAACTTGGGGTGCCACCTGGCCACGGAGAGTGTCGATGAGGAACGCCGACGAGGAGCCGCCGGACGCCGTGCTGCTCGCCGCTCTCCGCGCGGGTGACCTCGACGCCGCCGGTGCCCTGTTCCGCCGGCACGCCGAGCCGCTGCGCCGGACCGCGGCGGCGTGGGCGAAGCAGCCCGCGGAGCGGGACGACCTGGTGGCCGAGACGTTCGTGCGGGTGCTCGCCGTCGTGCACGCCGGTGGCGGCCCGGCCGAGGACCTGCGGCCCTACCTCGTCGTGACGCTGCGGAACCTGGTGTCGCGGTGGAGCCGGCAGCGCAGCCGGGTCGAGCTGTGCGAGACGGTCCCCGAGACGCCGGCGAGCGGTGCCGACGAGCTGGCCCTGCACCGGTCGAACGAGAAGCTCGTGTGGTCGGCGTACTGCACGCTGCCGGGCCGGTGGCGGACGGTCCTCTGGCGGACCGAGGCCGAAGGCGACACGCCGACGGAAGCGGCCCCGTTGCTGGGCCTGACGCCGAACAGCGTGTCGGCGCTCGCGATGCGGGCGCGCGAGGGGTTGCGTCAGGCGTACCTGCAGGTCCAGGTGCCCGACGCGAAGGAGCCGGTCTGCCGCGAACCGCGCCGGCGCATGGGTGCGTGGGTCCGGGGCGCGTTGTCCCCGCGCCGGGCGAGCGTGGTCGCGGACCACATCGCGGGCTGCGGCTCGTGCCGGACGGTGGCCTCGGGCCTGGACGAGGCGAACCGCGAGCTGCCCGGCTCGGCGGCCCGCCTCACCGGCTGACTGCTTCGCACGGGCTGGGTACGCGGGTCCACCGGACGTTGCGCGAAGGTTGCCCCGCCCCCCACTCCCCCGGGTTACCGTGAAGCCCGGCCCAGGAGGTGGCGGTGGACGACGAAGTCTGCGCGGTCCGGCCCGGCACCGACGTCGCCGGGCACGCCCGGCTGCTCGCCGGCATCCACGACGCCGTCCTGGCCGGGCGCGCGCCCCGGACCGCGCCTCGCCGGCTGGTCGAACGCTCGTGGCGCCGGGTCGCCGCGCAGGGCGTCGATCCCGACCGGCCGCCCGCGCCCGATCCCGTCGGCGCCGCCGAAGTAGAACACCGCCGGACCCGCTGCCGGCTCAGCGAAGTCCTTCCCGAACTCCGCGGCGCGCTGACGTCCGTCGCCGAAGACGCGCACCACCTGATGGTCGTCACCGACGCCGACGGCGTCGTCCTCTGGCGCGAGGGCGCGCGCGGCGTCCGGCACCGCGCCGACTCGCTCGGCTTCACCGAAGGCGCCACCTGGTCGGAGCCCGCCATCGGCAGCAACGCGATCGGCACAGCGCTGGCCGAGGCCGCCCCGGTGCAGATGTTCGCCGCCGAGCACTTCGTGCGCTCCCACCACTCGTGGGCCTGCACCGCCTACCCGGTGCACGACCCGCGCACCGGCGAGTTGCTCGGGATCGTCGACGTCAGCGGCCCGGCCGAGACCGTCCACCCGATGACCGTCGCCCTGGTCGGGACGTCGGTGCGGCTGGCCGAGGCCGTCCTGCGCCAGCGGCACGAGGTCCGGCTCGAAGCGCTCCGCCGGCTGTCCGGGCACGTCCTCGGCGGCGGGCCCGGGCTCGTCGTCGACGACCACGGCTGGGTCGCCGCCCAGAGCGGCGTCTTCGGGGTCGACCGCGTCGCGGCGCCCCGGCACGGCGTCCCGGTCGCGGTCCTCGGCATCGGGGCGTGCGAGCCCGAGCCGGTGCCGGGCGGGTGGCTGCTGCGGCCGAGCCACCGCGAAACCCTGCGGCTCACCCTCGAACTCGACCCGCCGCGCGCGATCGTCGAAGGCTCGGCGCGGTGGACACACCCGCTGGGCCGGCGCCAGGCGGACCTGCTTCGGCTGATCGCGACCGCGGGCCCGGCCGGGCTGTCGGCGGCGCAGCTGTCGGAGACGCTCTACGGCGACCGCACGCACCTGGTGACCGTCCGCGCGGAGCTGTCGCGGCTGCGCAAGCTGGTCGGCGGCCTGCTGCTCGCCCGCCCGTACCGGATCGCGCCCGGTGTCGAGGTCGTGCTGTTGCAACCTTGAGGCAACCCTTCCGCGATCGCGGTCCGCCGGGGTTGGCTGCTCTGAACGCGCCGCCGACGAAGACGGTGCCCGAGACGGGGAGGTCCGCTAATGACCCAGACCCTCGAACCGGCCGCGGCCCTCGGTGCCCGGCAGCGCGTCGAAGGCTGGCTCGCCGACTTCGAGGCCGCGCTCGCGGCCCGGGACGCCGACCGGGCCGCCGCCCTCTTCGCGACGACGTCGTTCTGGCGCGACCTGATCGCGTTCACCTGGAACCTGAAGACCGTCGAGAACCGCGACGGCGTCAAGGACCTCCTGCTCGCGACCATGGACACCGCCGACGCCACCGGCTTCCACGCCACTGAAGAGCCAACCGAAGCGAACGGCATCGTCGAGGCCTGGATCGGGTTCGAGACCGCCGCCGGACGCGGACGTGGACACCTGCGCTTGAACGACGAAGGCGCCTTCACGTTCCTCACGACGCTCTACGAGCTGAAGGGCCACGAAGAGCCGCTCGGCACGAGCCGGCCGAAGGGCGCCGAGCACGGCGTCAACCGCGAGCGCGTCACGTGGTCCGAAGCACGACAAGCGGAAGCGGACGAAATCGGCACGACGCGGCAGCCCTACGTCGTCGTCATCGGCGGCGGCCAGGGCGGGATCGCGCTCGGCGCCCGGCTGCGCCAGCTCGGCGTGGACCACGTGGTCGTCGACCGGTACGCACGGCCCGGCGACCAGTGGCGCGGCCGGTACAAGTCGCTGTGCCTGCACGACCCGGTCTGGTACGACCACCTTCCTTACCTCGACTTCCCGCGCACCTGGCCGGTCTTCGCGCCGAAGGACAAGATCGCCGACTGGCTCGAGATGTACACGAAGGTCATGGAGGTGAACTACTGGTCGTCGACGACCTGCAAGAGCGCCTCCTACGACGAAGAAGCGAAGGAGTGGACGGTCGTCCTCGACCGCGACGGCGAAGAGGTCGTGCTCAAGCCGAAGCAGCTGGTATTGGCGACCGGCATGTCGGGCAAGCCGAACGTTCCCGTGTTGCCCGGTCAAGATCGCTTCCGCGGCGAGCAGCACCACAGCTCGGAGCACCCCGGCCCGGACGCCTATCGCGGCAGGAAGGCCGTGATCGTCGGGTCCAACAACTCGGCGTTCGATATCTGCGGCGCGCTGTGGGAGGCCGGCGCGGACGTCACCATGATCCAGCGCAGTTCGACGCACATCGTGAAGTCGGACTCGCTGATGGACCTGGGCCTGGGTGACCTCTACTCGGAACGCGCGCTGGCCGCGGGGATGACGACGCAGAAGGCGGACCTGACGTTCGCTTCGCTCCCCTACCGGATCATGCACACCTTCCAGCAGCCGGTGTACGCCGCGATCAAGGACCGCGACCAGGAGTTCTACGACCGCCTCGAAGGCGCGGGCTTCCGGCACGACTGGGGTGACGACGACTCTGGCCTGTTCATGAAGTACCTGCGCCGGGGCTCGGGCTACTACATCGACGTCGGCGCGGCGGACCTGGTCGCGAACGGCGAGGTCAAGCTCGCGCACGGCCAGGTCGTCGAGCTGACGGAGAACTCCGTGAAGCTCGACGACGGCACCGAACTGGAGGCCGACCTCGTCGTCTACGCGACCGGCTACGGCTCGATGAACGGCTGGGCGGCGGACCTGATCAGCCAGGAGGTCGCGGACAAGGTCGGCAAGGTGTGGGGCCTCGGTTCGGACACCACGAAGGACCCGGGCCCGTGGGAGGGCGAGCAGCGGAACATGTGGAAGCCCACCCAGCAGGACGGGCTGTGGTTCCACGGCGGCAACCTGCACCAGTCACGGCACTACTCGCTCTACCTCGCCCTGCAGCTGAAGGCCCGCGCGGAAGGCATCCCGACGCCGGTCTACGGGCTGCAGGAAGTGCACCACCTGTCCTAGGACGAAAGCGCGCTCGCGGGATCGCCGAACAGCAGGGCGGTCCCGTGGGCGCGCTTGAAGTACAGGTGGGCGTCGTGCTCCCAGGTGATCGCGATGCCGCCGTGGAGCTGGATCATCTCCGCCGCCGCGTGGGAAAACGCTTCGCTGCAGACGACTTTCGCGGTCGTCACGGCCTCGGCGTCACCGTCCACCAGGGCCGCGTACAGCGCCGAGCGGGCCGCTTCGACGTGGACGTGCACGTCGGCCATCCGGTGCTTCAACGCCTGGAACGACCCGATCGCCCGGCCGAACTGACGGCGTTGCTTCGTGTACTCCACCGTCAGTTCCAGCGCGCGGGCCGCCGCGCCGACCTGTTCGGCGGCGACGGCGACCACCGCCGTGTCCCGCAGTTTCCGCAGGTCGAAGCCGTCGGCGTCGAGGCGCCGAGCCGACGTTCCTTTGAAGTCCACGACCGCCAATCGACGGTTCGGATCCAGGGTCGTCACGCGCTCCCGGCGGACGCCGGCCAGCGGGACCTCGAACAGCCCGACGCCGTCGGCCGTCCGGGCCACGGCGAGCAGGACGTCCGCGAGGTCGCCGTCGAGGACGTAGTGGGCGCAGCCGTCGAGTCCGGTGTCCGACGCGGTCAAGCCCGGCGACCAGTCTTCGTCGGACCAGGCCAGCGCGGCGAGGGTCGTGCCCGCGGCGATGCCCGGCAGCAGCCGTTCGCAGGCTTCGGCGTTTCCGCTGCGCAGCAACGCTTCGCCGCACAGCACCGCGGAGCCGAGCATCGGGGCGGGGGTGAGCGTGCGGCCGAGCTCCTCCAGGACCACGCACACCTCGGCCAGGCCGGCGCCCGCGCCGCCGTGGTGCTCGGGGATCGCCAGGGCGGCGACGCCGATCTGCTCGCACAGCGTCGACCACAGCTTGTCGTCGTACCCGAGCGGCGACTCCATCGCGGCCCGCACCGCCGCCGGCCCCGACCGGCGGGTCAGCAGCGACCGCACCGCGTCCCGCAGGCCCTGGGCTTCCTCGGTCTCGGTCGGGTCCGTCATCGCAGGTCCGCCAAGACGCGCGCGCGGTGGAACGACCCGGTTCCCCAGGCCCCGGCCAGGGCCCGCACCTTCGTCAGCCGCAGGCCGAGGTCGTGTTCGGCGGTGTAGCCGATGGCGCCGTGCACCTGGAGGGCCGTGCGCGCCGCCAGGTACGCGGCGTCGCCCGCCATCACCTTCGCCGCCGAGACGTCCCGGGCGAAGGTGTCCCCGGCGACGGCCGCGCCGTACAGCAGCGGCCGGGCGAGTTCGAGCTGCGTCACGACGTCGGCCAGCAGGTGCTTGACCGCCTGGTACTCGCCGATGGCCCGGCCGTACTGACTGCGCTGCTTGGCGTAGGCGACGGAGGCGTCGAGGAGCCACTGGCCCGCGCCGAGCAACTGGGCGGCCACGGCGAGGACGCCCCGGTCGAACGCGACCGGGTCGGCCACCGTGGTCCGGGTGGTCCCGGTGATCCGGAACAGCCGCCGTGCGGGGTCGACCGACCGGACTGGCTCGATCCCGACGTCGGTGACCTCGCCTTCGTTGAGGTCGAGGACGACCCCGGCGACGTCGGCGTCCAAGGCGAGCGGGACTTCCGGCGGCGCGACGACCGTGGCCAGGAGGTCGCCCCCGGCGAGCGCGGCCAGCCGGTCACCGGTCAGCACGGAAGGCGCGACGGCCGCCGTCTCGACCAGCGGGCCGGGCACGGCGTGGTAGCCGAGCGCTTCGAAGGCGACGACCAGGTCGACCGCGGAGCCGCCGAGGCCGCCGTGGTCCTCGTCGACCAGCAGCGCGGGAACGCCGAGGTCGGCGAGGGCGCGCAGCAGTTTCAGGCCACGCTCGGGGGAACCCGCGGCCCAGGCCCGGGCGACGGTGGCGGTGTCGGCGCCGCCCAGCAGGTCGTGCAGCGACGCGGAGAACTGGTGCTGCTCCGGCGACAGCTGGAACTTCATCGGCGCGCCTCCCTCGGCAGCTTGAGCAGGCGCTCGGCGATCGTGTTGCGCTGGATCTGGTCGGTGCCGCCGTAGATCGGTCCGGCGAGGGAGAAGAGGTAACCGTCCACCCAGTCCCGGTCGGTCTCGGCGGCCGGGCCGAGCACGTCCAGGGCCGTTTCGTGGAGTTCGACGTCGAGGTGCGACCAGAACAGCTTGTTCACACTGGACTCCGGGCCCAGCTCACCGCCGTCGGCGAGGCGGCTCACCGTGCCGTACGTGTAGAGCTGGTAGGCGCGGGCACCGATCCAGGCATCGGCGACGCGGTCCTGTGTGGACAGTGGCGAGTCCTGCGCACGCCAGAGGTCCACGAGCCGGGAAGCCGCGGCGAGGAACCGGCCGGGGCTGCGCAGGGACAGGCCACGCTCGTTGTTCGCGGTCGTCATCGCGACCCGCCAGCCCTGCCCCACCTCCCCGATCACGTCCTCGTCGGGCACGAACACGTCGTCGAAGAAGATCTCCGCGAACCCGGGTTCGCCGTCCAGCTGCGGGATCGGCCGGACCGTGACGCCCTCGGCACGCAGGTCGGCCATGAAGTAGGTCAGCCCGTGATGGCGCTGCGCGTCGGGATCCGTGCGGAACAACCCGAACGCGCGGTCGGCGAACGACGCCCGCGAACTCCACGTCTTCTGCCCCGACAGCAGCCACCCGCCGTCGGTCCGCACCGCCGTGCTGCGCAACGCCGCGATGTCGCTGCCCGCCTCGGGTTCCGACCACGCCTGGACCCAGACCTGCTCACCACGCGCCATGGCGGGGAGGATCCGGTCGCGCTGCTCCTGCGTGCCGTGGGCGAACAGCGTGGGCCCCAGCATGAAGATCCCGTTCTGGCTCACCCGGCCCGGCGCACCCGACGCGTAGTACTCCTCCTCGAACAGCAGCCACTGCACCATCGACGCGTCCCGGCCGTGGTACTCCCGCGGCCACGACACGACCGACCACCGCGCCTCGGCGAGTTCGGCCTCCCACTCGCGGTGCGCCTCGAACCCTTCGGCGGTGTCCATCGACGGCAACGCCCGGACGTGCTCGGTCAGCCACGCGCGCGCCTCGTCGCGGAAAGCCGCCGACGCCTCGTCGATGTCGAGGTCCATCAGCCCCCCTTGTTCGCATCACGCATGGACCGCGCGGACTGCCCGCCCAGCGAGTCTTCCGACGTCTCCGCGTTGTGCGCGTGCGCCAGGTGGTGCAGGCCGAACACGGAGTCCATGCCGGACCGCATCCCCATCAGGTCTTCGGCCTGGTTGACGGCCTTCTTCGCCAGCGCCAGCCCGAACGGCGGCATCCCACTGATCTTCTCGGCGAGCTCCAGGGTGTGCTGCTCCAGCTCGGCCCGCGGGACGATCCGGTTGATCATCCCCCACTCCTTCGCCTGCTGGACGGTGAACCGCTCGCCGGTGAACAGCACTTCTTTCGCGGCGCGAGGCCCGAGCACCCACGGGTGCGCGAAGTACTCGACCCCCGGAATCCCCATGCGCACCACCGGGTCGGCGAAGAACGCGTCGTCGGACGCCACGATCAAGTCGCACACCCACGCCAGCATCAGTCCGCCCGCGATACAGGCGCCCTGGACGCTCGCGATCATCGGCTTCGGAATCTCGCGCCAGCGACGGCACATGCCCAGGTAAACCTCGGACTCGCGGGCGAACCGCTGGTCGCCGCCGGCGCGATCGGTGTGGTCCCACCACATCACCGCACGGCGGTCGAACGACTGGTCCACGTCCCGGCCCGGCGTGCCGATGTCGTGCCCGGCGGAGAAGTGCTTGCCCGCCCCCGCCAGCACGATCACTTTGACCTCGGCGTCGTTCACCGCGCGGGCGAAGGCGTCGTCGAGCGCATACGTCATCGCGGAGTTCTGGGCGTTGCGGTAGTCCGGCCGGTTCATGGTGACCACGGCGACCGGCCCGCGGCGCTCGTAGCGGACGACGTCGGCGGACGCGCCGTTGACGCTCATGCCTTCTCCTCACTGAGCAGCCGCTTCAGCATCTTGCCGGAAGCGTTGCGGGGCAGCGCGTCCAGGAACGCGACGGACCGCGGGGTCTTGTAGTTGGCGAGCCGCTCACGGCAGAACGCGAGCACCGCGTCCTCGGTCAGGCCGGTGCCGACGACGAAGGCCTTGCCGACCTCGCCGAGCCGCTCGTCCGGGACGCCGATGACGGCGACGTCGCGGACGCCGGCCAGGTCGATCAGGGCGTGCTCGACCTCGGCCGGGTAGACGTTGAAGCCGCCGCAGATGTACATGTCCTTGAGCCGGCCGGTGAGCGTGAGGTTGCCGTCGGCGTCGAGTTCGCCGACGTCGCCGGTGTGCAGCCAGCCCTGCTCGTCGACGGCCTTCGCGGTGGCGTCGGGGTCGTCGAGGTAGCCGAGCATCACGTTCGGCCCGCGCAGCACGACCTCGCCGGGCGAGCCCTGGATCGTCACCTCGAACTCGGCGGTCGCCCGGCCGGACGTCTTCGCGACGAGTTCCGCGTCGTCGCCCGGGCGGCACATCGTCACGACCACGGCTTCAGTGAGGCCGTACGCGGTGAGGACGATGTCGAAGCCCAGCTCGGACCGCATGCGCCGGACGAGCGACGCCGGGACGTCGGCGGCGCCGGTGACCGCGAGCCGCAGCGAGGACAGGTCACCGCGTTCGGATTCGTGCAGCAGGGATTGGAAGATCGTCGGCGCGCCCGGCAGCACCGAGATCCGCTCGCGTTCGATCACGTCCAGCGCACCGCGCACGTCGAACACCGCCTGCGGCACGAGCGTGGCGCCGGTCAGCAGCCCCACGACGATCCCGGCCTTGTAGCCGAAGCTGTGGAAGAACGGGTTGATCACCAGGTACCGGTCGTCGGCGGTGACCTGGCCGCAGTCCGCCCAGGCGGTGGCGACGCCGACCACCTGGCGGTGGGCCGACAGCACGCCCTTCGAGCGGCCGGAAGTACCCGAGGTGAACAGGATGTCGCTCACGTCGTCCGGCCGCACCGCGTCCGCGCGCGCCTCGGCGTCCGCGAGGGGCACACTCTCGGCGAGGTCCAGGAACTCGTCCCAGCCGAGCGCGTCCCCGACCGGCCGGTGCGGCTGTTCCAGGGCAACCCGGACGACCGTGGCGAGGTCGGGCAGGTCGGCGCCGGTCGCGACGATCGCGGCGTGGCGGTCGGTGCCGAGGAAGTCGGCCGCCACGACCAGGGCCTTCGCCCGGCTGCGGACCAGCAGGTCCACGGTCTCCGCGGCGGTGAATCGCGTGTTGACCGGCACCAGGGTCGCGCCCGCGTAGAGCGCGCCCAAGGCCGTGAGCACCCATTGGTGGGTGTTCGGGAGGGTGATGGCGACCCGGTCACCGGGCTGGACGCCACGCGCGAGGAACGCCCGGGCGACCGACTGAACACGTTCCAGAAGGTCGTCGAAACCGAGCCGGAGCGCGCCGTCGACCAGCGCCTCCGCCGACCCGAACTTGGCGGCGGCGTCACGGACGACGGCCGGGATCGTGGTCTGACCCACCACACCCTCCTCTGGACCGGCAAACTAGAACGTGTTCTCATTACCCTAGGTCCCGGACCGGCCCGGCAGCAAGGAGGCGAGCGTGGAACCGACGCGATTCCGCCGCGAGGTCGCGGGCTGGCTCGCGGACAACCTGACCGGCGAGTTCGCGCAGCTGCGTGGCTTGGGCGGGCCGGGACGCGAGCACGAGGCGTTCGACCTGCGCCTGGCCTGGGAACGCCACCTGGCCGCCGCGGGCTGGACGTGCGTCGGCTGGCCGGTCGAGCACGGCGGACGCGGCCTGAGCCTCGACGAACAGGTCGCCTTCCACGAGGAGTACGCGGCTTCGGGTGCGCCCGCGCGCGTCAACCACATCGGCGAGCAGCTGCTCGGCCCGACGCTCATCGCCTTCGGCACCCCCGAGCAGCAGCAGCGGTTCCTGCCCAAGATCGTCGCTGTCGAAGAGCTGTGGTGTCAGGGCTACTCAGAGCCCGGCGCCGGCTCCGACCTGGCCGCCGTCTCGACGTCCGCGGTCCGGCGCGACGGCGAATGGGTCCTCAACGGCCAGAAGATCTGGACGTCCCTGGCGCACGTGGCCGACTGGTGCTTCGTCGTGGCCCGCACCGAACCGGGGTCGCAGCGCCACCGCGGCCTGTCTTACCTCCTGGTGCCGCTGCGTCAGGACGGCGTCACCGTGCGGCCGATCCAGCAGCTGACCGGCACGTCGGAGTTCAACGAGGTCTTCTTCGACGACGCCCGCACCGCCGCCGGCCTGGTCGTCGGCGAACCCGGCGACGGCTGGAAGATCGCGATGGCGACCCTCGGCTTCGAACGCGGCGTCTCGACGCTCGGCCAGCAGATCGGCTTCCGCCGCGAACTCGAGGACATCGTCGCCGAGGCGAAGCGGACCGGTACCTACGACGACCCCCTCCTGCGCACCGACCTCGCGCGCGCCCGGATCGGCCTGCGGGTCCTGCGCGCCCACGCGCTGCGGACGCTCGGGCGCCCGGCCGGGCCGGAGGTCGCCGTCGGGAAGCTGCTGTGGGCGCAGTGGCACCGCGGGCTCGGCGAGCTGGCGATGCGTGCCCGTGGTGCGCGGTCGCTGGTCGCCGGCGGCACCGAGCTGGACGACGCCCAGCGGCTCTACCTGTTCACCCGCGCGGACACGATCTACGGCGGGTCGGACGAGATCGAGCGGAACATCATCGCCGAGCGCGTGCTCGGCCTGCCGAGAGAGGCACGCCCGTGATCCCGCACTACCCACCCGGCCACGACCTGCTGTCCGGGAAGGTCGTCGTGGTCACCGCCGCGGCCGGCACCGGCATCGGCTCGGCCGTGGCCAAGCGCTGCCTCGAAGAAGGCGCGAGCGTCGTCATTTCCGATTGGCACGAACGGCGGCTGGGCGAGAAGGCGGCCGAGCTGGCCGAACTCGGGAAGGTGCACGCGCTGCCCTGCGACGTCACGAAGGAAGAGCAGGTCCAGGCGCTCGTCGACGGCGCGGTGGACCACTTCGGACGCCTCGACGTCATGGTCAACAACGCCGGGCTGGGCGGCACGAAGTCCGTGCTGGACATGGCCGACGACGAGTGGTCCCGCGTCCTCGACATCACGCTCACCGGGACTTTCCGGTGCACCCGCGCGGCGCTGCGGCAGTTCGTCGCCCAGGGCGGCGGCGGGGCGATCGTCAACAACGCGTCGGTGATCGGCTGGCGCGCCCAAGCCGGGCAGGCGCATTACGCCGCCGCGAAAGCCGGCGTGATGGCCCTGACCCGGTGTTCCGCGCTCGACGCCGCGGAGCACGGCGTCCGCGTCAACGCCGTCGCGCCGAGCCTGGCCATGCATCCCTTCCTCGCCAAGGTGACCAGCGACGAGCTTCTCGAGGACCTCACGAAACGGGAGGCGTTCGGCCGCGCCGCCGAACCGTGGGAGGTCGCCAACGTCATGGTCTTCCTCGCCAGCGACTACGCGAGCTACCTCACCGGCGAAGTCGTCTCCGTCAGCAGCCAGCACCCCTAGGAGCACCCGTGCCCGAAGCCTTCCTCCTCGACGCGGTCCGCACCCCGGTCGGCCGGCGCGGCGGCGCGCTGTCCGGGTGGCACTCCGCCGACCTCGGGGCGCACGTCATCCGGGCGGTCGTCGAGCGCGCGGGCGTCGACCCGGACCTCGTCGACGACGTCATCCTAGGCTGCGTGGACACCCTGGGCCCGCAGTCGGGCAACATCGCGCGCACGGCGTGGCTGGCGGCCGGCTTCCCGGACCACGTGCCCGGCGTGACGATCGACCGGCAGTGCGGGTCGAGCCAGCAGGCCGTGCACTTCGCCGCGCAGGCCGTCATGTCGGGTACGCAGGACCTCGTGCTCGCCGGCGGTGTGCAGAACATGAGCCGCATCCCGATCAGCGCGGCGATGCTGGCCGGGCGCGAATACGGCTTCGACGACCCGTTCTCCGGCTCGAAGGGCTGGCAGGAGCGCTACGGCAGTGTCGAGGTGTCGCAGTTCCGCAGCGCCGACATGATCGCGTCGCACTGGGACATCAGCCGATCCGACATGGAGGAGTACGCCTTCCGCAGCCATCAGCGGGCTCTCTCCGCCATCGATGAGGGACGTTTCGACGCGGAGATCGCGCCGGTGGACGACTTCCGCCACGACGAAGGCCCGCGCCGGGACACGTCACTGGAGCGCATGCGCGGCCTGAAGCCGTTGAGCGAAGGCTCGCGGCTGACGGCGGCGGTGGCCAGCCAGATCTCCGACGGCGCGAGCGCGGCGCTCCTGGCCTCGGAAGCGTTCGTGAAGGAACACGGCTTGACTCCGCGGGCCCGCATCCACCACCTGTCGGTGCGCGCGGCCGACCCGGTGTGGATGCTGACCGGTCCGATCCCGGCGACCTCCTACGCGCTCCGGAAAACCGGGCTCGCCATCGAGGACATCGACCTGTTCGAGGTCAACGAGGCGTTCGCGAGCGTGGTGCTGGCGTGGCTGGACGAAACGGGCGCGGACCCGGCGCGCGTCAACGTCAACGGCGGCGGCATCGCCCTCGGCCACCCCATCGGGGCGACCGGGACGAAGCTCCTCGCAACGCTCCTGCACGAACTGGAGCGCCGCGGCGGCCGCTACGGACTGCAGACGATGTGCGAAGGCGGCGGCACCGCCAACGTCACCATCATCGAACGGCTGTGAAGCCGAGACGCCGGCTCAGCCGAGGGCGCGCAGCTTCGGCAGCACGTCCTCGGAGAACTGGGTCAGGAAGCGTTCCTGGTCGTGCCCCGGGCCGTGGAAGACGAGGTGGTTCAGGCCGGCGTCCAGGTACGGCTTGATCTGCGCCACGGCCTCGTCCGGGTCCGACGCCACGATCCAGCGCTTGGCGACCTGGTCGATCGGCAGCTCGTCGGCCAGCCGCTCCATCTCCTCGGCCGAAGTCACGCTGTGCTTCTGCTCGGCAGACAGCGACAGCGGCGCCCAGAAGCGCGTGTTTTCCAGAGCCTTCTCGTGGTCGCGGTCGTAGGACATCTTGATCTCGATCGTCCGGTCGACGTCCTCGACGGTCTTCTCGGCCGCCTCCGCGCCTTCCTTGACCGCGGGCATCAGCTTCTCGGTGTAGAGGTCCATGCCCTTGCCCGAGGTGCAGATGAACCCGTCACCCGCGCGCCCGGCGTACTTGGCCACCACCGGGCCGCCGGCGGCGATGTAGACCGGCACCGGCTGCTCCGGCCGGTCGTAGATCTTCGCGTCCACCAGCTCGTAGTAGTCGCCCTTGAAGTTCACGTTGTCGCTGGTCCACAGCTCGCGGATCAGCTTGATCGACTCGCGCAGCCGAGCGAAGCGCTCCTTGAACTCCGGCCACTCACGACCCGAAACGGCGATCTCGTTCAGCGCCTCGCCGGAACCGACACCGAGGATCACGCGGCCGCCGGACAGCAGCGACATCGTCGCGAACGCCTGCGCGATCACCGCCGGGTTGTACCGGAACGTCGGGGTCAGCACGCTCGTGCCGATCTGCACCCGCTTCGTGCGCTCGGCGACCGCCGGCATCCACGCCAGCGCCCACGGCGCGTGCCCGCCCTCGTGCCGCCACGGCAGGAAGTGATCCGACACCCAGACCGAGTCGAGGCCGACCTCTTCGGCACGCACCGCGTACTCGACCAGGTCCCGCGGTCCGAACTGCTCCGCCGACGCCTTGTAACCGACCTTGAGCGCCACGCTCATCCTCCCGTTTCCCGGCCAAGACGGTGGAGTATCTCACCTGCCTCGGCCACTGTGCCCTCGACGATCCCGGCCACCGTGGGCAGGTCGTGGATCATGCCCACCACCTGTCCCGACGCTAGCACTCCCGCGTCCGTCCGGCCCTCGACCAGCCCCGCCCGCAACAGCATCGGGGTGTTGGCCGCCATGACCAGCTGACTCCAGGTCAGATCGTTGCCGTGCTTCATCGCAAGGCCTTCTTTGACCATGGCAACCGGGGACAGTCCGGTGATATTCCGGAACCGGAGGGCGTTGCGCGCGGCCTGCGCCAGGCCCCGGAGCCGGCCGGTGCGTTCGAGCTTCTCGACCAGGTCGGTGCGCAGCACGCGGTGCGGCATACCGTCGACGCGCCGGGTGACGACCGTCCCGGTGAGACCCTGCTCGAGGTAGACGCGCTTGACGTCGTCGGGGACCGTGCTCTCCTTGCTCAGCAGGAACCGGGTGCCCATCGCAACGCCGGACGCACCGTAGGCGAGGGCCGCGGCGAGACCTCGGCCGTCGAAGAACCCGCCGGCGGCGACGACCGGGATGTCGACGACGTCCAGCACCGAAGGCAGCAGCAGCGTGGTCGCCACTCCCCCGGTGTGCCCGCCGCCCTCGCCGCCCTGGACGATGACCGCGTCGGCGCCCCAGGCAGCGACCTTCTCGGCGTGGCGGGCGGCGCCGATCGACGGGATCACGACGATCCCGTGGTCCCGCAGCTTGGCGATCATCTCCTTGCGTGGCGCGAGCGCGAACGACGCCACCTTGACGCCCTCGCGGATCAGCAGGTCGACGCGGTCGCCGGCGTCGGCCGCGTCGGCGCGGAGGTTCACCCCGAACGGTTTCTCCGTGCGCTTCTTCACTTCGGCGATCGCCGCTTCCAGCTCGCCGAACGTCATCGTGGCCGACGCGAGGATGCCGAGCGCGCCCGCCTCGGCGGTCGCCGAGACGAGCCGGGGGCCGGCGACCCAACCCATCCCGGTCTGCACCACCGGGTGCTCGACCCCGACCAGCTGGGTCAGCGCGGTCTTCACGCCGGGACTTCCTTGTCGCGCAGGCTCTTCGGGTCCACGACCTCGCGGATGAGCCGCAGCTCTTCGTCCGTCGGCTCGCGGCTGGTTTCCACACCGCCGAAGTCGATCTCGAACGTGGTCGCCGCCGCGACCTCGTCCCGGGTGACGCCGGGGTGCAGCGACACCGCCCGCATCGCGTGATCGGAACCACCGAAGTCGAATACGCCGAGGTTCGTGACCACGCGGTAGACGTCGTGGAACTTCTCCGCCGACGGGCCGGCCTTCGCCGCGTTGTCGTAGCCCACGCCCGAAACGACGTCCACGGTGTCCACGAAGACCCGCGAAGAATGCCGGGGAACCCAGTAGCTGGTGCGGTGGTTGACGGTGTTTCCCGGCGCGCCCCGCACGCCGAGCAGCTGCTTCTTCGGCCGGGCGTGGTCGCCGATGGCGGAGATGTTCTGGTTGCCGTAGCGGTCGATCTGGTTGGCGCCCATGACGACGTGCCGGCGTCCGTGCGGGACGATCGTGTCGAGCATCTTGCGGAACGGCTGCCAGCCCTCGACGACACCGTCCGTGGTCATCAGGTACGCCTCGCCGTCGGACATGAGCAGGTCGGGTTCGAACGTCAGCCGCGCCAGCTTCGCGCCGAGCTGCGGGACCAGGCCCATCGGGCTGACGACGATCTCGCCGTCGCCGCGGAACACCTCGGCCATCGCCACGACGGCGATCTCGACCCGGGTCGCGCTCATGCCGCCTCCGCCTCGAACTTGTCCACTTCGGACAGATAGTGCTCGTCGCCACCGGACAGGAACCGGTCCACGAAACCGGGCCACGCCTCCAGGTCCTTCGCGCAGGCGGCGTAGTGCCGCTGGAACCGTTCGTCCCGGCCGTAGTCCGGTACGGCCGTGGTGAAGTGCGCGCCGCGCGGCGCCTCGACGACGCCGTCCACGCTGCCGCGGTTGAGCAGCAACGACTGCACCGGCCCGCCCGCCATCAGCTCGGGCGTGTCGACGACCTTTTCCACCGACACGAACCGTTTCTCGGCCGCCAGGCAGAACAGGTCGTCGAAGTACGGGTCCGGGCCGAGGTACTGGGCGTTGCCGCGGGCGTCGGCGCGGTTGAGGTGCACGAGCGCGACGTCGAGGTGCTGCGCCGGGACCGCGACGAGTTCCTCGCCGTCGGCGTAGGGCGAACGGACGGTGCGCAGGTCCGGGTTGGCGCGCATCACCTCCGACCCGAGCCCGGCGCGTATCGGGAGGAACGGAAGCCGTTGTACCGCGGCGGAAAGAGCGGCGCCGAACATGCCTTCGTCGTACTCGGTGACGGTGATCGCGCCGGTCTCGCGGGCGCGGCCGAACCACGGGTCGAACGGGATCGAGTCGAGCGTGACGAACCCGAACACGACACGCTTGACCTTGCCGGCCGCGCAGAGCAGGCCGACGTCGGGGCCGCCGTAGGACACGACGGTGAGGTCCTTGACGGGCGTGCGGAGGATCGCGCGGACCAGCGCCATCGGCTTGCGCCGGGAGCCCCAGCCGCCGATGCCGATGGTCATGCCGTCGCGGAGTTCCGCCGCGACGTCGTCGGCGGTCGTGCGCTTATCGGCCATTCAAGAACTCCTCGCGGGCTTCGTCGGACGCGCCGAGCAGGTTGAGCTCGAAGGTGAAGCCCTGCTCGAACCGGTAGCTGCGGTGCACCTGCTGGGTGTCGATGCCGTTCAGGGCCTCTTTCGCCGCCCGGATGACCCGCGGGTCCTTCTTCGCGATGTCGCGGGCGATGGCCAGCGCGGCGTCGTCCAGCTCCGCGCGCGGCACGACCTGGTAGACCGAGCCGTGGGTGTGCAGCTCGGCGGCGGTGATGGTGCGCGCGGTGAAGTAGAGGGTGCGCATGAGGTGCTGCGGGACCAGCCGGGCGAGGTGGGTCGCCGCGCCGAGGGCGCCGCGTTCGACCTCGGGGACGCCGAAGGTGGCGTCGTCGGAGGCGATGACGACGTCCGCGTTGCCGGCCAGGCCGATCCCGCCGCCGAGGCAGAAGCCGTGCACCGCGGCGACGACCGGCACCGCGCAGTCGTAGACGGCGCCGAAAGCGGCGTAACAGCCTCTGTTCGCACCGACGAGCGCGTCGTACCCGGCGCTGCGCTGGATCTCTTTGATGTCGACGCCGGCGTTGAAGCCCCGGCCTTCCGCGCGCAGGACGACGACGTGGACGTCCGGGTCCTTCCCGGCCTTCAGGATGGTTTCGGCCAGGTCGAACCAGCCCTGCACAGGCAGCGCGTTCACCGGCGGGAAGTCGACGGTGACGATCTCGACGTGGCCGTCGCGCTTGGTGAGGATGCCCATCAGCTCGCTCCGTAGACGGGTTCGGGCTCGGGCGCGCGCTCGAGCAGGTCGGCGACGACCGGGCCCAGTTCGGCCGGGTCCCAGCGCTCGCCCTTGTCGGCGGCCGGGCCGTGGCGCCACGCCTGCGCGAGCGACACCTTCCCGCCCTCGACCTCGAAAACGCGGCCGGTGACGTGCGCGGACTCCTCGCTGCCGAGCCAGACGACCAGCGGCGAGACGTTTTCCGGGGCCATCGCGTCGAAGCCGTCGTCCGGACGCGCCATCGACGCGAACACCGCCTCGGTCATCCGGGTCCGCGCAGCCGGCGCGATCGCGTTCACCGTCACCCCGTAGCGCGCCAGCTCGGCCGCCGCCACGACGGTCAGTCCGGCGACCCCTGCCTTCGCCGCCGAATAGTTGCCCTGGCCGACGCTGCCCAGCAACCCGGCACCCGAACTCGTGTTGATCACCCGGGCGCTCGGCACCCGCCCGGCCTTCGCCTCGGTCCGCCAATGGTCCGCGGCGTGCCGCAAGGGCGCGAAGTGACCTTTGAGGTGCACGCGAACGACGGCGTCCCACTCGTCCTCGCCGAGGTTGACCAGCATCCGGTCCCGGACGAACCCCGCGTTGTTGACCAGCACGTCCAGGCGGCCGAAGTTCGCCAGCGCCGTCCCGATCAGTTCGCTCGCCCCGGCCCAGTCGGCGACGTCGGAGGTGTTCGCCACCGCCTTCCCGCCCAGCACCTCGATCTCGGCGACGACTCCGGCGGTCGCGTCCGCGTCCACGTCGTTCACCACCACCGGCGCACCTTCGGCGGCGAAGGCGAGCGCGTGGGCCCGTCCGATGCCGCGGCCGGCGCCGGTCACCACGACCACCCGGTCCTGGCACAACCTGCTCACGAATCCTCCCGTTGGTTGACGTCGGCCGCGGCGAGGAACGCCGGGACCTCACCGCCGCCGTGGACGCGCAGGGTCGCGCCGGAGACGTAGGAAGCCAGGCCGGAGGCGAGGAACGCGGCGCACGCGCCCACCTCCTCGGGCTCGGCGAGCCGGCCGAGCGGGACGGTCTTGCCGACCGCTTCGATGGCGGCTTCGCTGCCGTAGTGCAGGTGGCTCTGCTCGGTGCGCACCATGCCGACGTCGAGCGCGTTGACCCGCACCTTGGGCGCCCACTCGACGGCGAGGCTGGCGGTGAGGTTGTCGAGCCCGGCCTTCGCGGCACCGTAGGCGGCGGTCCCGGGTGAGGCGCGGGTGCCGCTGACGCTGGAGATCATCACGATCGAGCCGCCGGTGCTCTGGCGCTGCATGACGGCGTTGGCTCGTTGCGAGACCAGGAGCGGGGCGAGCAGGTTCAGCTGGACGATCTTGTCGTGCAGCCGCGGCGACGCATCGGCCGCGGGCGCGTAGGGGGCGCCGCCGGCGTTGTTGACGACGACGTCGAGGCGGCCGTACCTTTCGACGATCCCGTCGATCAGGGCCGTGACCTGGGCTTCGTCGCGGACGTCGCACTGGACGAACTCCGCCTTCGTGGCGGTCTCGTGCCGGGCGCAGGTGACGACGCGGGCGCCGTGGGCGAGGAACACGTCGCTGATGCCCCGGCCCACACCGCGGACGCCGCCGGTGACGAGCACGACGGCCCCGGCCAGGCCCAGATCGGTCTTCACGTCACAAAACTAGAACACGTTCCAACTTTGGGCAAGGCGTGCGCTCCGGAGGCGCACAGTACCGACTAGAACCCGTTATGAGTCGAGCTTCGCGGCGTCGTACTTCGCGTTCGCTTCCATGACCTCGGGCATCTGACCCTCGACGTCCTGGATGAGCGCCAGCAGCAGCTCCGCGGTCCGGCGGCCGCGCGGCGTCAGGCTGTACTCGACCTTCGGCGGGATCGTCGGTTGCGCTTCGCGGTGCACGAAGCCGTCGCGCTCGAGGGCCTGCAGTGTCTGGGCGAGCATCTTCTCGCTCACTCCGGACACGCGGCGGCGCAGGGCGTTGAACCGGAGTGTGCCGTCGTGGAGCGCGACCATCGCGAGGATCCCCCACCGGCCGGTGATGTGCTCGAGCGTCGCCCGGGAGGTGCACGCCTGGGCGAACACGTCGAACAGCACCTGTCCGTGCTCGTCCACCCACTCCGGCGCCTCGCTCATGCCGTCAACGGTACCTCGCCGGTCGCGGAAACCCAGGTGAGGATGCTCACCAAGAGTTTGCACTTTCTCAAAGTTAGTACACTCTGTTGGTAAGCACCCCAGCAGCGAGGAGAAGCAGATGATCGTGGTCACCGGCGCCACCGGCCAGCTCGGCCGCCTGGTCGTGGAAGGCCTGCTGAAGAAGGTCCCGGCCGCCGAGGTCGTCGCGGCCGTGCGCGATCCGGCGAAGGCCGCCGAGTTCGCCGCCCGCGGTGTGCAGGTGCGCCGGGCGGACTACGAAGACCCGGCGAGCCTCGCCGCGGCGTTCGCCGGGGCGGACAAGGTGCTGCTGATCTCGAGCAGCACGCCCGGCGGCCGGCTGGCCCAGCACGAAGCCGTCGTCGCGGCCGCCCGCGAGGCCGGCGTCGGCCACCTCGCCTACACGAGCGTCCTGGCCGCGGACACGACGAAGCTGTCGCTCGCGCCGGACCACAAGGCCACCGAGGAGGCCATCCGCGCGTCGGGAGTGCCGTTCACGTTCCTGCGCAACGGCTGGTACACCGAGAACTACGCCCAGACGATCGCCCAGGCGCTCGCCGTCGGATCCTTCGCCGGTGCGGCCGGCGACGGCCGGCTGGGCGCGGTCCCGCGAATCGACTTCGCGGAGGCGGCGGTCGAGGTCCTGACCGGCGAAGGCCACGAAGGCAAGGTGTACGAGCTGGCCGGCGACGAGCCGTTCAGCTACACCGACCTCGCCGCCGCGGTGACGGCCGCGTCGGGCACTTCGGTCACCTACCAGGACCTGCCGGTCGGGCAGTACCGCCAGATCCTGGTCGGCGCGGGCCTGCCGGAGCCGGTGGCGGCCATGCTGGCCGACGCCGACCGCGGCATCGCCGAAGGCGAACTGGCCTCGACGTCCGGCGACCTGAGCCGTCTCATCGGCCGCCCGACGACGCCGCTGGCCGAAGCCGTCACCGCGTTGGTCAAGAACTGAAGTCCGTGAAGGCCTCCTTACCGGCCGAAGATGCCGGTAAGGAGGCCTTCACGGCTTTTCACGCGCCCTGGGAACGCAAGGCCGAGGCGCGCAGGGCCGCCTGCATCGCGAACCGTGCCTCGGGATCGTCCAGCCGGTCCCCGAACGCCTGCTTGAGCTGACGCACGCGGTACCGCACCGTCTGCGGGTGCACCGACAGCTCCACCGCGATCTTCTCCGAGTTGCCGCCGTTCTGCAGCCACGACAGCAAAGTCTCGCCGAGGCGTCGCCGCGTGCGGTCGGGGAACTGCGCCAGCGGGGCCAGCTCCTGCCGGGCCACCTGGTCCGCCAGAGGCGAGTCGCAGAGCAGCCACAGCGTCGTCAGGTGCTCCGCGCACCACGTCACCGGGGCGTCCGGCAGAGCGCCGTCGCCCACCAGCCGCAACGTCGTCCGCGCCCAGCGCAAGGAATGCGCCGAGGCTGTCGGGGAAACCGGCGGGCCGACGGCGACCCGGACACCGAGCGAAGCGCAGAACCGCGCGTCCACCGGAGCCGGCACCACCAAGTAGGGCTGCGGCGGTTCGAGGTCGGCCAGGACGTCGAGATCCCAGCTCGGCGAGACCGCGGATTCCAGGGCCACCACCGTGACCTCGGCCGGGACCGGCCAGCCGGCCGCCGCCGCGAGCTCGGCGAGGACCGCGTCCGTCACCGCCACCGGGCCGGTCACCAGCCGCACCAGACGGCGGCGCAGGCCCGCCCGCGTGCCGTCGAGCTCCGCCTGCGCCTCGCGGTGCCCGCGGATCGACATCCGCGCCAGCTCGTCCGCGTAGCCGAACAGCATCTCCGCCAGGCGCGCCATCACCGCCGACGACAGCCGGTGCCGGCGGCCCAGGCGCATGATCCAGCGCCAGCCCGCGCGCGTGCCGACCCGGTACGCCACCTGGAGATCGTCGAGCGTCCGGCCTTCGTACGCCTCACCCGCGCCGAGACGGCGGCACGTCTCGTACAGCCGATCCCGGGGTGCGAGCGGATCCTCGACCAGGTCGACGAAGAGTGCCACGGCGCACTCGACGCCGTGGCGGGTCACGCGGCCGTGCCGGGCGTACACCGGGACCTCGCGCCAGACCTCCCGGACGATCCAGTCCACCAGCGCCGGCAGGGCCGGACGCATGAGGGCGGCCAGCTCCGTGCGTCCGAACACCTCTTGTGCCATCGGGACTTGCTGCCGAGCACCGTCGCCGGACACCAGGTTCCCTCCCCGGGGCAGGCGTGCTTTACCGGTCAGTAAAGCAGCGGGACCGTACAGTACACCTCCATGAGCCGGCCGCGTTTCCCTGATCGATCCAGCACCCGCCGGAGCCCGGCCGCCCGGCCCACCGACGACGAACTGCTCGACGCCGCCCGCGCGGTGTTCGCCGAACGCGGGTACGCCCAGGCCACCATGGGCCTGATCGCCGAGCGCGCCGACTCCACGAAACCGACGCTCTACGCGCATTTCGGCGACAAGGCGGCCCTGTTCCGCGCCACCGTGACCCGGGAGGTCGCCGCGCTGCGGAACTGGGTGCTCACGGCGTACGAAACGGAAGGCGCGCGCCCGCTGGAGGACCGCGTCCGGCTGTCCGTGATGGCCATGTTCAGCTACGCGGGCGCCCACCCCGACAGCTTCCGGATGCTGTTCGACACCGCCGTCGACGAGATGTCGAACGAGCGCCGCGCCCTGGCCGACACCGTCACCACGCACGTCGTCGACCGGGTCCGCGAACACCTGCTCGCCCACGGCCGCACGCCCGGCGCCGGCGCGGACCTGCTCGCCGCGATGATGGTCGGCCTGGTCGGCCGGGCCGCGATGCACGTCTCCCACTCCCCTGGCGTCGACCCGATCGCGGCCGGCGAGCTGGCCACCGGGTTCGTCATGGCCGCCCTGCGCGGCCTCGACCCCGCCCTGCTGGACCACGTCGACGCCGGGAAGTGCGCCACCTGAGCGTCCACAAAGGACCACTTGTCACCGGCTGAACAATTCTTCGCACCGGCGAAAAACACCTCTTGCCTCTGCTCGGCAATGGCTGCGACGCTGCCGTGACCCCGCCCGGAATCGCATTCCGGGAAAGCGTTTGCGGGCATTCCGGTTTTCTCCGCCACCAGAGGTGAGATCATCCATGAGTCGTGTTTCCAGGTCCCGTCTGCTTTCCTCCGCCGTCGCGGTCGGCCTCGTCGCGGCCGGGCTCGCCGTCGCCACCGCGCCGGTCGCGTCGGCCGCGCCGTGCACCGACATCGACGTGCCGGTCGCCCGCGGCACAGGCGAGCCCGGCACGCTGGGCTTCATCGTCGGCGACCCCGTCTACCAGGCCGTGCAGAACCGGCTGCGGCCGCGGTCGCTGAGCAGCTACCGGGTCGACTACCCGGCCGACCTGGGCGAGCCCGCGTCGGTGCAGAAGGGCAACACCGACCTCGTGAACCACGTGCGGACCCAGGCCGCGGCGTGCCCGCAGCAGCGGTTCGTCCTGGTCGGCTACTCCCAGGGTGCCAACGTCGTCGACAACTCGATCGGCATCAGCAGTGACGGCGCCGTCGTCGGCGGCCCGATCGTCACGACCATCCCGGCCGACCTGGCCCCGCGGATCGCGGCCATCCTGCTGTTCGGCAACCCGATCCGCGCGATCGGCCGCCAGGTCACCGGGACCTACCAGAGCCGCACCAAGGACTACTGCGCCGACGGCGACCCCATCTGCCAGCCGGGCGGCGCCAACATCCTGGCCCACCTGAGCTACGGCGGCAACGCCGCCGACGCGGCCGCCTTCGCCGCCGGCAAGTTCTGATCCGATGTTCGTGAAGGCCACCTTGAGGAACTTGAAGTTCCTCAAGGTGGCCTTCACGAACTTTCAGCAGTTGGTGGGCGCGGGGTCGCCGTTGAAGCGCTTGACGATCCACTGGTGCGCGTCCGCGTTGCCGGCGAGAATTCCCGTGGCGTGGTCGGAAATGTAGGTCTGCCACTGCTCCCGGACGCCGGCCGCGCAATAAGCGCGGTGCAGGGTCTCGGCCTGCGGCGTGTTGACGATCTCGTCGGTGCTCGCGTGGTACTGGAACACCGGCACCCGCGGCGGGTTCGCGCCCAGCTCGTTCTGCGCCAGCCGCGCCTGCCACTGCGGCGTGCTCAGCGGGTTCGTCGTCGTGTAGTCGCTGATCTTCTTGAACGAGTAGTTCAGCAGCAGTTCCGCGACGCAGGCGTTCTTCTCGGCGTCACCCAACTGCTGACGGCCGGTGTCGTTGAGGAAGGAATCGAGCTTCAGGTCCGGATACGCGGCGTCGAGCCCGATCGCGGCGAACGCGAGGAACCCGAAGCCGACGTAACCGTCGAGACCCTTGGCGACCTCGGTCAGGTCGGCCGGCACCCCGCCCGCGACGACGCCGACCACGTTCAGCTCCGGCGCGTACGTGGGCTGCTTCTCCCCCGCCCACATCGATCCGCCGCCGCCCTGCGAGTAGCCCTGGAAGATCACCTTCGCCGACTTGGCCAGCCGCGCGGACGGCAGGTTCTGCGCCGCTCGCACCGAGTCGATGACCGCAGGTCCCATGGACTGCCCGGTGATGTACGTCGGCACGGTCGTCGGCGAGTAGCCCTCGTAGTCGGTCACCGCGACGGCGTAACCGCTGGACAGCGAGTCGTTGATGGCCGGCTGGTCGTAGAGCGTGCCGCGCTCCATCGCCTTGGACGCCGTGCACTTGAACGCCGGGCCCTGCGTCCCGACGGCGTACCCCACGATCGGCGCGGTCGCCGGGTCCTTGCCCTTCGGCACCAGGATGGTCCCGGTGACGGCGTCCGGCCGGCCCTGGGCGTTGGTCGAGAGGTACATGACCTGCCAGGCGTCGGCGTTGGCGGCGTTCAGCAGCGGCACCGTCGGGCGCCAGCGCAGGACGTCACCGGGCTTCCCGGCCGGCAGCGGCGAAGGCGCGGTGTAGAACGAGTCGTCGAACGGGCCGGGCAGGATCGGCGCCGCCACCGCGCCGGCGGGCGGGCTCGCGGCCACCACTCCCAGCGCCGCCAGGGAGACGCCCAGGAGCGCGGACAGCACGCGTCGCAAGGGGACAGACTTCACCACAACCTCCATCGGGGAAAGGGCTCCCTCGGGAAAGGGAATGTGCTCAGGCGGGGAGCCCGAGCGCGCCGGCCAGGACCGGCCACGAGTTGTGCAGGGCCCGCTGCCAGTACGGCCAGCTGTGGGTGCCCGGGCCGTAGTAGTCGACGGTCGCCGGGATCCCCGCCTGCTGCAGCTTGTCGGTGAAGCTGCGGGACGAGAGCAACGCCGACGGTTCCAGGATGTCGGACTGCCCGGGCGGGTCGAGCGGCCCGGTCTGCCCGTTGCCGCAGGAGAGGTAGAGCGCCATGCCGCGCAGGTCCTGGACGTGGTCGTACGGGTTGTGCGACGACCAGATCGGCTGCATCCCGAAGGAGTCGCCCCAGAGGTTGAGGTAGTTGAAGATCCCGGCACGGGCCAGGATGCCGATGATCCAGACCGGGATCCCCGGGTAGAGCGTGTTCGGCACGCCGCTGTAGGACGCCGCCGCGGCGAACATCCCCTTGTGCTGGAAGGCGTACGCGAACGCGCCGTAGCCGCCGATCGACAGCCCGGCGATCGCCCGGCGTGTCCCGCCGTGGTACCCGCGTTCGACGATCTGACGGACCTCCGCGGTGTGGAACGTGTCCCAGTCGGGCTTGCTCGACAACCCGAAGTTCCACCACTTCGTGTACATCCCGGCCGGCCCGTCCGTCGGCATCACGACGAGCGCGTCTTTGTTCGCGGTGAACGCCTTGACGTCGGTGAACTGGTCCCACGACTTGTAGTCGACGGGCTCGCAGCAGCCGTGCAGCAGGAACAGCACCGGCCACGTCCGCGTGGGCTGCGCGGCCCAGCCGGTCGGCACGATCAGCCGGACCATCCCGGTGGTACCGAGGGCGGGCGAGCTGATCTTCAGGTCGACGGTCCGGGCGTCGAGCCAGGTCTCCTCGACGACTTTCGCGCCGTCGTCGGCCACCGCGGCCGGGATCGCCTGGGCGGCCGTGACGCCGCTCGCGATCAGGACCATCACGATCAACGCCAGAAAGGTGGCTCTCATCGCCGCTCCTTCACAGAGGGATGTTCCCGTGCTTCTTGGCCGGCAAGGTCTGCCGTTTGGTGCGCAGCGTCCGCAGGGCGCGCGCGACCTGCAGCCGGGTCTGCGAGGGCGTCACGACCTGGTCGACGTAGCCGCGCTCGGCGGCCAGGTACGGTCCGGTGTGGCGCTTGCGGTACTCCTCGGTGAGCCGTCTTCGCGCCGCGGCCCGCCGCTCCGGCGGCAGCTCGGCCAGCTCGCGCCGGTAGAGCACCTGCACCGCGCCCTCCGCGCCCATCACCGCGATCTCCGCGGTCGGCCAGGCCAGGGACACGTCGGCGCCGAGGTGCTTGGAGCCCATCACCGCGTAGCCGCCGCCGTAGGCCTTGCGGACGACCACGGTCACCTTCGGCACGGTGGCTTCGGAATAGGCGTAGATCAGCTTCGCGCCGCGACGGATGATGCCGCCGCGTTCCTGGTCGCTGCCCGGCAGGTAGCCGGGGACGTCGGCGAGGGTCAGCAGCGGGATCGAGAAGGCATCGCAGAAGCGGACGAACCGCGCGGCCTTCTCCGACGCGTCGATGTCGAGGACGCCGGCCTGGTGGCGCGGCTGGTTGGCGACGATGCCGACCGTGCGGCCCTGGACCCGGCCGAACGCGCAGATCATGTTGGCCGCGAAGGCGCTGTGCACCTCGGTGAACTCGCCGTCGTCGACCAGCCGGACGATCAGCTCGGCCATGTCGTAGGTCCGGTTCGGCGAGTCGGGCACCAGCCGGTCGAGCTCGAGATCGGCCGGGGTGACGACGGGACTCGTGTCGTCGGCGTACTCCGGGGCGCGGTCGAGGTTGTTCGAGGGCAGGTACGCGAGCAGCGTCTGCACCCACTCGATGGCGTCCTGCTCGTCGGCGGCCCGGTGGTGGGCGTTGCCGGCGACCTCGCTCTGCACGGCCGCACCGCCCAGCTCCTGCGCGGTGACCCGCTCGCCGGTGACGGCGTGCACGACGTCCGGCCCGGTGACGAACATGTGCGAGGTTTCGTCGACCATCACGGTGAAGTCGGTGATCGCCGGCGCGTAGACGGCACCGCCGGCGCACGGGCCCATGATCATCGAAATCTGCGGGACGACCCCCGACGCGTGAGCGTTGCGCCGGCCGAGCTCGGCGTAGTAAGCCAGCGAGACGACACCTTCCTGGATGCGCGCGCCGCCGGAGTCGTTGATCCCGACGACCGGGCAGCCCAGCGACATCGCCAGGTCCATCACCTTGAGGACCTTCTCGCCGGAGACCTCGCCCATGCTGCCCCCGAAGACGGTGAAGTCCTGCGAGAAGACGCAGATCTGCCGCCCGTCGACGGTCCCGTGCCCGGTGACGACGCCGTCCCCGTAGGGCCGGTTGGCGTCCATCCCGAACTCACCGCACCGGTGCCGCGCGAACTGGTCGAGCTCGACGAAGGACCCGGGGTCGAGCAGCAGCCCGATCCGTTCGCGGGCCGTGAGCTTGCCCTTGGCGTGCTGCCGGTCGACGGCGCGTTTCTCGGCGATCCGGACGGCTTCGTCCTGCCGCGCCTCGAGGTCGGCGATCCGGAACGCCGTGGTCGGCGTGAGCTCGTCCATCACCGCACCCCCACTCCGAGCCGGGCCGTCAGCTCGGCGGCCAGCGCCGCCACGTGCGGCGGGTCGATCATCGAGACGTGGTCGCCCGGGACGCGGGCCACCTCGAGGTCGGGGCAGAACTCGTCCCAGCCCAAGGTGTCGTCCGTGCGCAGGTAGCGCGGGTCGAGCGTCGTCGTGAGCGGGTGCGGCTCCTGGGCCCGCAACAGCAGCACTCGCCCGTCGTACCGCTCCGGTGTGTACCTTTCGGCCACCCGGGCGTCCACATAGGACTCGTACTGGTGGCGCAGGACGCCGGCTCCCAAGTCCGGGACCTGTTCGGCGAGGCTGTCCATCACCCACCGGATCTGGGCGTGCTCCTCCAGCTCGGCCAGGGCGTCACGCGGGATCGCGAACGGGACGCCGTAGGTCCGCGAGACGTGCTCGGCGAACCGGTCGAAGCGGTCCAGCAGCAGGTCGGCCGGTTTCCCGGGCGCCGGCAGCGGCAGGATCGTGTCGATCAGGACCACGAGGTCGACCGAGCCGTCGAGCAGCCTGGCCGTCTCGTAGGCCAGGCAGCCGCCGAACGACCAGCCGCCCAGGCGGTACGGCCCCTGCGGCTGGATCTCCCGGATCAGCTCGACGTAGCACGCGGCCTTGGCCTCGACGGTGTCCTCGTCGTCGATCCGCTCGAACCCGTACACCGGGTGTGCCTCCGGCAGCAGCCGGACCAGCTCGCGGTACACGCTCGTCGGGCCGCCGGCCGGGTGGAAGAGGAACACCGGCTCCCCGACGCCGTCGCGCAGCAGCCGCACCGGGCCACCACCGTGTCCTTCCAGCTCCGCACGCAGCAGGTCGGCCATCGCCGCGACCGTCGGCGTGGCGAACAGCCGCTCGACGGCGGGCACGGCGCCCAGCTGGTCCGCGAACACCGCCCTCAGCCGCCTCGCCTGCTCGGAATCGCCGCCTACGGCGAAGAAGTCGTCGTGCACGCCGGGTTCCGGGCCGCCCAGCTCGGCCCGCCAGTGGCGGGCGACCCACCGCTCGGCGGGGTCACGCGGCCCCGCGGTGACCGGCTCGGCTTTCGCCGGTCCGAAGCCGGCTTGCTCGGCGAGGTGACCCGCGAGCTCGGCGAGGCTGGCACCGCGCAGGAGGAGCGGGATCGGCAGCGGCAGGCCGAAGTCGCGTTCCACCGCACCCCGCGCGCGCATCGCCGACAGCGAGTCGAGGCCGAGCCGGGTGAGCGGCACGTCCCGTTCGACCTCGGCGTAGCCCAGCAGACCGGCGATGAGTCCGGCCAGGTGATCGGCGATCGCTTTCCTCGCTGTTTCCGGTGTTCCTCTGCGAAGGGAGTCCAAACCGTCCCATGTAGACGGTCCCGTCCGCGGCGCAAACAACCCGAAGAACGGCCGGTCGGCCAGCCGGGGGAACAACTCCAGCACTGTTTCGGCGTTGACGCGGGCCACGCCGGTCGCCGCGCGGTCGCGTGCGAGGACGACGTCCAGCGCCGCAAGCGCTTCCTCGGTGCCGAGCGGCTCGAGCACGGGGTTGCGCGACCCGGCCGCGGCGCCTGCCTCGCCCCAGGCGCCCCACCCGATGGTCGCCGCCGGGAGGCCCTGGGCCCGGCGCCACGCGACCAGGGCGTCGGCCCACGCGTTCGCCGTGGCGTACGCGGCCTGGCCGGGCGAGCCGAAGAGCGCGGCCGCGGACGAATAGACGAGCCACCAGTCGAGGTCGTGCCCGGCGGTCGCCTCGTGCAGCCGCCAGGCACCCAGCGCCTTCGGCCGCCAGACGGCGTCGAGCGCACCCGCGTCCAGGCTGATCGCGGCGCCGTCGGCCAGGACGCCGGCGGCGTGCAGCACCCCGCGCAGCGGCACGCCCCCGTCGACGGCCGCCGCGACCAGCGCCTCGGCCGTAGCGGGCTCCGCGACGTCGCCGGAGACGACACGGACGTCGATCCCCAGGTCCGGAGCGGGGGCGCCGCGGCGGCTGTTCAGCACCACCCGCGTCGCGCCTCGGTCCGCCAGCCACTTCGCGGTGACCAGGCCGAGGCCGCCGAGCCCGCCGGTGATGACGTAGGCGCCGTCGCGGACCGGCTCGCGCACCACGTCACCCGGCTCGGGGCGGCCCAGCCGTCGCACGTGGCGGACGCCTTCGCGCCAGGCGACCTCGTCGTCCGGCCCGTCCGCGCGGACCTCGTCACGCAGCTGGCCGACCCACAGCCGCGCCGGGTCCGGTCCGGCGTCGAAGTCGACGACGCTCACCTGGAGTTCGGGGTGTTCGAACGCGAGCACGCGGACGAGTCCGCGCAGCGCGGCCAGGTCGGGGTCGCCGCGTTCGCCGGGCTCGACGCTGTACGCCCCGGCCGTGACCAGCCACAACCTCGGCGGCGCCGGCAGTTCGGCCAGTTCGGCGACGAGGTCGGAGACCGTCCCGACCAGTCGCGCGGCCCGCTCGGGGTTCGGCGTGGTCTCCCCGCCGAGCAGGACCACGACCGCGGTCGCTTCGCCCTTGAGTAGCTGCGCCTCGACGGCGGCCCGATCGCCGAGATGGGCCGTGACGAGGTCGTCGTCGTCTTCGGACAGCACGATCCAGCGGTCGGGCCGCTCCGACGCTGCCGGTAGTTCCGCCGGCTGCCAGGCCGCCTCGAACAGCAGCCGTTCGACGGCCGCGTCACGGAACCGTCGGCAGTAGACGTCGCGGAACTCGACCAGCACGACGTCGTCGGCGTCGACGAGCTGGACGCTGCCGAGCAAGCCGTCGCCGGAGGGGTCTTTCGACCTGAGGACGGCGTCCACGCGAACGCCGTGCCGAGGTTCGCCGACGAGCAGGACTTCGCCGATCGTGAGCGGCAGGTAGAGGGCGTCCGCGTCCCCGACGGCCGCGGCGAGCGCGTGCAGGCAGGCGTCGGCGAGGGCGGGGTGCAGCAGGTAGGCGGGGTGATCGGCGTCGGGCGGGGTGATCGAAGCCGAGGCTTTCCCGTCGGCGGCGGTGACGCGACGCAGGCCGCGGAACGCGGGGCCGTAGTCCTGGCCCAGCTCGGTCAGGACGCGGTACAGATCGAGGGGCTCGCCGACGGCCTCGCCGAACGGTGCCGACGGCGTGCCACCGGTGTCGATACGCGCGGTGGCGTGGCGGACCCACTCACCCTGCGCGGACTTCGCGTGGACGCCGAACTCGGTGCCGGTGAGGCTGGTCGTCACCTCGGTGTGGTCGTCCAGCGTCAGGACTTCCCGCAGTTCGAGGTCGCGGATCCGCCCGGTGCGCGCGGCGGCGAGCGCCAGTTCGAGGAAGCCGGTGGCGGGGAAGACCGGCGTCCCCTGCACGGTGTGGTCGGCGAGCCAGGGCAGTGACTCGGTGCCGACGTCGCCGCGCCAGAGATGGCCGTCCGGGTGTTCGATGTGGACACCCAGCAGCGGGTGCGCGCCTGGGGCCTGGGTTCGGCGCTTCGGCCAGAACCGCCGGTGGCGCCAGACCGGACCCGGCAGGTCGACCGGCGTGGTCCGCGGCCGGACGGCCAGCGCACCGGGGCGGCCGTTCACGTGCAACCGGGCAAGGCTGGTGAGGAAGGCCGTCCGTTCGTCGATCTTCCGGCTCGCCGAGGGCAGAGCTTGTTCACCCGTGGTCTGTTCGATGGCGGCGAGGGCGACGGGGTGCGGGGACACTTCGACGAACACGACGTGCCCGTCCTTGGCGGCGGCGGTCAGCGCCTGGGTGAAGCGCACCGGACGGCGCAGGTTCGCGGCCCAGTACTCGACGTCGAAAGTCGGTGTCTCTTGAGGATCGTCGAGAACTGTGGTGTAGCAGAGAACTTCGGGCTTCTTGGGCTGGATCTGGTCGAGGTCGGCGCGGAAGCGGTCGAGCACGGCATCGACGGCGGCGGAGTGCCCGGCCCCGCCGACCGGGAGCCGCCGGGCGAGGCGGCCCTCACGTTCGGTGTACCGGATGAGGGCGTCGACCTGGTCCGCGGCGCCGCTGACGGTGCACTGGGTAGGCGAGGCGTACACCGCGACGGTGATTTCGGGGAACCCCGCCAGCTCTTTTGGAGAAAGTTCGACGACGGCCATGGCGCCGTCCCCGCTTTGGTCGAGTTCGGCGAGCAGCCGGGCCCGGGTGGTCATGACGCGCAGGCCATCGGGGACATCGAGCGCCCCGGCGACGACGGCCGCGGCGACCTCGCCCATGGAGTGCCCCAGGACCGCGGCGGGGGTGACGCCGTGGGCGCGCCAGAGTCCGGCCAGGGCGAGCTGCATGCCGAAGAGGGCCAATTGGGTGGTGGCGAGGTTCTCGGGTTCGCGGTCGAGGAGGTCTTGGAGGGAGGCGCCGGTTTCGGCGAGGAAGACGGGGTCGAGCGCCTCGACCGCGGCGCGGAAGGCGGGTTCGGAGAGCAGGAACTGGCGACCCATGCCGACCCACTGAGAGCCGTAGCCGGAGAAAACGAAGACCACCCCCGGGTCCGCGGCCGACGGTCGTGAGTGAGAAACAGGGTTAGAACACTGTTTCTCACTCACGACAAGCCGCGGTAGACCACCCGCCGCGCTGACCATGCCGCAGCCGGCGGCCAGCTCCCGCAACCCCGCCGCCACCTCACCACGGCTCTCCCCCACCACCACACCCCGAACCGGCAAGTGTTCACGTCCATGAGCCAGCGTCGACGCCACCACACCCAGCGGCACCTCCGAACCCTCGACCCACTCCGCCAATTCACCCGCCCGTGCCCGCAGCACCTCATCCGACCGAGCCGAAAGCGCGAACACCGCCGGCCCGTCGACACCGACCACCCGTGGCGGGAACGACGCCGCCGGCCACTCCTCGACCACCACGTGGGCGTTCGTCCCGCCGAAGCCGAACGCCGACACCCCGGCCCGCGCCGTCCCCGAGTAGCGCGGCCACTCCGTGCCCGACGTCACCACCCGCAGCCCGGTGAAGTCGATGTGCGGGTTGGGCGCCCGGTAGTGCAGGGTCGGCGGCACGCGCCGGTGCGTCATCGCCAGCACCACCTTCAGCAGCCCCGCGATGCCCGCCGCCCCTTCGAGGTGACCCAGGTTGCTCTTCACCGACCCCAGCAACAACGGACGGTCCGGCTCGCGGCCGAGCACCGCCGACAAAGCGCCGGCCTCCAACGGATCGCCGAGCGGTGTACCCGTCCCGTGCGCCTCGACGTAGTCCACACTGGACGGATCGACTCCGGACGAAGCATAGGCCGAGCGCAGCAAGTCGGCTTGGGCCAACGGGTTCGGCGCCGTAAGGCCGTTGGACCGGCCGTCGGAGTTCACCGCGCTGCCGCGCAGCACCGCCAGCACCCGATCGCCCGCCCGGCGCGCCGCCCGCAGCGGCTTCAGCACGACCACCCCGCACCCCTCGCCACGCGCGATGCCGTCGGCGCCCGCGTCGAACGGCTTGCAGTGCCCGTCCGCGGCCAGCACCCCGGAGCGGTGGAAGCCCGCGGTGATGCCCGGCGACAGCAGCACGTTCACCCCGGCGGCCAGCGCGAGCTCGCTCTCGCCGCGGCGCAGGCTCTGCATCGCCTGGTGCACCGCGACCAGCGACGACGAACACGCCGTGTCGAGCGTCAGGCTCGGCCCGCGCAGGTCGAGCAGGTACGACAGCCGGTTGGCGGCGATGCTCGCCGCGGCGCCCGTCCCCGACCAGACGTCGACGCCCCCGACGTCGGTCATCGTCAGCGAGCCGTATTCGGTGGCCGACAGCCCGACGAACACCCCGGTCCGGCTGCCGCGCAGCCCGGACGGCGGGATCCCGGCGTGTTCCAGCGCCGCCCAGGCCACCTCCAGGAGGATCCGCTGCTGCGGGTCCATCGCCGAGGCCTCGCGCGGGGTGATGCCGAAGAACTCCGCGTCGAACCCGGCGACGTCGTCGAGGAACCCGCCCCGCAACGGCAATCCCGCGAGATCCGAAGCCGGTGCGAACGTCTCCCAACGCCCCTCGGGGACGTCGCCGATGCCGTCGCCGCCGGAGTCGAGGAACCGCCAGAACGCCTCCGGCGAGTCGATCCCGCCCGGCAGCCGGCAGCCGAGGCCGACGATGGCGATCGGCTCATCGACAACGCCGGGAGGCAGCGAAACGACGGAAGAGTCCCCTGTGGACAGATAGGTGGACAATGCGGTGACCGTCGGGTACTGCCAGACGAGAGTCGCGTCCAGGGGACGGCCGACGAACTGCCCGAGGTCGGCCGCCAGGGTCGTCGCGTCCCGTGAGGACAGTCCCGTCTCCTGCAGCGGCCGGTCGGGGTCCACCGGGCCGAGCCGGGCGAGGAGCCACGCGCGAACCGCGTCGGTCGTGGTCATCCGAGCCGCCGTTCGTCCAGCAGACCATCCAAATAGGACGCCCGGCAATGCGCCCGGCTGATCTTGCCGCTGGACGTCCGCGGCACCTCTCCGGGAGCCAGGACGACGACGTCGTGCAGACGCAGCCCGTGTCCGGCCGACACGGCCGCCCGCAGCGCGGCGACGACCTCCGCGACGTCGGCCTCGGAGTTCTTGGCGCGTTCCAGCGCGACGACCGCGGCTTCCCCGTCGTCGGTGCCGATCGCGAAGACCGCGGCCGAGTGCGGCCGGACGCCCGCGTGCTCTTCCACCGTCTGCTCGATGTCCTGCGGGTAGTGGTTGCGGCCGTCGACGACGACCAGGTCCTTCAGCCGGCCGGTGACGAACAGCTCGCCGTCGAACACCACGCCGAGGTCGCCGGTCGCCAGCCAGCCTTCGCCGGTATCCGGATCGAGCGGCGGCAGGCCGAACGTCGCGGTCGAGTCCCGTCCCCAGTAGCCGCGGCCGACGTTCGGGCCGCCGACCCGGATCTCGCCGACCTCGCCGGACGCCAGGGCTTCGCCGGTGACGGGGTCGGCGATCCGCACCCGTTGCCCCACCGGGCGACCGCACGAAACGAGAGTTGAGCCGGAGGCGGCCGGCTCCGCGAACCCGGCGGCGAGCCGGTCCCGGTCGAAGGTGACCTGCCGGGCCGGTTTCCCGGCGTCGGACACGGAAACGAGCACCGTGGCCTCGGCCAGGCCGTAGGACGACCGGTGGACCTCCGGCCGCAGCCCACATTCGGCGAAAGCGTTCTCGAACTTCGCGATCGTGGCCGGCAGCACCGGTTCGCTGCCGTTGATCAGCGAGACGACCCGACTCAGCTCCAGGTAGCTCTTTTCGGCTTCGGACACGCGGGAAGCGCAGTAGGCGTAGGCGAAGTTCGGCGCCGCGCTGATCGCGCCGGGGCTGGCCGAGAGCGCGCGCAGCCACCGGGACGGCCGCTCGAGGAACGCCAGCGGGTCCATCAGCACCGACGCCATGCCGCCGACCATCGGCGCGCCGATGCCGAGGATCAGGCCCATGTCGTGGAAGAGCGGGAGCCAGCTGACCGTCGAGGTGGTGCGGCTTTCCACGCCGTAGGCGGTGCACGCCTGGCGGGCGTTGGCCAGCACGTTCCGGTGGGTCAGCACGACACCGGCGGGCGAGCGGGTGGAGCCGGACGTGTACTGCAGGTACGCCACCGCATCGGGGTCCGGCGAAGGCCATTCCCGCGGGTCGGCCGGGGCCAGTGCGTCGACGGCGACCACGGCCGGACCAGCCGATTCGGTGGCGAGGAAGGCGTTGACCGCCTCGATTTCCCCGGTCGTGGTGAGCACGAGCCGCGGGGCGCAGTCGGCGAGTGTCGCGGCGAGCCGGCCCGCGTGCCCGGGCAGGCCGGGTGCGAACAGCGGCACGGCGACCAGTCCCGCCCGGATCGCGCCGAGGAACGCGACGACGTAGTCCACGGACTGCCCGGCGAGCACCGCCGCCCGCTCGCCCGGGGCCGCGATTCCGCTCGACCGCGCGGCGACCGTGGTGACGCGCTCGTCGAGCTCGCGCCAGGTCAGCGTGACCGCCCGGCCGTCGGCGGTGCCGCGGTGGTCCAGGTACGTCACGGCGACCTCGTCCCCGAGCACCCGGGCCCACCGGCCCAGCAGGGTCGCCAGCGAGGCGCGGTCGTCGGTGGTTTCCCCGGGGACGGGAACCGGCTGGGAAATGGTTTCCATGGCTCCTCGCAGATAGCGTTTACCGGCGCAGTGAATAGCTGCTCCCGGGCGGTTGTCAATCGGGCGATTTCCGATACTCACCGGCAAACGGATTACGGCACCGCACGTTTGTCACGCGGCGACGAGGTCGTGGCGGCAGGGCTCCGCAACGCGCGCACGGCCAGCAGCGCGCCGGCGAGCGTCAGCCCTGCCGCGGCGAGGAGGCCGGCGGTGTACCCCGCGGCCAGCGCCGTCCCCGGCGACGCGCCCGCGTCAAGCCGCATCGCCCGCACGGACGTCAGGACAGCGCCGATCAACGCGACGCCCAACGCGCTCGACAGCTCGCGCGACGCCGTGAGCAGTCCGGAAGCCGTGCCGGACCGCCGTTCGGCCACGACGTCCAGCGCGTGCGACGTCAACGGTGTCGTGAACGCCGAGCCGGCCCCGATCAGCACCAGCCCGGGGACCCGCGGCAGAACGGCCGGAACGTGGTTCACGGCGGCGAGGGCGAGCAATCCGCCGGCGACCACGGCGAGCCCGGCCGCGACCGTCCGATGTGGACCGAACCGGGCCACCGCCCACGGGACCAGCGGCGTCGCGGCCACCACCGCGACCGCGACGAGCGCCAGCGGCAACCCGGCCCGGACCGGGTCGAGACCGAGGAACTCCTGGTGCAGCAGGGGCGTGAAGAAGACGATGCCCGAGATCCCGAGGCCCCACAGCACCTGCACGGCGAGCGAGCCGGCGAACACCCGGTTGCCGGTCAGGTCGGCCGGCACCAGCCGCTGCCCCGTCCGCCGCTCCCGGACCACGAATCCCACGCCGAGCGCGGCACCGGCCACCAGCAGCGCGACTCCGGTCCGCGGGTCGTCGCCCACCGAGACGAGCGCCGCGGTGAGCAGGACCAGGCTCGTCGTCACGACGACCATCGCTCCGACGGCCGGCCGCGGACCGGGCGGCTCGCGACCGGGCGGCACCGTCCCCGGCAGCAGGACGAGCATCGCGGCCACGAACGGGAGGTTGACGAAGAAGATCCAGGCCCAGCCGAGGTATTCGCTGAGCAGCCCGCCGAGTGCCGGCCCCAGCGCGAGCGCGGCGGCCAGGCACGCGGTCCAGACGGCGGCGCCGAGCGTCCGGCCCCGCGCGTCGAGGTTGGACCGCAGCAAGCTCAGCAGGCCGGGCACCAGGAACGCGGCGGCCGCGCCCTGCAGCACCCGGGCGGCGACGAGCAGGCCCACCGACCCGGCCAGCCCGCCGGCGGCCGCGCCGATCCCGAACGCCAGCAGTCCGGCCGGCAACGTCGCGCGCCGGCCCCAGCGGTCGATCAGCGTGCCCGCGACCAGGAGCAAGCCGGCGAACGGGAGCATGTAGCCGAGGGCGACCCACTGCAGCGTCCCGAGGTCCAGGCCGAGGTCGCGCGCGATCGAAGGGGCGCCGGCCGCGACGATGGTGTTGTCCAAGGTCGTGACGAACGCGCCGAGCGCGATCAGCACCAGGGTCCGCCGGGTCATCGCGCACTCCCCACCAGCTCGCGGGCGGCCGGAGCGCGCGAGCGCCGCGGAAACCACCAGTTGGCTTCGCCGAGCCACGCCATCACCGCCGGCACCAGCACGCACCGGACGACGACCGCGTCGAGGAGCACCGCGACGGTCAGCCCCACCCCGGCCTCCCGCACGACGCGGGCGTCGACGAACGCGAACGCCACGAACACCAGCGCCATGATCAGCGCGGCCGCGGTGATGGTCCGGCCGGTCGCTGCGACGCCGTCGACGACCGCGGCCCGGGTGTCACGGCGGCGGCGCCACGCCTCCTGGATGCGCGCGATGAGGAAGACCTCGTAGTCCATCGACAGGCCGAACAGGCCGGCGAACAGGAACACCGGCAGGTACGGCTCGATCGGGCCGCCGAAGGCGAACACGACCACGCCCGTCGTCGCGGCCGCGGTCAGCAGGTTCATCACCGCCGCCGTCAGCGGGATCAGCACACTGCGGAACACCCAGGCCAGCAGCAGCACCGAGATGCCGACGACGCTGAGGAGGAACAGCGGGAGCCGCGCGGTGATGGCGGCGGAGAAGTCGGCTCTGACCGCGAGAAGCCCGCCGACGTGCGTGTCCGGGCCACCGATCGTCGTGACCATCGCCCTCGTCCAGGTCAGCAGCTCACCGGTGGCCGGATCGTCGGGCGCGGTGCGCGGGGTGGCCGTGAGCAGCCAGCCGCCGCCGGGAAGGGGGGCGGGCGGCCCGACGTCGGCTCGGGCGAGCAGCGCCTCGCGGAGCGTGCCCAGCGACGCGTCGCGGGTGCCCACCACCAGCAGCGGAGCGCCGGCGCCCGGGCCGAACCCGTCGCGCAGCAGCTCGGCGGCCGTCCGCGTGACGCTGCCGGGCGGATCGAGGGCGGCGTCCGGCACGCCGAGCCGCAGGCCGGTCATCGGCAGCGCGAGCACGGCCACGACCAGCAGCGCGGCGAGCGTGTACGGGGCCGGCCGGCCGGTCACCGACCGCGCGAGCCGGGCCCAGCGGCGGCCGCTCCCCTCCGCCGGAATCCGCATCCGCGCGGCCACCGGACGGAGCAACGCGGGCAGCAGGGTCAGCGCGGCCGACGCGGTGAGCAGCACGGAAACCGCGGCGGCGACGGCGATCCCGTCGAGGAACGGCAGGCCGACGGTCAGCATGCCGGCCAGCGAGACGCACACGGTGATCCCGGCGAAGACCACGCTGCGGCCCGACGTCGCCGCCGCGACGGCCAGCGCCGTCGCGGGATCCGCGCCTTCGCGGCGGCCTTGCCGGAAGCGGGTGAGCACGAACAGCGCGTAGTCGACGCCGACCCCGAGGCCCAGCAGCGCGGCGATCTCGGTGCTGATCTTCGGGACGGTCATGACGTGCGACAGCAGGGAGACGACGGCCAGCGCGCAGCCGACCGAGACCGATGCCGTGAGCACCGGAAGCAGGACGCACGCCGTCGAGCGGAACGTCACGAGCAGCACGAGGGCCGCGGCGAGCAGGCCGATCCCGGCGTTGCCCAGGTCCGGCGCGGCAGCCGTCATCGCGGCGAGCTCCCCCGACGCCCCGGCGGTCAGGTCGCCGGCGTCCCGGACGACGGCCGCGAAGGCGTCCGCCGTGCCCTGGCCGAGCTCGGCGGCCGGGGCGTCGAACCGGACTGGCAGGACGGCGGTCCGGTGGTCGTCCGACACCTGGCCGGGCGGTGGGCCGACGGCCACGACGTGCGGAAGCTCCGCCAATCGGGCGGTGAACGCGTCGAGCCGGGCGCGGCCGGTGCCGGTGTCGAGCGGACCGTCCGGCGCGTGGACGACGACGCGTTCCTCGGTGCCGGTGCTGTGCAGGAGCCGTGCCGCGGCGGTGCTGTCCGCGGCAGGCAGGTCGACCGTGTCGCGGAAGTCCGCGCCGGTGTGCAGGACGGCGGCGACGAGTCCGGCCAGCGCCGTCAGCCAGAGCGCGACGACCACGCCGGACCAGCGGAAAGACCACGAAACGACGGCCGTCATCCCGTTCTCCTTCCGGTTGCTTTTGTTGATCACGCTAACAACGGAACAGGTCGCGAAGATACGGGCCGAGCTCACAAATCCGATTCCGGAAATCCTTGCGGCCGTGAGTGTTCCGCCGCTTGTCGACCACGTGACAAAGTCGCGCGCGGCGGTTGGTCCCCGCATGACAGAACCCGCTCCGAAGACGCGTGCGGCGGTTGCCAATCTCGTATCCGTGTGAGTACATGACCTTCGCGACGATGCGGAAAAGGGGTGGCCCATGACCCGGACGATCACCGTCCCGCACCCTCGCGGCACCGGCCGGGCGCAGCAACTCTGGTGCTCGCTGCCGACCGAGCTCGCACGGCGGTTCCGGCTGCACGCCGACCCCCTCGCCCGGCGGATCCTCGAAGAGATCCAGCGAGCGGTACCCGAATACGCCAAGCCCCTCGAAGGCGAGTTCGGGAAGATGATCGTGCTGGCGATCGAGCAGGCCGTGCTCAGCTGCATCGACAGCATCGACTCCGTACCGTCCACAGAGGACAACTGGCCGAAGTTGTTCCGGGAGGTCGGAAAGCGCGTTCACCACGACGGCGGCAGCCTGAACTCGCTGCAGGCGGCCTACTTCGCGGGCGGGCGGGCCGCGTGGCGGTACGTGGCGGAGCTGGGGCAGGCCCACCGCTTCCCGGCGGCCGTGCTGTGCGTCGGCGCGGAGGCGATCTTCGCCTACGTGGAAGAGATTTCGTCGTATTCGGTCGAGGGGTACACGCTGGCGCAGGCGATGGCGACTGGGACGCTCGAACGCCGTCGCCGCCGGCTGCTCGAGCTCCTCCTGGCCACGCCGCCGTCGTCCCCGGCGACGATCGCGACGATGGCGAAGGCCGCGAACTGGACCATGCCGAAGTGGGTCACCGTCGTCGCCCTCGACCCGCGCAGCGAACAGCACCTGACGCCGGCGCCGCAGGTGGCCGACGACGTCCTGCTCGACCTCGAAGGCACCGAGCCCTGCCTGCTGACCCCGAACCCGGACCGCGACCTGCGGGGTCTCGAAGGCCGGCTGCCCGGCTGGCGCGCGGCCGTCGGCCCCCGGGTCCGGCCGGCCGACGCGGCGACGTCGGCACTGTGGGCGCGCCGCACGCTCGGTCTGGTCCGCCGCGGCTTGGTCGGCGACCACGCGGTAACGCACACGGCCGACCACCTGGCGACGCACTGGCTGCTGCTGGACCGGTTCCTGCTCGACCAGCTGTCCGCGAAGACCCTGGCCCCGTTCGCGGGCCTGACGGTGAAACAGCAGGTCCGTCTGGCGGACACGTTGCTGAGCTGGCTGGAGCACAACGGGAACACGCCGGACATCGCGCAGGCGCTGGGCGTCCACCCGCAGACGGTCCGCTACCGCGTGAGCCAGCTGAGCGACCTCTTCGGCGACCGGCTGACGGATCCGGCGCAGCGGCTGGAGATCCAGATGGCCTTGCGGGCGCACCAGCTGCTGGGGACGCCGCCGCCGGGTGAGCACTGACCCTTGACCGTGCGGTACGTCCTCCCGCATTCTGTTAGCGCTAACAGCACTGGCGGAGGGGCCTGTCGATGACGCACACCGAACTCACCCGGGAGTTCTTCGGGCGCGTCGGAGACACCGACGTCCACCGGTACACCCTCTCCCGGCCCGGCGGGCTCACCGTCCGCGTGCTCGACTACGGCGGCGTCCTCCAGTCCCTGGAAGCCCCGGACCGTTCGGGAAAGCCCGCCGACGTCGTCCTGGGCTACCCCGACCTCGACGGTTACGTCGCGAACAACCAGCCCGGCGCCGCGCGGGTCTTCCTCGGCGCGGTGATCGGCCGGTTCGCCAACCGGATCGCCGGCGGCGCGTTCGCCCTCGACGGCGTCCTGCACCGCGTGCCGGTGAACGACGGGAAGAACAGCCTGCACGGCGGCCCGGCCGGGTTCGACACGCGGGTGTGGTCGGCGGTCCAGGTCTCGGACGGCGTGCGGTTCACGCTGGTCAGCCCGGACGGCGACCAGGGCTACCCCGGCCGGCTCACCACCGAGGTGACCTACCGCCTCGACTCGCGGCTCCGCATCACCTACCGCGCGACCACGGACGCGCCGACGGTCGTCAACCTGACCAACCACACCTACTGGAACCTGGCCGGCGCCGGTGACGTGTACGACCACTCGCTGTCGATCGCGGCTCGTTCGTACTGCCCCACCGACGAGAGCCTGATCCCGGTCGGCGACCCGGTGCCGGTCGAGGGGACCCCGTTCGACTTCCGCCGCCCGGCGGCGATCGGCGCCCGTCTCGGCGAGCCCGACCCCCAGCTGGCGATCGGCCGCGGCTACGACCACAACTGGGTCCTCGACGACGGTGCGCCGTTCGCCACCCGGGCCTGGGAGCCGACGTCCGGCCGCCTGCTCACGATGTGGACGACCGAGCCGGGTCTGCAGTTCTATTCGGGCAACTACCTCGGCCGTCCGGGCGCGGGGTTCGCGCTGGAGGCCCAGCACTTCCCGGACTCGCCGAACCGGCCGGACTTCCCGAGCACGGTGCTGCGGCCGGGCGGGGTCTACCACCAGGAGACGGTCTTCGAGCTGACGACGGCGGACCGGCCGCCGGTGGCGTGAGCGACATCCACCCCGCTCACGGCCGCCGTCGCGGCTACCCTCGCCGGTCATGGGAGATCTTTCCGCCGACCTCGCGCCCACCGGGGTGCTGCGCGCCGCCATCAACCTGGGCAACCCGGTGCTCGCCCACGGAACGCCGGACGCGCCCGGGGGCGTCACGGTCGACCTGGCGCGCGAGGTGGCGGCGCGGCTGGACGTGCCGGTGGAGTTCCGCTGCTTCGACGCGGCCCGGAAGTCGTTCGAGGCCCTGACCTCCGACGCGGCGGACCTCGGTTTCCTGGCGATCGAGCCGGCGCGGGCGGCTTCGGTGGCCTTCACCGCGCCGTACGTCGTCATCGAAGGCGTGTACGTGGTGCCGGCGGATTCGCCGTTCGGCTCGCCCGCGGACGTCGACCGGCCGGGCGTCCGGATCGGCGTCAAGGAGGGGTCGGCCTACGACCTGTTCCTGACGCGGACCCTCGCGCACGCGACGGTCGTGCGCGGCTCGGACGGGGTGGTCGCGTTCGAAGAGCAAGGCCTCGAGGTGGCCGCCGGGATCCGGCAGCCGATGACCACCTATGTGGCCGGGCACCCTGGGATTCGGGTGATTTCCGAGCGGTTCATGCAGATCCAGCAGGCGGTCGGGACCACGCCGGCTCGTCGTCCTTCGACGGTCGAGTTCCTGCGCGATCTGGTCGAGGAGCTGAAGGCGAACGGGTTCGTCGCCGAAGCGTTGCGCCGCGCGAACCAGCCGGACGCGACGGTCGCGCCGCTCGCAGTCCGTTAAGGACGGTCAGAGACGCGGCAGCACCTGCGTGCGCCAGGCTTCGAAGAACTCGTCCTGGTCCGGACCGATCTGCTGGACGTAGACCTCGTCGAACCCGGCGTCGGCGAACTCGCGGACGGCTTCGACGTGCCGGTCGGCGTCCGGCCCGCACGGGAACTGCTCGCGGACCATGTCCTCGGTGACCAGGCTCGCCGCGGCGGCGTAGTCGGCCGGGGTCGGGAGGGTCGAGGGCAGCTTGCCGGGCAGCAGTTCATTGCGCCAGCGCTGGTGCGCGGTGCGGACACCGTCCTCTTCGGACTCGGCCCAGCAGACCTTCAGCCCGCCCTGCACCGGCTTGCCACCGCCGCCGGCGTCGCGGTACTTCCGGACGAGGTCGGCGTCCGGCATGACGGTGCAGAAGCCGTCGCCCACCCGGGCGGCGAGATCCGTGGCCATCGGGCCGAAAGCCGAGACGTAGATCGGCACCGGCTCGTCGGGCACGGTGTAGAGGCGGGCGTGGTCAACGGTGTAGTGACGGCCGCGGTGGTTCACCTCCTTGCCGGTGTGCAGCTGCCGGATGACGTCGATGGCCTCTTCGAGCATCTCGAGCCGCACCCCGGGCGACGGCCACTGCGCCCCGGTGACGTGCTCGTTGAGCGCCTCCCCGGTGCCGACGCCGAGCACGAACCGGCCTTCGCACTGCACGGCGGCGGTGGCGGCGGCGTGCGCGACGACGGCGGGGTGCATCCGGATGATCGGGCAGGTCACGGCCGTCGAGATGGGCAGCGAGGTGACCTCGCTGAGCGCGCCGATGACCGACCAGACGAACGGGCTGTTGCCCTGTTCGTCGAGCCAGGGGTGGAAGTGGTCGGAGATCCACAGCCGCTCGAACCCGGCGGCCTCCGCGAGCCGGGCCTGGCGGACCAGCTCGCGGGGAGAGAACTCTTCGGAGGAGAGGAAGTACCCGACGCTCACCATGATCGGTGGCTACCACGGTGACGCCGGGTGAAACGTGGCCGTCGGGTGGTGGGCGAGGCGCTCGTCGCGGCGGTCACTCTGCGCGGCCTCCGGTCCACGGAGTGATATCGCTTCCTCGTCGCCGCCGTCATCGGTGCGGCATTGCGTCTTCTCGACGGTCGCAACGAGTGCTACGTTCCCTGGGGCCCAGGTCGATCCGAGGAGCTGCGATGAGGCTTACTCCCAGCGCTCACACCGACTCGTTCTGCCGTGACCGGCTGCCGCCCGGCGACCAGTGGCCGCGGCTCGTCTTCGACCTCCCCGAGCTGGACTACCCCGACCGGCTCAACGCCGCCACCGCCCTGCTCGACGGCGCGGTCGAGCGCTTCGGCGCCGACCGGCCCTGCCTGCGCTCACTCGACGAGACGTGGACCTACGGCGAGGTGCTCGCGCGCGCCAACCGGATCGCGCACGTCCTCACCGCCGAGCTCGGGGTCGTCCCCGGGAACCGCGTGCTGCTGCGCGGCACCAACACGCCGTGGCTGGCGGCGTGCTGGCTGGGCGTCCTCAAGGCCGGCGCCGTCGCCGTCTCCACGATGCCGATGCTGCGCCGCCACGAGCTCGACAAGATCGTCGACCGGGCGCGGCCGGCCGTCGCCCTGTGCGACGAGCGTCTGCTCGACGAGCTGCCGCCCGGACTGCCCGTCGTCTCCTACGGCACCGAGCTCGCCGGACGCTGCGCGCGGCACCCGGCGACCTTCGACGACGTGCCGACCGCCGCCGACGACGTCGCGCTGCTCGCCTTCACCTCCGGCACCACCGGGACGCCCAAGGCGACGATGCACTTCCACCGCGACCTGCTCGCCATCGCCGACACGTTCTCCCGGCACGTCGTGCGCCCCACCGCGGACGACCTCTTCTGCGGCACCCCTCCCCTGGCGTTCACCTTCGGCCTCGGCGGCCTCCTCGTCTTCCCGCTGCACGCCGGCGCGTCCGTGCTCCTCCTGGAACGAGCCACGCCCCAGGAGCTGGCCTCGATCGTCGCCGAGCGGGCGGTGACCGTGCTGTTCACAGCACCGACCGCCTACCGCGCGATCCTCGGCGCCGGCGACGGCCTCCTGCTCAAGGGCGTGCGCCGCGCGATCTCCGCCGGCGAGGCCCTGCCCGCCGCCGTGGCCGAGGAGTACCGCGACGTCGTCGGCCGCCCGCTCATCGACGGCATCGGCAGCACGGAGATGCTGCACGTCTTCATCTCCGCGGCCGACGACGCCACCCGCCCCGGCACCACCGGCACCGTCGTGCCCGGGTTCCGCGCCGCCGTCCTGGACATCGACGGCACGCCCGTACCCGACGGCACGCCCGGCCTGCTCGCCGTGCGGGGCCCCACCGGCTGCCGCTACCTCGAGGACCCGCGACAGGCCGACTACGTCCGCGACGGCTGGAACATCACCGGCGACACCTACGTCCGCGAACCCGACGGCTATTTCCGGTTCGTGGCGCGCAGCGACGACATGATCGTCTCCTCCGGTTACAACATCGCCGCTCCCGAGGTCGAAGAAGTACTGCTCAGCCACCCGGACGTCGACGAGTGCGCGGTCGTCGGCACACCCGACCCGGACCGGGGCGCGGTCGTGACCGCCTTCGTCGTGCCGCGGCCGGGCGCCACCCCGGGCCCGGACCTCGCGCACGCCCTGCAGGAGCACGCCAAAGCCGTTGCCGCGCCGTACAAGTACCCGCGCCGGGTGCGGTTCATCGACGCACTGCCGCGCAACGCGAGCGGGAAGCTGCAGCGCTTCCTGCTGCGCGAGCGGTGACGGGGGTGACGGGCCCGCTGCCGAGGTGGGGTGGCGGTGGGCCCGTCACGTCTGTGGGGCGCCGGGGACATACCTCCATCCTAGCCGTGTATTCGAACACCTGTTCGCGTCTCTTCGAGTGATTTCCGGCTACGAAAAGTCACTGCGACCCGACTGTTTCCCGTCGCGACAACACTTCCGAGTGACACAAAGTCCTCAATGGACACTCGCGGACCACGGCAAATGCGCCGGAAGGCCCATGGAGGACCCGGTTACGCGGCCCCTCCGCGCCGGCGAACCGGGTGCGCGAACCTCCCGCCGTCACCGGTAGAACTCCTGACACCGCACTGACCTGCGCCGGAGGAGCATCACCCCGACGCGCCGCCGAGGCGGTGACGGACCCGGAAACCGGGTCCCATAAAGTCTTCGCGCAGCCATCCGGAGGTGAACAGCCGCGTGCCCGAGGTCGACTACTACGAGGTGCTCGGCGTCCGCCGGGACGCCGCGGCGGCCGACGTCAAGACGGCCTACCGCCGCCTGGCAAAGACCATGCACCCCGACGGCGGCGGGACGGTCGGCACGTTCCGCCTGCTCCGCGAGGCCTACGACGTCCTGAGCGATCCCGTCGCCCGCGCGCGGTACGACTCCGGCGGCGCCATCGTGGTGCCCGTCCCGGTCCGGCCGCGGCCCCGCCGGCGCTTCGGGGACGAGCCCGGGTTCGTCCCCGACCTGCCCGAACTGGACGCCGAAGACCTGAGCTGGTGGCACTTCGCCGGGGAGGACACCCGGATGCGCCACGGCCGCCGCCGCGGACCCGGGCACACGCCGGTGGTCGCCGCGGTGGGCGGGATGGTGCTGGTGCTGCTGCCGCTGGTCACCGGGGTGGGGTTCAGCACGCCGGTGCTCATCGTCTGGCTGCTGCTGACGGCCGGCACCGCGCTGCTCGTCCAGCGCCTGGCCCGCGGTTACCTGCGCGCGCACAAGGCGCGCGAGGCGTACGCCGAGGAGTTCGGCGGCCGCACCGTGTTCGGCGCCCCCGGCACCGAGCGCGACGAGCTGGCCGAGCGCCTCACCGCCGACCTGCTCGAGACCTACCTGACCCGGCTGCCCGGCGCGCGGATCTTCCACGGGCTCGCGTGGCCCGGTTCGGTGTTCGCCGACGTCGACCACGCGGTGCTGTGCGGGAAGCGCCTGGTGCTGATCGAGTCGAAGCTGTGGCTGCCCGGGCACTACGAGACGGCCGAGGACGGTCGGCTGCTGCGGAACGGCCGGCCGTTCCGCGGCGGCGGCAGCCGGCTGGCCGAGAGTCTCGCCGCGTACCGCGACCTGCTGCCGGGCGTGGCGCTGCGCGGCGCGATGATCGTGTACCCGAGCCGCAGCGGCGAGTTGACGACGGCCGAACCCGGGGACCTGCTCGCCGCGCCGATGACGCCGGAGGAGTTCCTGCACGAGATCGGCGAGTGGCTCGCCGCCGATCCGTCCACTGTGGACCACCAGGCGCTGCGGACCATGCGGGACCAGGTGGTCGGCGGGGGCGGCCGGGCGGCCTGAGCCCCCGGCGTGATGCTGCCGGGCTGGCTCGCGTCCCGACGACCGGCTCAGGTCGGCAGGGCCCGGCAAGGCGCGCCCGGCTCGCCGCCCGGCGGCCGTGCGAGGCTGGCGGTGTGAACCCCGCCGCCACGCTGGGGACCGTCCTGCTGGCCTACCTCCCGGCGGCGGTCTCCCCCGGCCCCAACTTCGTGCTCATCGCGCACACCGCAGCGGCCGGGACCCGGCGGGCCGCGGTGGCGGTCGCGCTCGGGGTGGTCGCCGCGGGTGGAGTGCTGGCCGCCGTCGCGGTCTTCGGGCTGGGCAGCGTGCTGGCCCGGGCGCCGTGGCTGGCCACCGGCCTGCGCGTGCTCTGCGGCGGCTATCTGGCGTGGCTCGGGGTGCGGCTGTGGCTGCGAGCCCGCGAACCGGCAGAGACGGCGAACCGCGGCGAGGAAGCAGCACCGCCACAGCACCGGGCGACGCCACCCCGGAACCGCCCCGACGAGGCCCCACCGCAACGCACCGAGAAGGCCGCACCACCGCGAACCGACGCCGACGACGCCCCACCGCCCCGCACCGGGAAAGCCACACCGCCGCCAACCCGAGCCAGCCTCGGCAAACCGAACCACTTCCGCCAAGGCGTGGTCAGCAACCTGACCAACCCGAAAGCCGCAGCGTTCTTCGGCAGCGTCCTCACCGCGACGCTCCCGCCCACCGAACCCACCGCCGTCAAAGCCGCGGCAGTCGCCCTGATCGTCCTGACCTCGACGGCCTGGCACCTGAGCGTCGCCCTGGTGTTCTCCGCGCCCGCCACCCAGCGCTGGTACGCCCACGCGAAACCCACGCTCAACCGCGTCGTGGGCACGATCCTCGTCGCCCTGGGCGTCACCCTCGCCGTAACGCCGTGAAGGCCTCCCCGCCGCAGCGAGGAGGCCTTCACGAACACACAGAACGGACTACCGAACCCCACCCGAAGCGCGCTGCTTCTGCGCGTGCGCGGAGCGGGTGCAGACCTCGCCGACGTCGACCGTCTGGCCGCGGTCGGCGTACACGTCCGCCACGCCGACGAGCTGGCCCTTCGGCGACGTGCAGGTCAGCTGGTAGGCCTCCTTCGGCCCGTACGTCGGCGGGATCGGCGACGCGAACGACACGTCCCCGGACCAGTCGTCGACCGTGGCCGGGTCGGCCTGGTCGTAGTTGACCACCACGGCCCGGTAGTCACCGGCCGGCGGGTCGAACAGCACGGCATGCTCGGACGTCGTGCCGCCGTTCGCCGACGAGCTGACCTGGTTGCCCGCCGCGTCGTAGATGAACAGGTCCCAGTCCGTGGCCGTGTTCGCCCAGTTGATGTTGACGCTGAACTTCCCGTTGTCGACCTGGGGCAGGCCGTTGACGTGGAAGGTGAACGAGTCACCCGCCGGGTCGACCGGGTAGTTCTGGTTGATCGGCGGCACCCCGGCCGGGTTGGTCACCGCTTGGCCCTGCTGCGCCGGGCCCTGCGGGTCGCGCCCGTAGCGGCCGGCCACGTACGGCCGGGTCGACGGGTTGACCGACCAGGCGAACCGCCCGCCGGTGGTCGTGAACTTCGAGTCGAGGTTGTCGGTGACGTAGATCGGCGGCTTGGTGGAGCCGTCGGGCTGGATCACCGGCGACGTCGGCGTCTGGAACGTCTTGTGCAGCTTGAGCTGGTAGCCCTTGGGCGCCGAACCGATCAGCGTCGAGTGCTGCTGCGGGTCGGCGGCGCTGCCCAGCTGGTCCAGCAGCGCCTGGCGGTTGCCGCCCTTGCCGGCCCCGGACGACGGCGCGAGGCCTTCGTACTCGGCGACGACGCTGTCGGCGTAGGGACCGTGGAAGCCGTTGCCGCCGACCTCGATCGTGAAGCCCCAGCCGCCGGTGGCCCAGTACGACCAGTCCTCGGTGCTGCCGGTGGTGTCGTACAGCGCCCAGCTCGGCTGGCTGGTGTAGCCGTTGCGCGACGCCATCTTGTCGCCGAGGGCCTTGTAGGCCGGCTCCTCCAGCGGCGGGCGGACGTCCGCCACGCCCGGCGGGCGCAGCACCAGCGCGGCGACCGTGTGCATCGTCATCAGGTTGGTCACCTGGCGCGAGGACACGATCGAGCGCACGTTGCGGACCTCGGGCTCGCTGAACGGCGCGGACCCGCGGAAGGTGTCGCCGCTCCAGGCGATCTCGGCGCCGGCGCCGCCCCAGAAGCCCGCGTAGTTGCGGTTCGGGTCGGTGCCGCGGAGACGACCGCCGGGGTTGGCCTTGCAGACGCCGGTGGCGTACTGCGGCGGCGAGTCGTTGACGTTGCAGTTCTTGCGCTTCATCTCGTAGTCGAACCGGGTGAAGTCGCCCTTCGGCTCGGCCTCGCGGGAGATCTCGAAGCCGTCCGGGTTGATCACCGGCACGACGATGTTGCGGGTCTTGCCGACGAGGCTGCGGATCGCGGGGTCGTGCGCGTACCCGTTGATCAGCTCGTACGCCCACTCCATGACGTGCTCGGCGGCCGGCCACTCCCGGGCGTGGTGCACGCCCATGGTGAAGTTCACCGGCTTGCCGTCGGTGATGTTCTTGACGTCGGTGGCGATCTCGACGCCGACGACGTCACGGCCTTCCCAGGTCGACTCCGGCATGGTGAACGCCGAGACGAGGCCCGGGTTCTTGCGGGCCAGCTCCTTCATCTCGTAGTTGTAGTCGTAGAGGTGCCGGTAGCTCGTGCGCCCGGACGGCAGCGCCGACGCGGCGGTCTTCGCGGCGTACTGGCGGTCGGTCTTCGCGTCCTGGACCGACTTGGCCGAGAGGTCGGCTTCGATCACCTTGGACTTGAAGCCGCTGTCCTTGAGCACCTGACGGTCGGCGTCGTCGGCGAGGACGACCTCGATCCCGGTCGCGTCACCCTTCTCGGTGACGTCGAGGCCGAGGCCGGTCAGCTTGTTCTTGTCGGCGCGCGTCGGCGTCTCGACGCGGACCAGCTGCGCCTTCTGCGCGGTCGTCGGCGTGCCCTGCGGGGTCAGCGCGAGGAAGTCGACGCCGAGCTGGGCGCGGTCGGCCGAGCCGCCGTAGCGGCAGCCCTGGACGACGAGCTCCTGGTCCTTCTTCACGAAGCTTTCGGCGAGTTCGCGAGTGCGCAACGCCGCCGAGGCGGCGACCACCGCGCCCGTCGCCTTGTCGAACACGGCGACGTCCCAGTCGCCTTCGGCGCCCGAGGCCGGCTTGAGCCGGGCCTGGACCAGTCCATCCACAGTGGACTTGAGCTCCCGGCGATCGGTGCCCGGCGTGCCCTTGGGCAGCACTTTCGCGAAGCACGAGCGAGGTACCGACTTGTCGGCACGCAGGATGTTCTGCGCCGCGCCGGCGGTACCGGCCGGTAACGTGACGAACGCCGCCGCCAGCGCCACGACCGAAGCCGCCAGCACCAGTCTTCTTGGTGAATTCCCCACAGGCAAAGACCTCCTTGACCGAGACCGGCACAGCACGGACGTACCGGTAGCGAGTGACCGTAATGGACGAAAACCGGCTACGGTAACCGCCGTAAGTCGTACAGCCTTCACCCCGTTTTCACGCGAAGGTTCGCCCGAAAGAACCTTTACCGGGAGTTCAACCGCCGGTCGACTACTGTCGGTTCATGGTCACGGTCCCTGCGCGACGGACATCGCTCGCGGTCTCGCTGAGCGGCATCGCCGCCCTCGTGATCGGTGCCGCGCTGGTGCTGCTGCTCCAGGTCATCCCGCCGACCGACGAGATCAGCGCGACCCGCCGCACGATCAGCGAATACGGGCTCTCCGACCACAAGTGGATCTTCGACCTCGCGGTGATCCTGGTGGCGCTGGGCTCGGCGGCCGGGCTCGCCGTCCTGCACAGCCAGCGGCGGCTGCCCGTGCCCGCGGCCCTGCTCGGTACATTGTGGACGGTCGGGCTGCTGGTCATCGTGGCTTTCCCGAAGCCGGACTGGGCCACGGTCTCACGCTCGGACTTCGGCGGCACGCTGCACCGGATCGCGAGCGTCGTGGCCTTCGTGGCACTCCCGCTGGCGGTGCTGGTCGCGGCCCGCACGGCGTTCCCGGGCTCCCCCGGCCGCCGGTGGCTCGCCCGCGTGCTGGCCATCGCCTCGCTGGGCTGGTTCGCGGTGATCCTCGGAGCCGTCGTGGTGGCCGCGGCGGACGGCGGCCGCTGGTGGACGCTCATCCCGCTCGGCCTCGTCGAACGCGGGATGGCGCTGACGGAGCTGGTCGCGCTGGGCGTCCTGCTCGCTCCGGCGCGAAGTCAGGTGCGGTAGAGCTCGGTCAGCAGGGCGGCGGCCAGGTGCGTCGCCGGGTGCGCGTCGCGGTGGCGCCAGATCAGCCGGACCGGCACGCGGTCGGCGTCGCGCAGCGGCCGGTAGCGGATGCCGTCGCGCCGGTACTGCGCCGCGGTCGCCTCGGGCGTGACGCCGACGCAGCGCCCGCTCGCGATCGCCGCCAGCCAGTCGTCGATGTCGTGGGTGTACTCCACCGCCGGCCGGGCGTTCTCCGGCCACAGGTCCGCGGTCGTGGTGCCGGTGCGCCGGTCGACGACGAGCGTGCGGCCGCCCAGCTCGGCGAACGGGATCACGCGGCGCCGCGCCCACGGGTCGTCCGAGGCGAGGGCGACGCACCGGCGTTCGTGGCCGACGACGGTGTGGGCGTAGCGGCGGGTGTCGACGGCGGTGCGGACGACGGCCAGGTCGCAGCGCCCCTCGGCCAGGCCGCCGGTCGCCGTGTTGGTCCGCACCAACTGCAGCTCGACGTCGGGGTACCGGTCCTGCCAGCGCCGCTGGAATTCCGCCGTGTGCCGGCCCACGGCCGACCACGCGTGCCCGAGCCGGAGCCGGGTGTGGCCGGTGGTGACCTCGTGCACCAGCGTTTCCGCGTCGGCCAGCAGGACCCGTGCCCGGGCGAGGACCGTGACGCCGGCCGTGGTCGGCTCGACGGTCCGGCTCGTGCGGTGCAGCAGCCGGACGCCGAGGACGCGCTCGAGCGCGAGCAGCGTCCGCGACACCGTCGCCTGGGAGACGCCCAGTTCGATCGCGGCGTCGGTGAAGCTGCCGGTGTCGACGACCGCGACGAGGTGTCGCAAGTGGCGCAGCTCCAGCGAGGCATCCATGCGCTCAGCGTATGGCCGACGTGTCGGATGCATTTTGCGTATACCCCACCGGCCCCGATAGTCGAGGCATGACAAGCGAAGGACGCTGGCGCGGGGCGGCGCTGATGACGGGCAGCGGGCTGTCCAACCAGGTCGGGGCATCGGTCGCGGCGCTGGCGTTTCCCCAGCTGGGCCCGGCCGGCGTCGTCGCCGTCCGCCAGTGGGTCGCGGCGGTGGTGCTGCTCGCGACCGGGCGGCCGCGCCTGCGCGGGTTCACCGCCGGGCAGTGGCGGCTCGTCCTTGCCCTGGCGCTGGTGTTCGGGACGATGAACCTTTCGCTCTACAGCGCGGTCGACCGGATCGGCCTCGGCCTGGCGGTGACGCTGGAGTTCCTGGGTCCCCTCGCCGTCGCCCTGGCGGGGTCACGACGGCGCGGCGACCTGCTCTGCGCCCTGATCGCGGGGGCGGCCGTGGTGGTGCTGGTGCGGCCCCGGCCGAGCACGGACTACGTCGGCATCGGCCTGGCGCTGCTCGCGGCCGCGTGCTGGGCGAGCTACATCCTGCTCAACCGCGCGGTGGGCGCGCGCATCCCCGGCGTAGCGGGCTCGGCGGCGGCCGCGGGCGCGTCCGGGCTGGCGTACGTGCCGGTCGGCGTGTGGGCGATGATCGCGCACCGGCCGGGTCTCGGCGCGATCCTGGCCGCGGTGACCGCCGGCGTCCTGTCGTCGGCCGTGCCGATGCTGGCCGACCTGCTGACCCTGCGGAAGGTTCCGGCGTCGGTGTTCGGGACCGTGATGAGCGTGAACCCGGTGCTGGCCGCCCTGGTCGGATGGATCGTCCTCGGCCAGCGCCTCGACGTCCTTTCGTGGGTGGCGATCGGGGTGCTCGTCGTGGTCAACGCCGCGTCGGTGACTAGGCCGAACGGGTAACGCGGCTCAACCCGCGGGCGCGGTGGGGCGTGGAGTCGGCGTCGACCGATTCCGAGGGGGAATTCTCATGTTCCGACGTGCTGCCGCGCTCACGTTCGCGGCACTCGCACTGGGCACCGCCGTCACCGCACCGACCGCCACCGCGGCCGAGGCCTGCACCTGGACGGCGCACAAGATCGTGGCGCCCGACGGCTACTTCGACAGCGACGTCAACATCAGAGGGACCGACAGCCACGGCAACTACTCCGGTGACGTCAGCGACCGGAGCGTGAACATGGGCAAGGTCGTGCTCTGGACCGACGGCAAGCCCCGCATCCCGGACGCGCTCGCGCCGTTCGTCTACCCGAACGTCGCCGACGAGAACTCCGCGGGAACAGTGCTCCTGGACGGCGGCCTTCCGTCGACCACCCGGGGCGTTTACCTGTTCAGCGGCGGTCACGCGGGTCCCGGCACGCTGACCCGCCTGTCCGACCCGCCCGGTTACCGGCTCGAATCGGCCGTCGCGCTCAACGACCGGGGCGACGTGCTCACCTCCGCGACCGCACTCAAGGACGGCCACCGGGTGAGCGTCCTCTGGTCGGTCCTGGCCGCGGGACCGCGGATCATCGACCTCCCGGACCGGTACGGCATGGACCTCGACGACGACGGCACGGTGCTGCTGGGCGCCCCGGACAACCGGCTCGGCGGGCTCTGGCGGGCGGGCGTGGTCACCCCGCTGACCGGCGAAGCGAATCCGGTGCTCATCCGCCAGATCCGCAACGGCGTCGTCGTCGGCACGGCGATCGACTCACCGTGGCCCGCTTCCCGTGCCTTGGCGTGGCACGGCCCGGCCGACCCGCGGCCGCTCGAGCACGGCGGCACCGCGGAAGCGACCAACAAGCACGGGCTGATCGCGGGCAGCCTGGACGACCTGACCGGACCGTCCGCGGTCTGGCAGGACACCAAGCTGCTCGGCAAGCTCCCGTTCCCGGACGGCGGCGACGCGGACGTGTACGTGATCGGCGACGACGGCGTGATCTTCGGCAACACCGGCGGCGACCACGCTTCGCTGCGCTGGACCTGCGACTGACGAGCGACGAGCTTGCCATGAGACTTCTGCGCCGGACCCCGGTCGCCGTGCTGAGCGTGGCGGCCGTCCTCACGGCCGGGGCGGCCGCCGGGGACTCCGGCACGCGCGCCGTCGCCCTCAGCGGCTGGGGCTGGTGCGACTGGCGCGTCAGACGGGACGGAGGTCCGGCTCCGCGGTGTTCACCAGCCGCGGGTCGGGCCGCCCGCCGGACATCGCCAGGAAGCCGCGGGCGACGCGGAGCAGCAGTGGCCAGTTCTTCGGGTTCTTCTTGTCGATCCCGCCGATCAGCTGCTTGAGCATCGAGAGCGTGTCGAAGTAGATCCGCTCGCACACCAGCTTCTCGTCGGCGTCGAAGACGAAGTAGGCCGTCATGCGCACCCGGAAGCGGGAGCCGGTCGCCGGGATCGCGCCGAGCGGGCCGAGGTGCGTGCCCAGCAGCCAGAACTCGACGACGACGGCGTCGGCGCTGTGCCGCAGCGCGATCAGCTCGTGGTGCTGGTCGGGGAACGCGGTGCGCGTGTCCTGGTAGTAGCCGCGGACGGCGCCGTCGCCGTCGTGGACGGTCATCGTCGCGATCACCTCGTAGTGCGGGTGCGGGAACGTCGAGAGCGTGGCGTCCCAGTCCTGGGCGACCTCGTCGTGGAAGTGGTCGAGCACCAGCTTCTGCCGCGCCTCGAGGACTTCCCGGGCGGGGATGTCGAACTCGCTCATGGCTCACTCCTCTAAATCTACGCCGTAGGTAATGGACGATAACCTACACTGTAGGCAGACCGACAGCGGAGGATGCCGTGACCGTGCTCGACGCCGCCCTGGCCCACGCGAAACCCGTCGTCCGGTGGAGCCTCGGCCACGCCCTTCCCCGGACCGTCCTCCGCCGCGAAGCCCGGCGCGGCGACCTCCAGGGGCGGATGGTGGTCGCCGCCGCGGACGGGCGTGACCTGACCGGGCTGTTCGAGGAGATCCGTGCCGCCGGCCCGCTCGCGCGCACCCGCTTCGGCTGGATGACCACCACGCACGCCGCGGTCCGGGAAGTGCTGTCCAGCGACGACTTCCGCGTCGGCGTCATGGGTTCCGACGGCTCGCCGCTCGGCCGGCTTGTCGAGTGGTCGGCCGGGGAGCACCTGCACCCGGTGCGGCCGCCGTCGCTGCTCGCCGTCAACCCGCCCGAGCACACCCGCTACCGCAAGCTGGTCACCGGCGTGTTCACCGCGCGCGCCGTCGAGCAGCTGCGCGGGCGCGTCCAGGAGATCGCCGACGGCCTGCTCGACGACCTCGCCCCCGGCCGCCCGCTCGACCTCGTCGAGTCCTACTGCGGCCTGCTCCCGGTGACGGTCATCAGCGAGATCCTCGGCGTGCCGCCGTCCGACCTGGGCAAGGTGCTGTCGCTGGGCGCGGCCGCCGCGCCCAGCCTCGACCTCGGCCTCGGCTGGCGCACGTTCCGCCACGTCGAGACCGCGCTGGGCGAGTTCGACGCCTGGCTCGGCGAGCACCTCGACCACTTGCGCCGCCACCCCGGCAAGGACCTGTTCAGCAAGCTCGTCGCGGCCCGCGACGACGGCGTCGGGCTCACCGAGACGGAGCTGAAGTCCACCGCGGGCCTGGTGCTGGCGGCCGGCTTCGAAACGACCGTCAACCTGCTCGGCAGCGGGATCGCGCTGCTCGCGGGCGACCCCGGGCAGCTCGCCGTGCTGCGCGAGCGGCCGGAGCTGTGGGGCAACGCCGTCGAGGAGGTCCTGCGGTACGACCCGCCGGTCCTGCTCACCGGCCGGTTGGCGACGCGCGCCACCGAGATCGCCGGGGTCCCCTTACCGCGCGGGGCGCTCGTGACCACCGTGCTGGCCGGCGCGAACCGCGACCCCGCGGTGTTCGACGCTCCGGCGGTCTTCGACGTGACCCGGATCGGTGCCCGCGACCACGTGGCGTTCGGCGCCGGCCGCCACCACTGCCTGGGCGCGTCGCTGGCCCGGATGGAGGGCGAGATCGGGTTGCGCTCGATCTTCGAGCGGTTCCCCGGCCTGCGCGTGCTGCCCGGCGGCCGGCGTCGCGAGACGCGCATCCTGCGCGGCTACGAAAGCCTGCCCGCGGTGCTCGCCTCGTGACGACCCGGCGCGGCCGGCCGCCCAAGGACTCGGACGGCACCCTGTCGCGGGAGCGGATCCTGCGCGAGGCCTTGTCGCTCGTCGACGAAGAGGGCCTGGACGCGGTCAGCATGCGCAAGCTCGCGCGCCGGCTCGGCGTCGACCCGATGAGCCTGTACAACCACGTCGACGGCAAGGACGCGCTGCTGGACGGCGTCGCCGAGGTGCTGCTCGCCGCGATCCCGGCCGCCGATCCGGAACCGGACCTCCGGACGACGATGTCCGCGCTGGCGCACGGGTTCCGGGCCGCGATGCTCGGCCACCCCCGCGCGGCGCCGCTCGTTCTCACCCGCCGGCTCGCGTCGCTGACCGCGCTCGCGCCGGTCGAAGCGGTGCTCGGCCCGCTGCTCGCGGCGGGTTACCCGCCGGAGCGGGCGGTCCACGGGCTGCGGGCGGTGCTGGCCTTCCTGATCGGGACGCTGATGCGTGAGGTCAGCGCGGCGCCGACGTTCAGCAACGGCAGCCGCGGCCGGCTCGAGGATCTCGAGGCGTCCGGGCTGCCGGCCGTCGCCGCGGCGGCGCCGTACCTGGCGGTGTGCGACCACGAGGCGGAGTTCGAGTTCGGCCTGCGGATCCTGCTCGACGCGCTGGCCCCGGGCTGAGGGGTCAGCGGATCCGCTCGTGCAGCGCCGCCATGCGCGCGTCGAGGTCCGCCGCCGTCCTGGCCGCCGCAGCGAGCTCGCCCGCGAAGTCCGGCGGCACGCTGTCCGCGTACTTGTAGGACAGCTTGTGCTCGACCGCCGCCCAGAAGTCCATCGCGATGGTGCGCAGCTGGATCTCGACCTTGACCTTCTCGACGCGGTTGGACAGGAACACCGGGATGCGCACGATCAGGTGCAGGCTGCGGTAGCCGTTGGCCTTCGGCCGGGCGATGTAGTCCTTGGTGCGCAACAGCTCGACGTCGTCCTGCGCGGTGAGCATGCGGGCGACCTCGTAGACGTCGTCGACGAACGGGCAGACCACGCGGATGCCGGCGATGTCGTCGAGGACGTGCGCGACGGAGATCCAGTCGTCACCGAGGCCGCGGCGGTGGACTTTTTCCTTGATCGCCTCGGGCCGCTTCACTCGGCTCGTGATGTGCTCGATCGGGTCGTGGCTGTGGACGAAGTCGAACTCCTCGCTGAGGATCCGCAGCTTCGTCATCAGCTCTTCGATGGCGAACTTGTACATCAGGAGGAAGCGCGGGAGCTGCCCGGCGACGGCGAGCTCTTCGGCCGCTTCGCGCAGGTCCTCGGCCGCCGGGTCGGTGGTCACTCAAGCCTCGTGCTGTCGTCGGTCGTTTCCGCGCACCAGGTTACTGTGTGCTACCCGATCAACGATCGGCGGCGGGCCGGAGTTCCCGCCGGTCACCCGGTCGAGTCAGGTCGGCGCCGGGAAGCCGTAGAGCCGGCGGGCGTTGGCGCCGAGGACGGCGGCCCGGGTGCCGGGGTCGGGCACCCAGTCGGCCAGCAGGTCGACGAGGTCGCCGTCGTTCGGCATGGGCCCCCAGAAGCCGACGTGCGGCCAGTCGGAGCCGTAGACGCACCGGTCGGGCGCGGCGGCGGCGAGCTCCCGGGCGAACGGCACGGTCTCGGCGTACGGCGGCTCGGCGAGCCGGTTGGCGCCGGAGAGCTTGACCCAGGCGCCGTCCGCGACGAGGTCCCGCACGAGCCGGTTGCCGGTCTTGCCGTCGGGCGCGCCGAGGTGGTCGAGGACGTAGGGGACGCGGAGTTCGGCCAGCTTGGCCGCGACCGGCTTCAGTGCGGCCGCGTCGGTGAAGAGCTGCAGGTGCCAGCCGTGTTCGACGCAGATCGCTTCGAGCCGGTCGAGTGCGTCGAAGCCGACTCCGCCGGCGGTGAGGGTGTTGATCCGCAGCCCGGTGATGCCGGCGTCGTGCAGTTCGGCTCGTTCGCGGTCGCTGACGTGCGGGTCGACGACGGCGACGCCCTTGAGCCGGCCGGGGTGGGCGCGGAGGGTGTCGAGGAGGAGCGAGTTGTCGGTGCCGTGCACGCTGACCTGTACGAGGACGCCGTAGGTCATCTTCGTGGCGTCGAGCATGGCGGTGTAGTCGGCGGCCGTGGCGGGTGGTGGGGTGAAGCTGCGGTTCTCGACGAACCCGCTCGCGCCGACGACGTGGGCGTGGGTGTCGACGGACCCGGGCGGCACGTCGACCCGGGCGGGCGCGCGGGGGTGCGGGTCCGGGCCGGGGCAGACGGCGAGCTTCCGCTCGGGGGCGAATTCCACCGGGCCAGTGTGGCAGGTACCGCTGACGGAGGGGGTGCACCGGCCCGCCGCCGGTGCACCCCCTCCTGGTCTCACTTGCCCGCGGTCGCGGTTTCGGTTTCGGTATTGCTGTCGGTCGCGGTTTCGGTGTTGCTGTCGGTTGCGGTCGCCGCTCCCGCTGCCGCTCCTGCTGCCGGGTCGGCGACGCACTTCTCCGCTACCGCGGCAGCGGCCGCCTGCTCCGCCTCGTTGGCGGCTTTCTTGTTCTTGCCCTTGGCTTTCTGCTGACCGTTACCGTTCTGGTCGGCGGCCATGCCCTGCTGGTCCGCGGCCGAGGCGGCGGTGGCTTGGGTGACGCAGTCGAGGATGGCGGCACAGTCCTGCGCGTTCACTTCGTTCTGAGCCGCGGCTCCATCCTGCGCTACGGCTTCGTTCTGCGCTGCCATGCCGTTCTCGTTGGCCATGCCGTTCTGGTCGGCCATGCCGTTCTGATTTGCCATGCCATTCTCGCTGGCCGCGCCGTTTTCGTTGGCCATGCCGTTCTGCTTGGCCGCGCCGTTTCCGTTGGCCATGCCGTTCTGCTTGGCCGCGCCGTTTCCGTTGGCCATGCCATTCTGGTCGGCCATGCCGTTCTCGGCCGCCGCACCGTTCTGATCGGCCATGCCGTTCTCGTTGGCCATACCGTTCTCGTTGGCCATGCCGTTCTGCTTGGCCGCGCCGTTTCCGTTCGCCATGCCGTTCTGCTTGGCCGCGCCGTTCTGCTTGGCCTTGCCGTTCTCGGCAGCCGCGCCGTTCTCGGCGGCCATGCCGTTGGCGTCGGCGGCTCCGGCGGCCAGGGCCACGCACTGCTGGACCACATCGCAGGCCTGGGCGGCCGCGTCGTCCTGAGCAGCAGTGTTGTCCTCGGCGGCCGCGTCCTGCTGGCCGGCCATGGCGTTCTCGTCGGCGGCAGCGCCGTTCTCGGCCGCCTTGTCCTTCTGCTTCGCCTTGGCCTTGCCGGCCATGCCGTTCTCGGCGGCCATACCGTTGCCGTCGGCCATGCCGTTCTGGTCCGCCGCGCCGTTCTCGTCCGCCGCGTCCTGCTGGGCGGCCTTGCCGTTCTCGGCCTTGCCGTTGGCCATGCCGTTGCCCTCGGCCATGCCGTTCTCGCCGGCTTGGGCGTCCTCTCCGGCCACGGCGTCCTGCTCGGCCGCTCCGGCGATCGCCGCGCACTGGGTCGCGACCGCGTTCGCCGCCACCTCTCCCCCGCAGCCGGCCGCCGCGCGGCGTTGCTGGATCTGGTCGACCACCGCCTGGCGGTTGGCTATCCGGGCCGCGGACTGGGCGTCGGGGGCCGCCTGCTGGCCCGCGATGAACGTCAGGTTGTTCTGCAGCGCCGTGTCCAGGCCGCCGCAGCTCTCCGTCGCCGCGTTGCTCGCCGGGCTGCTGAGGGCGATCGCCGTCGCCGTCGCCCCCGCGACTCCCAGCAGCGCCGCCAGCCCGATCGTGGCCTGCTTGCGGTGTCGTCCGGTACTGCGTCCGTGGGGCATCAGCCCCTCCTCTCGGGTCGCCACCTCACCAAGGCACACGGGGCGCCGTCGTGAATGGTTCACCGATCACCGAAAGGGATTTACCGGAGCGTCCACTATGGACACAAAATCAAGCGTTGAACAGCTGGCCGAGCCGGTATTCGACGAGCACGGAAGCCCGCTCGGCCGTGTACGCCCCCACGAGGATCCCGGTGACGAGACCGGCGGCCATCGTCGCGAGTGCGTCGGCCTCCAGCGTCGCATCCAGGCTCGGGCTGACGCGATCGCCCTTCTGCGCCAGGCGGATCTGCCCGGCCAGCCCGCGGACCAGGTGCGGCAGCAAGGCTTCCTGGTCCGGCTGTGCGCCACCGCGGGTGACGTCGGCGGCGAAGTAGGCGATCTGCACCGCGCAAAGCAGCCGCGCACGTTCGTCGGACGGCAGAACAGCGGCCAGGTAGGCCCGCACGACAGCGCGTTCGTCGCCGGTCGCGAGCGCGCGGCCGACCCCGGCCGCGGCCCGCTCGGCGCTCAGCTCCACCATCCGCTGCCAGGCGAACCGCAGCATGTCGTCCTTGGCCGGGAAGTAGTACTGGACGAGGTTCATCGAGATCCCGGCTTCGGCGGCGACCGCACGCAGCGTCACGGCCGTCAGGCCGCGGTGGGCAGCGATCCGGAACAGCGCCTCCGCGATCTCGCGCCGGCGCTGCTCGTGGTCGACGCGTTTTGGCACGCGATCACTCTGCCACAGCTCAGGATCTCGACAGCATCGGACACGCAATGTTATCGTGCATCTGCACTATAAAAACTGGGGGACCGATGCTCGGGAAGTTCAAGGACCAGCGGGCCGAAGACGCCTACTCGGCCGCCTACGACGAGGTCGCGACGAGCTGGCCCGTGCCGGTGCGTGACCTGGACGTCGGGACCCGCTACGGGCCGACCCGCGTCCGGAACAGCGGCGACGCCGGACCGCCGGTCGTGCTGCTGCCGGGCGGCATGGGCACGTCACTGTCGTGGTTCCCGCACGTCGCCGAGCTGGCTGCCGGCCACCGGGTGTACGCCGTCGACACGATCGGCGAGCCGGGCCGGTCCCGCCAGACGCGGCCGATCACCGGGGACGGCGACTACGCGGACTGGCTCGGCGACCTGCTCGACGGCCTCGGCCACGACCGGGCAGTGCTGGCCGGCGTCTCCACCGGCGGCCGGCACGCGCTCACCCTGGCGATGCGGGCGTCGTCCCGGGTGGCCGCGGTGGTCGCGATCGAGCCGTCCGGGTTCGCGGTGATCGGCTCGAGCTTCATCCGGTGGAGCCTGCGCGAAATCGTGCGCTGGTTCGACCCGCGCCCCGGGGCGGCGGTGCGGCGCACCCTCCGTCCGCTGCTGTTCGGCGCGCTCAAGTACCGCGCGCAGCTCCCGCCGCCGCACCTGTTCACCGACGACGAGCTGCGCGCGGTGACCGTCCCGGTCCGGCTGCTGCTCGCCGAGCGCAGCGTGATCCACTCCGCGCGCGACGTCGAACAGCGCGTGCGGGCACTCAACCCGCTGTTCGACGTCGAGGTCGTGCCGCGTACGACTCACGCGCTGCCGCCGCAGCGCCCGGAACTGGTCACCGCGCGGATTCTGACCGCCGCCGTCGGCTAGCCGAGTTCGGCCAGCTGCGGCACGGCCGGCGCCATGCCCTCGATCCACGCGGCCGGGGAGCCCGTCGTCGGCGTGATGATCGCCGAGCGGATGCCGAGCTTCGCGTAGTCCGCCATGGCGCGGACGAAGTCGTCGCGGGTCTCCGGCGACGGGCGCGGGTTGTTGGCCAGGACCGTCTTGCGGATCTCGTCGTAGTCGCGGCCCACGTCGTCGCAGTGGCCGCGCAGCACGTCCAGCTTGTGCGCGACGTCCTCGGGCGAGGACGCGAACAGGTTGCACGCGTCGCCGTACTGCGCGACGAGCCGCAGCGTCTTGCGCTCCCCGCCGCCGCCGATGAGCACCTTCGGCCGGCTGATCGGCTGGGGCGAGCAGAGCGTCTCGGCGAGCTGGTAGTGCTTGCCCTCGAACGGGCCGTTGTCCGCCGGGTCCCACATCTGCCCGCAGATGCGCAGCGTCTCCTCCAGCCGCTCGAACCGCTCGGCGATCGGCGGGAACGGCACGCCCATCCCCCGGTGCTCGCGCTCGAACCAGGCCGCGCCGACACCCAGCACGGCCCGGCCGCCCGAAAGGACGTCGAGGGTGGTGACGATCTTCGCGAGCAGGCCGGGGTGCCGGTAGGTCACGCCGGTGACGAGCAGGCCGAGCTCGATCCGGGACGTGTGCGCGGCGAGGAAGCCGAGGGTGGTGTAGCCCTCCAGCATGTTCGACTCGGCGGGCAGGCCGGTCGGCTCGATCTGGAAGTAGTGGTCCATGAAGGACAGCCAGGTCGCCCCGGCCTCCTCCGCGGCGCTGCCCACCCGGGCGAGCTCACCGGCGATGGCGGGGGTCCCGCCGTCGATGTCGAAGATGGGGAGGTGGAAACCGAGCTCCATGAAACGTTCTCCTGACGTGCGGACGGCGTGCCCTCACGCTAGAGCCTGGAGCGCGCTCCAGGTCAAGCCAGCTCGGCCACCAGGTCCGTGGCGATCCGGCGCTCCACCGGCGCCGGGACCGGCTGGACCTCGGCGGCCAGGCCGCCCGCCGCCACCGCCGCCAGGCTGCGGACCTGCAGCGTGAGCCCGAGGTCCATGGCCTGGATCGAGTTCCCGTTCGCGGCGGTCAGGTTGAGCATCCGGCCCCGGTCGAGGACGACGACCTCGCGGCCGTCGGCCAGCACGTGCCCGACCCGGCGGCCCGGCGAGCCGTACTCGACCGTGCGGACCGTCGCCGCCCGCAGCGCGGCCGCGTCGATCTCCCACGCGAAGTGCCCGACCCCGGCGAGCAGCGCGCCGTCGGGCAGAGCCGCTAGCTCCGCAGCGCCGACGACGCCGGGAGCGCCGGTCGCGGTGAAGACCGCCTGCGCGTCGGAAAGAACCTCGACCGAAGAGCCGACGCGGTGACCGTCCAAAATGGCCTGCAGCGCCCGCATCGGGTCGGTGTCGCACACCGCGACCCGCGCGCCGAGCCGCGCCAGGGTGTCCGCGACGCCCTTGCCGCACGGCCCGTAGCCGAGCACCGCCGCGCGCATCCCCGGCACCATCAGGTTGGTGGCGTTGAGGAATCCCTGCACGACGCTCTGGCCGACCCCGAACTCGTTCTCCACCAGCAGCTTCAGCCGCGAGTCGTTGATCACGACGACCGGGTGGCCGACGCGCGCCTCCCGCAGCCGCAAGCCGCCGGTGGTCGTCTCCTCGGTGCCGCCCAGGTATCCCGCGGGCGGCCCGGATCCCAGCAGCGAGAGCGTGAGGTCGGCGCCGTTGTCGAGGGTGAGGTCCGGCTCGCATTCGAGCACCGCGGCGACGTTCCGCGCGTGGTCGGCGTCGTCGTCGGCGCGACGTGTGTGGACCCGCACGTCGAGCGCCCGGAGTGCGTCGGCGACGTCGTCGTGGGTGGTGCCGGGCGAGCCGGTCAGCGTGACCTCGACGCCGATGCCGGCCAGCAGGGTGACCAGGGCCGCCGTCTTGGGCTCGACGTGCAGGCACATCGCCAGGCGCCGCCCGGTGAGCACCGGCGCGGTCTCCTCGACGGCGGCCGCGGTCAGCGGCATGTGCTTGAGCGCCCAGCTCGTACCGGCGTGCGGGGATGAAGACATGACTGTCCTTACGGTTGAGGAGAAAGGGACCCGGAGCGAGGCCCGTCAACCGTAGAAGTCGCAGCGGTAGGAGTGGTCGCCGAAGATCGGCGCCACGAGTCCCTGACCGCTCATACCGCCAAGCTACCGCACGACCGTGCCACGACCTGGTCAGCCGGTGGCCGCGGCCAGGAAGTCCGCCACTTCGGCCGGTTCGCCGGCACCGGTCTTCACCTGGATGCCCGCCGCGCGCAGGTGGTCCGCGAACTCCGCCGACTTGCGGCCGCCCTCGATCAGGAACGGTGGTGCGCCCGCGCCCGGGTACGTCAGCGGGCTCGCCTCGCGCAGCGTCGCCGGGTCGCGGCCCAATGCCAGGAGGATCGATGCCCGGGTGAGCGGGTCCGAGCCGGTGAAGCCGAACTCGGCCGGAGCGTCCAGCGCCGCCACCGCGCGGACGGGGCTGGCCGGCTCCCGGGCGACGCCGAGCAGCGACGCCAGCGTGCCGCCCGTTCCCGTGCCCACGGCCGTGATCCGCGCCGGGTCGACGTTCAGCGCCGCCGCGTTGGCCTGGAGGAACCGGACCGCGCACCGCACGTCCGTCAGCGGCGCCGGCCAGCGCGCCGCGGGCGCGAGGCGGTAGTCGATCGAGGCGACCGCGAACCCGCGAGCCGTCAGGGCGTCGCGCAGGGGCACGAGCCGCGACCCGGCGAGCAGCGCGCCCGGGCCCGACGGCTTGCGGTTGCCCAGGATGAGGCCGCCGCCGTGCAGGAAGAGCGCCACCGGCGCGGCGCGGGCGTCCGGGCGCGGACGGACGATGTCCATGACCAGGGGAATCCCGTCCGGACGGCAGTATTCGACCGTGCTGCCGTCGAGCAGCGTCGGAGCCGACTTGCCGGTGATGTTGTCGCCGGCCGCGACCGTGCCCGCCGCGCCGGTCGCGAGCACCAGCAGCAGCACGGGGAACAGCACGATCCACGCCGACACGCGCCGCGCCGTCGACGGGCGTGGGTGCGCCCGCCGCCGCGCGACGACCAGGAAGCCCAAGACGGCGATGACCTGCAGCGCGGCCGCGACGTAGTCGGTGAAGCCGGCGACGGTGTCCGCCGGTTGCCAGGGATCGAGCCGCGCCAGCAGCCCGAGCGGCCGGCTCGCCACCCACAGCGCGAGGCTCGCCGTCGCGACGAGCGCGCCGGCGTGGGCGGTCCTGCGGGTCGGCCACCCGAGCACCGCGACGAAAGCCACGATTTCGACGGCGGCGAACAGGCCGAACAACATCGCGTAGAACTGCCAGACCCGCCAGAGCGCGGCGAGCGACGCGGCCGGGATCAGGGCACCGCCGAGCGCGGCGAAAGCGGCCGTGACCAGCACCGGACCGCGTCGCAGCGGCCTCGGCGTGGCGTAGCGCGCGGCCGTCGACGGGTGGCGTGTGCCGTAGTACCCGTCGACGACCTTCATAGCGCCAGTGTCACCCCGGCACCGGGTCCGCCGCCACGGATCAGGCGAACCCGGCGAGCGGGCGCACCTCGATCGGGGCGTGGATCGCGGCGGTGACCCGGCCGGCCGCTGCGTCTCGGGCGGGTCCCGCCGCACCGCTCGTGCGAACGGGCCCGCCCCGGATCGACACGCTACTTGCGCGAGGCCGTGTAGTTCCGGAACAGCAGGTAGGTGTCCAGAATGTCGGACGAAGCGCTTTCGACCGAGCGGTAGATCCCCCACTTCGGGCGCACGTAGTCGCCCTGGTCGGGGATGTTGACGTTCGACATGCTGCCTTGCGCGGCGATCGGCGCGCCGGACCCGGTGCCGTTGCGGAGGACGCACGACGCCTTGCCCTTCGAGCCCGGCGTGAACGTCCATTCGATCGTGATCCACTTGTTCCGCAGGGGCGCGAGGTCGGTGGCCGCGATGCTGGGCGAACCCGAGTTGGCGTACGCGCGGGCGTTGAGCATTTCCTTGCTGCCGCTGCGGGTCAGGTCCAGCGTCACCCACGGGCCGCCGTTGGTGGACGGGGTCTTGGTCTGGAAGATGTGGGTGAACTTGCTGGTGCCGTGCAGGGTGCCCGGGATGTACATCTCGTAGGAGAGCGTCCAGGTCTCGCCGTCGTGCATCTTGAGCGTGCTGCCGCCCTGGACCATGCCCTTGGACTCGGTGCGCTGGCGGTCGCCGCCGCCCGTGGTGTCGCGGTCGTCCTTCCAGATGTTGAAGCGGTAGTGGTCGCCTTCGACCACGACGTACTTGCGGTCGGGGTGGTGGTTGCCGCGATCGGCTTCGATGCCCTCGAAGGCCTTGAGGCCGTCGGTGGCGGGGTTCGGGTGCCACAGCGGGGCCGCTTGGGCGATCGGGCTGAACAAGAGCGGCACGGTGAGGGCGGCGACGGCGAGGGCCGTCCTGCGGGGGAATTTCGGCATCGTCGGTGTGTCCTTCCTGACGACTTCGGCAGGGGTGCACATCGGTCGGCGGACGGACCCGGCAAACCGGGCTGGACATCCGATGTCTAGCGTCACGAAGTTAGCGCTATCCGGCGGTCGTTCGCAAGATGTCCGCACACTTGGTCGACGATTCATCTGATGGATAGGCTGGTCCCATGCAGCATTTCCGAGGTCGCGACAGCGCGGAGCCGGCCTACCGCGAGCTCGGCACGGGCCGGCCTTTCGTGCTGTTCCACGGCTTCACCGGCACGAGCCGCGACTGGCTCGGCCCGGCTCGCGATTGGCCGGACACGGCCACCGGGTGATCCTCCCCGACCTGCGCGGCCACGGCGCGAGCGCGAGTCCGCACGAACCGGCGGCCTACCCGCCCGACATCCTCGCCGACGACGGCCTCGCCCTGCTCGACCACCTCGGCGTCGAGGACTACGACCTGGGCGGCTATTCCTACGGCGGCCGGGTGACGCTGCGCCTCCTGGCCCGCGGCGCCCGCCCCGGCCGCGCGGAGACCCCGGATCCCCCGAATGGTGGTCTCCCGTGGCCGACGCTCAGGCGTAGCAGTCGGCCAATGCGCCGAAGGCCGCCTTCGGTTCCCAAGGCACGCCGGCGTACGTCTCGCCCGAGCCGTCCTCCAGCACCTTCACCACGCCCCAGCTCGCCATGTCCAGGTCCGCCCGCGGATCGGCCCGGTGGACCAGCCCGTAACACACGAACGTGCAAGCGAAAGCCGCGTCGACACCCTCCGAGGTGAAGATCTCCAGCAACTCCCGGAAGTAGCGCGCCTGCTCCTCCTCGTCGCGGACGTACTCGCCCTTCAACCGGACCGGCACTTCGCCTTCGTACTCCAGGATTTCGCCGCTGCGGGCGCCGAGGTCGGCCGCGCCTCGGTACGGCGTCACACCGAACTCCGTGATCGCCACCGGCTTGCCCGCCGCCACCAGCGTGCGGATGCCTTCGCGGTACAAGTGCGCGACCTCCTTCGAGCGGTGCGCGTCCACCGAGACGATGTCGAACGGCTCCCAGTCCACCCGTTCCAACGGCACCGCCGCGTACGTCACGCGGCCGCCGAACCGGGTGCGGACCGTCGCGACCGCGCGCGCCAGGAACGCGTTGACCCGCTCCGGAAGCCCGGCGATGAGCTCCCGCGACGCCAGCAGGCCGGCCACGCGTTCTTCGAGGCCGTCGCCGGGCAGGAAGCCGTGGTTGAACAGGCTCAGCTCGGCGCCGGTCACGAACACGATCTCGGCGCCCGCCGATCGGATACGTTCGGCTCGCGAAGCACCGTCGGCGAGAAGCGCGAGGATCTCCTCCGGGGTGCGATCCCAGGGGAACGGCGAGAACCACACCTCCAGCCCGAGCGCGGCCGCCTCGCGGGCGGCGTGCTCGATCCGGTCCAGGTCCGTGCCGATCAGCCGCACCGCCGTGCAGTGCAGGTCGTCGCGGATGATCGTCAGCTCGCGGCGGACCAGGTCGGGGGCGAACGGGCGGTTGAACCGCCCGCCGCGTTCCAAGCCGGTGTCGTAGCCGATGCCCTTGGCTCGCACGGTTCCTCCAGAATTTAGGGTACGGTCCGTACCGTACCCTAAAGCTGTACACTCCGGCGCATGGCCGAGAAGACCCGGCGCCGCGGCGCCGAGCTGGAAGAGGCGATCCTGCGCGCCGCCGCGGACGAACTCGCCGAAGCCGGCTACCCCGGCCTGACCATGGAACGGGTCGCGCACCGGGCCGGCACCAACAAGAACGCGATCTACCGCCGCTGGCCGAACCGCGCCGCGCTCGGCGTCGCCGCCTACCGGCACGTCACCGCGGACACTCTCAAGCCGCCCGACACCGGCGACCTCCGCGAAGACGCCCTGGCCCTGCTGCGGGCGATCAACTGCGGCCAAACCTCACCCGCAGCCCGGATCCTGCGCGGTCTGCTGACCGGCGTCGGCGACGAGCCGGAACTGAGGGAACAGCTGCACGAGCAGGCCGCCGAGGGCGGTGCGAAGACCTGGCTCGCGATCGTCGATCGTGCCATCGCGCGCGGCGAAGCTCGCCCCGAAGCTCGGCACCCACGGGTGGCTACCGTCGCGCTTGTGCTGCTGCGCAACGAATTCCTCACCCGCGGACTGACCACAGTGGACGACGACGTGCTCGTCGAGATCGTCGACGAGGTCTACCTGCCGCTGGTGGGTGCGTAGATCGTCAGGCGTAGTGCCGGATCCTCGGCGACTTGGAAGGTCGCGTAGTCGAACTCTTCGGGCTCGGGCCGGTAGAGCGTCTTCCAGCCGGGTCCGCTCCGGCCGACGTCGTGGCGGTCCCACCACGTCGCGAACTCACGACAGCCCGACCGCAGCCGCGCGGCCAGTCCGGCGAACGCCGGGTCGCCCGCCCACAGATCGTGCGCGGCCCGGAACTGCGCCACCGTGTGCTCGGCCTGCGCCGCCCAGCCGGCGCCGAACAGCCGCCGGCCGCGCTCGTCGAGCAGCAGGAAGACCAGGACGTTGCGGTCCTCCTCCGGCACCGCGCCGAAGTCGGTGAACAGCTCGGCCGCCGCGCGGTTCCAGGCCAGCACGTCCCAGCGGCGGCCCGTCACGTACGCGGGCTCGCTCAGGCCCTTGACGAGCCGCCGGGTGGCTTCGGGCACCTGCTCCCGGCCGAACGGCGTCCGCGCCGGGTTCCGGGCGAGCGCACGCAGGTGGGCGCGCTCGGCGTCGTCCAGCCGCAGGGCACCCGCGAGAGCTTCGACCGTCGCGGACGACGGGCTGACCGTGCGGCCCTGCTCGAGCCGGATGTACCAGTCGACGCCGATGCCGGCCAGCTCGGCGACCTCTTCACGACGCAGCCCGGGCGTCCGGCGGCGGCGCCGGTCCGGCAGCCCGAGCGCCACCGGGCTGAGTCGCTCGCGCCGGGACCGCAGGAACTCCCCCAGCCCGGCCCGGGCCGCGTCCGGCATGACGACCTCCGCCTGGTACTCGACAGTCCCAGGATGATACCAGGCCTGGATGCCCCTCTCGATCTTCCCGACGATGGGGACATGAAAGCCGCTGTCCTCGAAGAATTCGGCAAACCGCTGTCGGTGCGCGACGTCCCCGCGCCGACGCTCGGCACCGGAGAAGTCCTGGTCGACGTCGTCGCCGCACCCGTGCTGCCCTACGCGGCCGAGGTGTTCCGCGGCGAGCGGAACTACCAGCTCACCCTGCCGGTCGTGCCGGGCGCCGGCGCGATCGGCCGGGTGCACGCGACCGGCCCGGACTCGACCCGCCTGACCCCCGGCGACTGGGTGCTGTGCGATCCGGTGATCCGCTCCCGCGACGACACGCTCACCCCGGACATCACGCTGCAGGGCCTGAGCGCACGCTGCGAAGGCGGCCTGTTCCTGCAGCGCCACTTCGGCCACGGCGCCTACGCCGAGCAACTCCTCCTCCCGACCGAAAACGCGATCCCCCTCGGGCCGATCGACCCGGCGGAAGCCGGCCGGTGGACCGCGCTCACGCTGTGTCTCGTGCCCTACGGCGGTTTGCTCGCGGCCGGCCTGCGACCCGGCGAAACCGTGCTGGTCAGCGGCGCCACCGGGAACTTCGGGAGCGCGGGGGTCGCCGTCGCGCTCGCCATGGGCGCGGCGTGCGTGGTGGCACCGGGCCGCAACGAAACCGCCCTCGACGACCTGGAACGGCGATTCGGCGCCCGCGTCCGGACCGTGCGGCTCACCGGCGACGACGACACGGCCCGCCTGCGTGACGCCGCGGGCCCGATCGACGTCGTCCTCGACCTGCTGCCGCCCTCGGCGAGCACCGCGCCCGTGCGGGCCGCCGCGATGGCGGTCCGCGAGTACGGCCGGATCGTGCTGATGGGCGGGGTCGGCATGCTCGGCGGCGACGACCTCGCCCTGCCCTACCCCTGGCTCATGCGCAACGGCATCACGGTGCGCGGCCAGTGGATGCAGCCGCGGACGGCGAACGCGAGCATGATCGCCCTCGCCCGGTCCGGACTGCTCGACCTCGGCCAGTTCGCTGTGACCGAATTCGGCCTCGACGACATCGCGGGCGCCCTCGACCACGCGGCGAACGGCCGGACGCGCTTCGCCCTCACGGTCGTCCGTCCTTGAGTAGCTTCGAAGGATGACCCGACTCACCCGCCACGACAAGATCGCCGCCGCGCTCGAAGAGGCGCCCGACGACATCCTCGCCGACGCGCGTCCGCTCGGCACCGGGATCGGCGGGTCGACCTGGCTGCTGCGGGTGGCGGGCGAGCCCGTCTTCGTCAAGCGGGTCGCCCTCACCGATGTGGAGCGGCGACATGAAGGCTCGACGGCCGACTTCTACGGGCTGCCGCCGTGGTCCCACTACGGCGTCGGCTCGGCGGGCGGCGGGGCCTGGCGCGAGCTGGAAGCACACCTCATGGCGACCGAGTGGGCCCGCAGCGGCGAGTGCGGGAACTTCCCGCTTCTGCACCACTGGCGGATCCTGCCCGGCCTGCCGCGTCCCCACGCCGACATCGAGCAGGACGTCGCGTTCTGGCACGGCGACCCGGGCGTCCGGCGCCGGCTCGAGGCCCTCGCCGGGGCCACCACCGACCTCGTGCTGTTCCTCGAATACCTGCCGCACAGCCTCGCCGGGTGGCCGGATGACGACCTGCCGCTCGAACAAGACCTGCGGCACATCACCGAATTCCTGGCCGGGCAGGGCGTCCAGCACTTCGACGCGCACTTCGCCAACATCGTCACCGACGGCGAGCGGCTCTACCTCACGGACTTCGGCCTCACGGTCTCACCGCGGTTCGAGCTTTCGGACCGCGAGGCCGGGTTCCTCGCCGAGCACGCCGACCACGACCGCGCCTACGTTCTGACCCAGCTGGTCAACCGGGTCGTCCGGGGCCTCGGCAAGTGGCCGGATGCCCGCGCCCGCAACGACTTCGTCCGCGAACACGCAGCGGGACACCCGGCACCACTCCTGCGTCGGTACGCCCCGCTCGCAGCGGTCGTCAACGACTTCTACTTCGCGCTCCACACCGAAAGCCGCAAGACCCCGTACCCGAAGGACGAGATCGCTCAGCAGTTGGAGCGCGCCGGCTTGCCCGCGAACCGGTCGCCCAGGTAGCTCACGACGTCACCGGCGGAGAACGCCAGCGTCGTCACGTGCTCACCGACATACGTGCCCCACGTGACGGCCACCCCGGCCGCGCAGTACTCACGCCGCAGCGTCTGGGCCTGGGAGAGCGGGATGATCTCGTCGAGGCTGCCGTGGAACAGGAAGATCGGCGCCTTCGGCGGGCGCGCGCCCAGCTCGTTCTCCACCAGCCGGGCCTGCCACTTCGGGGTCGTCAGCGGGTTCGACGTCGTGTAGTCGGCGATGTGCCCGAAGGCGTAGCCGAACACGGCGTCGACGCACGCGTCCTGCTGCGTCGCGTACAGCGTGCGACCGCGGTCGTTGAGGTAGGCGGGCAGGTCCAGCTCCGGGTACGCCGCGTCCAGGCCCAGCGCCGAGAGCAGCAGGAAGCCGAACCCGATCCCGCCGTCGAGGCCCTTCGCCACGACGTTCAGGTCCGCGGGCGTCCCGCCGGCCGTGATGCCCGCGACCTGCAGCTCCGGTGCGTACGACGGCGCCAGCTCGCCCGCCCACGCCGCTCCCCCGCCACCCTGCGAGTAGCCGGAGAACGCGACCGGCCCGCCGGCGGCCAGGCCCGCGGCCGGCAGCCGGGTCGCCGCGCGGGCCGCGTCGATCACCGTGTGGCCCTCGGACCGGCCGACGACGTAGGTGTGCAGGCCGGGCGTCCCGAGGCCCTCGTAGTCGGTGATCGCGACGGCCCAGCCGCGGCTGAGCATCGCGTCGACGAACAGCGGCTTTTCGTAGTCCGGCTGGAACTTCGACGGCGCGCAGCGGTCGCCGACGCCGCGGGTTCCGCTGGCCACCGACACGATCGGGCGCGGGCCGGCACCGGTCCACGGCTTCGCCGGCACCAGGACGCGGCCCGACACCGCGATCGGCGTGTCCGTCGCCGACCTCGACCGGTACAGCACCAGGTACCCCTTGGTACCGGCGGAATCCGGCAGCGGCCGCCACCAGACGACGTCGCCGTCGGCTCCGGCAGGCAGCGGGCTCGGCGGCGTGTAGAAGGCGTCGCCGTCCGGGCCGCGGGGCGGATCGGCGGCCGCGCTCACCGGCCCGGCGGTGGTGACCAGGAGGACGACGGCCAGCAGGACCGTCCACAAGCGACGCATGAGAACTCCTCGTTGAGTCCGTGAAGGATCTAGAAAACAGAGCCGACGTCTTCGGCGATCAGGTGGTCCAGTGCGCGCTCGGCGACGGCGGCGATGGTCATCGACGGGTTGCAGGCGGCGGTCGTGCCGGGCATCAGGGCGCCGTCGAGCACGTAGAGACCACGGTGGCCGAGCACGCGGCCCTCGAGGTCGCAGACCGACCCCATCGCGGCGCCATCGAGCGGGTGCCAGGTGCTGGGCACGACGGCGGTCGTGTCGAGCAGCACGCCGAGCGGACCGGCGATCCGGGAAATGCGTTCGTGGATGCGTGCGCTCAGCTTCGCGTCCGCGTTCGAGGGCCAGTGCAGGACGGCGTCGTCCTTGGCGGCGTCGTAGACGAAGCGGCCTCGGCCGGCGCTGATGCCGTACCCGACGAGCATCGTGGTCCGCAGGTCCGGCAGCGGCGGCAGCGACGCCTGGATGACGGTGTTGGCCGTCGCGGGGTCGTCCCACTCCTTGCTGCCGTAGACGACCGGACCGCCCTGGGGCGCGCCGAAGTCGTCGGCGAGGTTCGTCCAGGTGTAGATGCGGTCGCCGTTGGTGCCCCAGCCGGCGCCGAGCGCGTCGGGCAGGTCGGGGATGTCGCCCTTCGCGCCCGCGCGCATCAGCAGCCGCGTCGTGTTCGCCGTGCCGGCCGCCATGACGAGTGCCTTCGCCGTGAGGACCTTCTTCTCCAGCACCGTTCCGGACGTGTCGATGCGGTCGACGCGGACCTCCCAACGACCGTCGGACGCGAGCGCGACGTCGGTGACGTGGTGCAGGGTCGCGACGGTGCAGCGGCCGGTGGCTTCGGCGGCGGCGAGGTAGGTGACGTCGACCGAGTGCTTGCCGCCGTTGTTGACGCCGAGCGCGCAGTCGCCGTTGGTGTAGGACGGTTTCATCTCGCCGCGGGTCTCGCGCAGCGCGTAGTTCCAGTCGATCGGCATCGGGATCTTCTCGACGGCGTAGCCCGCGTTGCGCGCGTTGCGGGCGAAGACCCGGGACGCCTGGTAGGTCGGGCTCTCGACGAGAGCGTCCGGCGCGGTCTCGATGCCCAGCATCCGGGCGACGCGCGGGTAGTACTCGGCGTCCAGCCGCACGTAGTCGAGCTGTTCGGGGAAGCACGCGTGGAACAGCTCGGCCGTCGGCTGCAGCGTCATGCCCTGGTACACCAGCGAACCGCCGCCGACACCGGCCGCGCACATCATGCTCATGCCCTGGCCGGTGACCTGTTCGAGCAGTCCGGTGTAGCGCTCGAACGGCGGCAGCGACGGCAGGCCGGGCAGCGCCGGCGCGGAGCCGAGCCAGAAGATCCGCTTGTCGGGCGCCGACGTCGGGTGCGGGAACGTCTCGGCGTCCGGCCCGGTCGGCCAGCGGCGGCCGCGTTCGAGCACCAGCACCGGCACTCCGGCCTGCGCCAGCCGCAACGCCGTGACCCCGCCGCCGAACCCGGAGCCGATGATCACGACCCGGTGTTCTTCCCGCGTGACCCGCACGCGAGCGGCGCCGAGCGTGGCGACGCCGGCGACGGCGGCCGCGCCCCGCAGGACGGTACGGCGGTCGATGCTGCGCATGGGCGGCTCCTTCGGCGGCGGTGACTGTCGGTAAAGGTAGGAACCCGAACCGAGAGATGGAACGGATTGCCGGTCTCACTACTCGCGAGTAGCATCCCGGCCCATGCGCGCTGTGCGACCGTCCGCGGCCGTGCCCCGGCGCGTCGACGCCCGCCGCAACCGCGAGGCGATCCTGCGCGCGGCCGACGAAGCCTTCAGCGAAGACGCCGACGTGGCGCTGGACGAGGTGGCCCGCCGCGCCGGCCTCGGCCGGGCCACGGTCTACCGGCACTTCCCCGACCGCACCGCGCTGGCGCTCGCCGTCGCGGCCCACCACCTGGCGGCGTTCAAGGTCCAGGTGCGGGGCCGGGAGTCGTTCCGCGAACTGCTGCGGGCGGTGCTGGCGATGCAGGCCCGGCGGCGCCCGCTCGTCCGGTTGTTCCGCGAACTGCCGGAGCGCAGCCAGCGTCAGTACACGCACGCCCTGGTTTCCTTGCTGCGCCCGGCTTTCGAGCAAGCTCAGCGCGAGGGCAGCGTGCGCGCGGACCTCGAGCCCGCGGATCTGGCGCTACTCTTCGAAATGCACGAGGCGGCGCTCGTGTCGGGACTGACGCCGCGGGAGCCGGCGGCGCCGGCGGAGCGCCTGGTGCGGGTGTTCCTCGACGGCCTCGCTTGCTCCGAACGTGTGAACGCGCTTCCCCGGACCGAAGATCCGCAGGTCGGACCACAGAAAAGTGGTTGACCGCCGGAAAGCGTGGGTACTTCCGGAACACGGCACCGGCGCCCGGGTCCCAGGTCCTCCGCCACCGGTCCGCACCCCCCGCCCGTGACCGGGTTCGCCCGTGGCACGGCACCGTCATTCCCGCCCACCGGAGAACACCATGACCAACGACTCAGGAGCATGGCACGCCAAACTGCAGCGCGAACAGGAAGCCATCGAGCGGAAGCGGGCGCAACAGGCCTCGCGAACGCCGGCCGGGACGGCCGCCGCGCCCCGCTGACCCAACCGTCCACAAAGGATGCCGCGGTGCCCGGGCCGGGCGCCGCGGCATTCGTCATTCCGGTGGGGTCAGCAGTGCTTCCGCGCCCTTGCGGAACGCCGCCACGAGCCGGTTACGCTCGCCGGCACGCGTCGCCACCGCCACCTGGCTCGGCTCGACGTCCGCGAGCGGCACGATCGTCAAGTCCGGCCGGAGGCCGGTGACGTTCCCCGGCGCCGCCGGGATGATCGCCACCGCCTGCCCGCTCGCCACGAGCTCGATCTTGTCCTCGATCGCGTCGATGAGCGGGCCGCCGGGCGCCGGGCGGCCGTCCGGACGCGGGTCGACGCGCCAGAACGCGTCCCACTCCGGGTCGAGGGCGCGCGGCAGCGGCTCGTCGGCGATGTCGTCGAGCGTCACGGATTCCTTGCCCGCCAGCCGGTGGTCGCTGGGCAGCAGGAGCACGCGGGGCTCGTCGTAGAGGACCGTCACGTGCAGCCCGGCCGCCCGCAGCGGCAGCCGGGCGACCGCCACGTCGACGCGGTGCTCCAGCAGCGCCGCGCGGACGTCGTCCCACGCGAGGTGCCGGGTGCGCACCTCGGCGCCGGGGTGGCGGCGGCGCAGGTCGCGCACCGCCGGCGTGACGATCAGGTTCCCGGTGTAGCCGACGGTGATCCGGCTGGGCCGCGCGACCGCCCGCGCGTGAGCTGTCGCGTGCGCCGCCGCCCGCAGCAGGTCCGCGGCGAGTGGGAGGAACGCCTCACCGGCTTCAGTGAGGCGGGTGCCCTGCGGGGTGCGGTCCAGCAGGCGGGCGCCGACCTGCTGCTCGAGCCGTACGATCTGCCGGCTCAGCGACGACTGCGTGAGGTGCAGCTCGGCGGCGGCGCGGCCGAAGTGCCGGTGTTCGGCGATGACGGTGAAGCCGCGCACCAGGCGTAAGTCGAGGTCGGACACACCGCCAGCGTAGCGCTCTGATCTGTGGTGATGCACGAATCGCGTCACGTCTCGCGAAACATTCGTTGGACTCTGGACGCCCGGCGAAGCCACGGTGGAAGGACCACACCACCGGAGAAGGAGTTCCATGACGACCTTGGGGCCCGTCGGCGTCTACCTGCCGATTTCGTTCACGCGCACGCCGCCGGCCGAGAGCCAGCGCGAGGCCGTGCGACGGCTGGAACGCGCCGGGTACCGGACCGTCTGGACGAACGAGGTCGTCGGCGGCAAGGACGCCCTCGTCCAGCTCGCGGTGCTGCTGGCCGCGACGGAACGGCTGACGTTCGGCACCGGTATCGCGAACATCTGGGCCCGCGAGCCGCAGACCCTGCACGCTGCCGCGGCGTTCTTGGCCGACGCGTACCCGGACCGGCTGGTGCTCGGCGTGGGCGTCGGCTACCCGCAGCAGGCCGAGGGCACCGGCCGGGACTTCGGCAGTCCCCTCGCGACGATGCGCGACTACGTCGGGCGGATGGACGCGGAGACCTGGCCGCCGGCGCCCGAGGCGAAGTATCCCCGGCTGCTCGGCGCGAACGGCCCGAAGATGCTCGCCCTCGCGGGGGAGATCGCGGACGGCGCGCTGCCGGCCAACCTGCCGCCGGCGTTCACCGCCGAGGCCCGGTCGGTGCTCGGCCCGGGCAAGCTGCTCGTCGTCGGCCTGGCCGTGGTTCCCGACCCCGACTCCGACCGGGCGAAGGCGGCGGCGATCGAGAAGATCTCGGGGACGCTGAACCTCCCCACGTTCTCGAACGCCTTGCGCCGCTTGGGTTTCCCGCTGGACGACGTGGCCGGGATCGCCGACGCGGTCGTGGCCTACGGCGGGCCGGACGCCATCGCGGCCAAGGTGCGCGAGCACCTCGCCGCGGGCGCGGACCACGTCCTGCTCATGCCCCCGGCGACGGACGACTTGACCGCCGACGTCGCGGTGCTGGAAGAGCTGGCGCCGGCGTTCGACGGGCTCGGCTGACGGGCGCCGGCACCCGGCCGGCCCTTGACCACCGGACACGGCTGACTCTAAGGTCAGCGTGCCCCATCCGATGTTAACGTTAACATCACCTGGTCCCTGACGCGCCCCGAAGGATCGACAACGATGAAGTTGTTCTCCCCGCGCCGTTTCGGCGTCGTGCTGGCCGTCGTGGCCGCACTCGTCCCCCTCGGTACCGCCGGTGCCGGTGCCGCTCCCCCGCCTTCCGTACGAGAAGCCGCGAGCGCCCTCGCGGTACCCGGCATCGACGACGTCCGCGGCAACCTCACGCTGCCGACCGGCGGCGCGAGCGGCACGAGCGTCGCCTGGACGTCGTCCGCTCCGGCCGTCATCACCCCGACCGGTGAGGTCACCCGGCCGCCGACCGGCGCCAAGCCCGCGAAGGTCGTCCTGACCGCGAAGGTCAGCCTCGGCCGCGACAGCACCACACGGCGGTTCACCGCCACCGTCGTCCCGAAGCCGGCCCCGCAACCCTTGGCGGGCTACAGCTTCTTCTACTTCACCGGCGAAGGCACCTCCGACGGCGAGCAGATCTACTCGGCGCTGAGCAAGGGCAACGACCCGCTGAACTGGAGCGAACTGAACAACGGGCGTCCGGTGCTCAAGTCCAGCCTCGGCGAGCTGGGCGTGCGCGACCCGTTCATCCTGCGCTCGCCCGACGGCGACAAGTTCTACCTGCTCGCCACCGACCTGCGGATCTACGCCGGCCGCGGCTGGGACGCCGCCCAGCGCTCCGGCAGCCGGTCGATCATGGTCTGGGAGTCGACCGACCTGGCGCACTGGTCGCGTCAGCGCAGCGTCCAGGTGTCCCCGCCGACCGCGGGCAACACGTGGGCGCCGGAAGCTTCCTGGGACGCCAAGCGCGGGACGTACGTCGTGTACTGGGCTTCGAAGCTCTACGCCGACAACGATCCGAACCACACCGGTGACAGCTACAACCGGATGATGTACGCGACCACCCGCGACTTCGTCACCTTCAGCGCGCCGCAGGTGTGGAACGACCCGGGCTACTCGGTGATCGACTCGACGGTCATCAAGGACCAGGACACTTACTACCGCTTCACCAAGGACGAACGCAACAACACGTCGTCGACGCCGTGCAGCAAGTTCATCACCGAGGAGAAGTCCACCGACCTGCTCGAGCCGCACTACGGCTTCGTCGCCGACTGCATCGGCAAGGCGACGGCGACCAGCCCGGGCCTCTCCGCCGGCGAAGGACCCACCGGGTTCAAGTCCAACACCGAGAACAAGTGGTACCTGTTCATCGACGAGTTCGGCGGCCGGGGTTACGTCCCGTTCGAATCCACCGACCTGAATTCGGGCAAGTGGACGATGTCAGCGGGCGCGCACCTGCCCGCGTCACCGCGGCACGGCACCGTCCTGCCGGTCACGCAGGCGGAAATGGCACGGCTGAGCGCTCCCCCGGCGCCGGTGCAGGCCGACCAGAACGGCCTCGTCGCGCACTGGCCGTTGGACGCGAAATCGGGGCAGGTCGCGACGGACACCACCGGCCACGGCTACGACGGCGCCCTCGCCGGTGACGTGTCCTGGTCCGACGGTTCGCTGGCCTTCGGCGGCACCAACGGGCACGTCCAGCTGCCGAACAACCTGCTGACCGGCGCCGCCTCGGCCACCGTGTCCGCCGACGTCCTGGTCGACCCGGCCCAGCAGACGCCGTACTTCCTGTGGGGCTTCGGCAACACCGCGCCGTCCGGGGCGGGCGACGGCTACCTGTTCACCACCGGCGGCACCGCGAGCGGCGGCCTGCGCGGCGCGATCGCGACCGGGAACTGGACGACCGAGCAGCAGGTGGCGTCGAGCGGCGGGTTTCCGCGCGGGGTCTGGAAGAACCTGACGCTGACCGTCGGCGACGGGGTGGCGGTGCTGTACCTCGACGGCGTCGAAGTGGGGCGCAACGCGAACGCCACGATCAAGCCGTCGGACCTCGGCGGCGGCGTCACGGCGGCGAACTACCTCGGCCGGTCGCTGTACGCGAGCGACAAGTACTTCCGCGGCAAGATGAAGGACGTCCGGCTCTACAACCGGGCGCTCACCGGGCTTCAGGTGGCGACGCTGCCGTCGAACAGCACGACGATCCGGTCGGTGGAGCTGGCCTCGCTGAAGACACCGGCCGTCATCGACTCCGGCGCGTCGACCGTCGTGCTGCCGGTCCGGCCCGGAACGGACCTGCACCGGCTGTCGCCGAAGTTCGGGCTGGCGCCGGGCGCCACGATCAAGCCGGACGCCCGGACGGTGGACCTGAGCCGGCCCCGGCAGTTCACGGTGACCGGCGCCGGCGGCGACCGTCGCGTGTGGACGGTCGAGGCGCACGAGACGCGCAGCCCGGTGCTGCCGGGGTACAACGCCGACCCGAACGTCGTCGCGTTCGGCGACACGTACTACCTGTACCCGACGACGGACGGCTTCGACGGCTGGAGCGGTACGAAGTTCTCGGCGTGGTCGTCGAAGAACCTCGTCGACTGGACGAACCAGGGCGTCATCCTCGACCTCGGACCGGACGTGAGCTGGGCCGACAAGAACGCCTGGGCGCCGACGATCGCGCAGCACAACGGGAAGTACTACTTCTACTTCTGCGCGGAGGCCAAGATCGGCGTGGCGGTGAGCGACTCGCCGACCGGCCCGTTCGTGGACTCGGGCAAGCCGCTGATCGCGACGAACCCGGACGGCGGCCAGGCGATCGACCCGGCGGTGTTCGTCGACTCCTCCGGACAGCCGTACCTGTACTGGGGCAACGGCAACGCGTACGTGGTGCCGCTGAACGACGACATGGTCTCGTTCGACCCGGCGAAGATCACCCGCCTGACCGGGCTGGACGGCTTCCGCGAGGGTCTGTTCATGGCGGAGCGCAAGGGCACCTACTACCTGAGCTGGTCGATCGACGACACCCGCAGCGAGGACTACCGCGTCGGCTACGCGACCGCGTCCTCGCCGACGGGGCCGTTCACCAACCACGGCCTGATCCTCGGCAAGGACGCCCACCTGGGCATCCTCGGCACCGGCCACAGCTCGATGCTGCAGGTCCCGGGCACGGACGACTGGTACCTGGCCTACCACCGCTTCGGCATCCCGGGCGGCGACGGCACCCACCGCGAGACGACGATCGACAAGCTGACCTTCCGCCGCGACGGGACGATCGTCCCGGTGACGCCGACGCTGGAGAGCGTGCGGCCGGAGCGGGTCCCGCATCCGCAGTGCCGGGGAAAGGTCCGCTACAACTGAACCCGGTGGTCCCGGGCTTCGCCGTGGAGGTCGCACGGCTGCCCGGGATCCCGCGGGCACAGGACCCACATTTCCGACGCCACTGCCGAGTAGAGGCGGTAGGGCGACGCTCCGGACACGTCTTCGAGCGTCACCGGCGAAGCGCCGTCGCCGGTGCGACGGGAGTAGCTCTCCAACGCGCGGTCGAGCGCATCCCCCGACAGCTCCCGCGCTTCCCCCACCGCGTAGACGGCCCGCCCGTGGTACGGCGCGACCGTGGAGTCGAAGACGACCAGGCTCACCCGCGGGCGCTCGGCGAGGTTGCGCGAGTGCCGGGCACCGGTCTCCGAGACCCACACGAACGCGCGATCGCCGGCCGGCGCGAAGTACACCGGGCAGGTCCAGGGAGCGCCGTCCCCGTCGGTCGTCCCCAGGGTGAGGTAGGCGTTCGCCGCGATCAGGGCGCGGGCGTGGGCCGCGAGGGCGTCGTCTGTCATCAGGCTCACAATTCTGCCACCCCAGCGGCGAGATGGAGATCACGGGCGCGCGCGTTTGATCACTGTGAGGCGGGGTAACCGACCACCGTCCGTGATCTTCAGCTTCTTCCGTGCAGGAGTCGTTTGATGACCAGCGTTCTCGAGAACGCCCGCCCCGTCCCCGTACCGCGCCGCCGACCGGTCGCGCCCGACGCGCTCGCCGAACTCACCCGGCTGGCCTCGCTGGCGGAGCTCGCCCGGACCTCTTCGCCGTCGCTCATGCACCACGCGATCCTCGCCGGCACCGGCCCCGCGACGGTGGCCGCCGCGGCGAACATCGATGTCGCCCAGGCGCACGTCCGGTGGCACGCGTGGGCCGAGACCGCCGTGGGCCTCGACGAGTACCTCCGCGTGCACGCCGCCTTCGCCGAAGCTCTCATCGCCCGTCACGAAGCCTTCGAGGACTCGCTGTGAATACCCAGGCTGTGAAAGACCAAGAGACGACCTTGGCCGACCTCGAAGCGCTCGGCGACGCGGCCTCCGAGCTGTTGCAGAAGATCACCGAGGAGCTGGCGACCGCGGCGTCACGGCGCTGAATCACTGCTCTGGGGTGACGCGGGCCAGCGGCGCCAGACCGCCACGTGCAGGATCACCGCCAAGCTGAGCGCGTTCAACGTCGTGTGTGTCGCCCACCCCGCGACCAGCCGCTCCGGCACCCCGGCCCCGTGCGCCACCTGCGGCAGAGCCGCCGACAGCGCCGCTGTCAGGAGCGCTACCAGCACCAGGACCAGGCTGCGGCCCGGCAGCGGGGTCAGCCGGATCGCCGGCCACGCCTCGAACAGCATCGCCACCACCAGCACCGATGCGATGGCCGCGCCCGCGACCACCGCGATCCACTCCGGTTCCCACGCGAGCCGCACCAGCGCGAACGTGACGACACCGCAGGCTAGGACCGCGCCGTGCGCCGTCGCCAGCCGGACCGCGCGATGCCGGATGCGCGCGAACGGCCAGCCGCGCAGAGCTACGTACCAAACCATCTGCCAGGCGCCGAGCACGGCGAACCACGCGCCGTAGTCCTCGGCCGGCACGACGCCAGTCCGCACCAAGCCCAGGTACACCGCCAGCCCCGCGACCCAGCACACCGCCAGGGCCGCGACACCCGGCCAGCGAGAGCCGCGGCCCCGCAGTGGCCAGCCTTCCCCGACCAGGGTCAGCTGCAGCATCAGCGTGAAGATGCCCGCCGCGAGCGGCACGGCGGCCGTCCCGGTGACGGCCCGGCCGAGCAGCGTCAGCGCCGCTCCCCCGGCGACGACGAGCGCCGTGTCGGACAGGCCGGACCAGCCGCCGCGCAGCAGCGAACCCGGCCAGTCCTCCCACCAGAACGCGATCATCGCGACGATCGGCAGCGCGAACGTCACCGGCGGCCCGAGAGCCTCCAGCGTGGTCGCCGGGCCGCCTGCGCCTACCGCGAGCAGCGCGGTCACCGGCAGGACGAAGGCCAGCCCGAGCAGCGCCCGCCGGGGCTGGTTCCGCCGGGCGTCGGCCAGCGCGGCCGGGCTCAGCGCGTCCGGCCGGCAAACCGCCGGACGGTCGTCCACGAGCTGTCTAGAGGACGTCATCGAGACGGATCGGCAGCCGGTGGTGGCGCTTCCCCGTGGCGTGGTGGACGGCGTTGGCCACGGCCGCCGCGACCCCGACCATCGCGATCTCGCCGAGCCCCTTCACCCCGACCGGGTTGAACAGCAGGTCCGGCTCGTCCACGAAGCCGACGTCGATGCGGTGGACGTCGGCGTTGACCATGATCGGGTATTCCTCGAGCGTCGAGTTGAGGAAGCCGCCGAACCGGCCGTCGGCCAGGCTCTCCTCGCGCAGTGCCCCGCCGATGCCCCACACGACGGCGCCGCGCACCTGGCTCGCCGCGGTCACCGGGCTGGCCACCCGGCCGCAGTCGACGACGCTGACCACGCGCGGCACGCGGATCCGGCACGTCGTCGGCTCCACGCGGACCTCGACGAAGTGGGCGACCCAGCTGAACGTGCTGAACTCGGGGAAGACCGGGCCGGAAATGGCCAGGTGCCCAGACTTCGCCTGGTCGAGTGCCTCGGGCGGCTGACCGGGCCCGAGGGTGCTCGCCTCGGCCTCGACCGGGTGCCCGGCGCGCTCGACAGCTGCAGCGACGTCGACCTCGCCGGTGTCGGCGACGTTCAGGTGCTTGCGCAGCTCCCTCAGTCCGGCGTGGACGGCCGGCAAGGCGCTCGCCGTCCCCCACGAACCCGCGGTGAGGTGCTGCGCCGCGAACCGCGTGTCACCGACGCGCACTTCGACGTCACGCGCCGGGATGCCGAGGTCCCTGGCCACGAGCAGCGCGATCGCCGAGCGGATGCCCTGACCCATCTCGTGGCCGTCGACGCCGACCGTCACGCAGCCGTCCGCGCCGGCGGTCAAGTGCGCGACGGCGGGCACGATGCTGCCCGGGTAGTTGCCCGCGGCGACACCCCAGCCGACGAGCGAACCGTCGTCGGCCCGCATCGAGCCGGGCTCCGGGTTCCGGTCCGCCCAGCCGAACTCTTCGGCACCGCGGCGGAGGCACTCGGCGAGGAACCGGGTCGAGAACGGCCGTCCGGTCACCGGGTCGGTCATCGTGTCGTTGGCCAGCCGCAGCGCGACCGGGTCCTGACCGGTGGCGTAGGCCAGCTCGTCGACGGCCGACTCGAAGGCGAACGCCGCCGAGCTCTCGAACGGCGCCCGCATGTACCCCGGCGTCTGGACGTCGGTCTGGACGAGGCGGTGCCGGCCGCGGAACGCCGGGAAGCCGTAGAGCCGCGACGTCACCTCGGTGTGCATCGCCGGGAACAGGTCGTGCCGGGACGTCTGCTGGTCGACCTCGTGCACGGCGGCGAGGATCTTGCCGGACGCGTCCGCGCCGAGGCGGACGCGGTGGCGGGTGGCCGGACGGAAGCTGCCGTTGTGGAACGTCTGGGTGCGGGCCAGCACGAGCTTGACCGGCCGGCCGAGGCGCCGCGCCACCAGGGCGAGCGGGCCGAGGTGCGGCTGCAGCGAGTTCTTCTGGCCGAAGCCGCCGCCGACGTAGGGCGAGCGCACCTCGATGTCCGCGGCGTCGATGCCGAGCTGCTGGGCGAGACCGAACCGGACCGCGGCCGCGTTCTGAGTGCCTTCGTGCACGACGAGCGTGCCGTTTCGCCACTCGACGACGGCGCCGTTCAGCTCCATCGGCACGGCGTGCTGCGCCGCGTACTCGTAGGTGCTGTCGATCCGGACCGGGCTCGCGTCGACCGCCGCGTCGGCGTCGCCGACCTTGATGTCGGCGAGGAACGGCAGCGGGATCGCCTCTTCCTGCACGAGGGTGGTCGCGCCCTCGGCGTCGAGGTGGACGGCGAACGGCTCGGTGTCGTACTCGGCGGTGACGAGCTCGGCCGCTTCGGTCGCGGCGACCAGGGTCTCCGCGACGACCAGGGCGATCGGCTGGCCGCGGTAGGCGATGTGGTCGTCCAGCAGCGGCTGCAGGCTCTGGAAGGAGAACCCGCCACCCATGATGAACCCGGCGCCGCGCAGCTCTTCCGCGTCGAAGCGGGTGACGGTGAGCAGGACGCCGGGCACCGCTTCCGCCGCGGCGGTGTCCACCCGGGACACCCGGCCGCGGCCGATGCGGGCCAGGGCGAGCGTCGCGTAGGCGACCCCCTCGGGCACGCGATCGGTCCCGTAGGCGGCCTTGCCGGTGACCTTTTCGTAGGCGTCCACTCGGCGCGTGTCGGTCATCGGGTGGCCCTTTCCGCGGCGATGCGCACCGCGTCGGCGACGGTGCGGATGCCCAACTCGACTCGGAATCCGTTGTAGGTGCCGGGACGCGCGCCGGCGAAGGCGACTTCCCCGGCGTGCCGGGCGGCCTCGGCGGTCAGCGGCGCGCCACGCAGGACGTGTTCGGCCTCTTCGGCCCGCCACGGCCGGGTGGCGACCCCGCCGAGCGCGATCCGGCAGTCCCCGATCACGCCGTCCTCGACGGTCAGGGCGACCGCGGCCGAGGCGAGCGCGAAGGCGTAGGACTCGCGGTCGCGGATCTTCAAGTAGGTGGAGCCGCGGCCGGCGGGGGTCACCGGGACGCGGATCCGCAGGATCAGCTCGTCGGCGTCCAGGGTGTGCTCGCGCGTCGGGTCGTCCCCGGGTTCGACGTGCAGCTCTGCCAGGGGAACCGTGCGTTCGCCGCGGGGGCCGACGACGTCGACGACCGCGTCGAAGGCGAGCAGCGCGATGGCCCAGTCACCGGGGTAGGTCGCGATGCAGGCGTCGCTGGCGCCGAGCAGCGCGTGGGTGCGGTCGTGGCCTTCTCGCGCCGCGCAGCCGCTGCCGGGTTCGCGCTTGTTGCAGGGGAACTCCGGGCCACCGCGGAAGTAGCCGCAGCGGGTGCGCTGCAACAGGTTCCCGCCGACGCTCGCCATGTTCCGCAGCTGCTGCGACGCGGCCCGCCAGAGCGACTCGGACAGGGCCGGGTAGTCGTCGCGGACGACCGGGTGGTCGGCGACGTCGGCCATCCGGGCGCCGGCACCGAAGACCAGCTCGTGGTCGTGGGTCTCGATGGTGTTCAGCTCGGGCAGCCGGTGCACGTCGACGACGGCGGGCGGGGTCTCGATGCCGAGCTTCATGAGGTCGTAGAGCGTCGTGCCGCCGGCGAGGACCTTGGTGCCGGGCGCGGCGTCGCGGAGCGCGTCGACGGCGTCGCCGAGGCTGCCGGGCGCGACGTAGGCGAAGGGACGCATCAGCCCTCCTGGTTCGTGGCGGCTTGGCGGACGGCGGCGACGATGCCGACGTAGGCCCCGCAGCGGCAGAGGTTGCCGCTCAGGTACTCGCGGATCTGGTCGTCGTCGGCCGTGTGGCCCTCGGCGATGCAGGCGAGGCCGGACATGATCTGGCCGGGCGTGCAGTAGCCGCACTGGAGCGCGTCGTGGTCGACGAAGGCCTGCTGCAGGGGGTGCAGCGCGCCGCCGGGGCCGGCGACGCCCTCGATGGTGGTGACGTCCTGCCCGGCGGCCTGCACGGCGGGGGTCAGGCAGGAGACCACGCGCCGCCCGTCGAGGTGCACGGTGCAGGCGCCGCAGTGGCCCTGGTCGCAGCCCTTCTTGGTGCCGGTCAGGCCGAGCCGTTCGCGCAGCACGTCGAGCAGCGACTCCCGCGGATCCAGCTCGAGCCGGACGGCCTCGCCGTTCACGGTAGTTTCGACGGTGGTTTCTGGAGTGGACACGCGGCGACGCTAGCCCCGCGCGGGGTGGGGGCGCTTTCCCGTGGTTGCTGCGCGGGACGTCGTTTATTGCTGGTGCTCGCTCAGTGCCGGTGCCGCACCGCGGCCCGGTATCCGGAAGGCGAGAGTCCGATTTGGGCCCGGAAGGCCGAAGCGAACCGGGACGGCGTGGCGAATCCGCACGTCTGCGCGATTTCCGTGACGGAAAGCTCGCCGCGCTCCAGGTGCCGGCAAGCCCGTTCGACCCGGACGCGAGTGAGGAACCGGTACGGCGTCTGGCCGGTCGCCGTCTTGAAGACCCGCAAGAAGTGAAACGGGCTCAGCTCCGCGGCGGCCGCCATGTCGCCCAGGCTGAGCGGGAGGTGGTGGTTCTCCCGGATGAACTGCACCGCCCGCCGCGTCCGCAGCTCATCCCGCCCGAGCTCGCGCGGTCTCGGTGCTTCGGCGTGCCGGGTCAGCAGGTGAACGGCGAGGAAGGTGGCGGCCGACTCGGCGTAGAGCTCATCGGCACCGGCGAGGGCGGCGGCTTTGAGCGCTTCCATGACGGACGCGAGCACAGGGTCTTCGACGGCGAGCGCGTCCGGCCGGCCGAGCCGGGTGGCGTCCCGGCCCCAGAGGTCGAGAGCGGTACGGTCGATCAGGGCACCGGGGAGGTGCACATGCGTCGTCTGCAGACGATCCGTGCCGCACCAGCGGATCCGCGTCGGATGCCCGGGCGCGGTCATGCCGATCGAGCCGGGCCGGTAGTCCGCCCGCCGCCAGTGCGCGCCGTGCAAGGATTCGATCGTGGTGGTCCCCTGGCTCACCAGCACGATCGTCTGGTCGCCGCCGGGTGGAAGGTCGAGCTCGGCTTCCTCGGCGTTGTCCAGCAGCCGCACGAGCACGGAGGACCAGCCGTTGTCCCGGCGGCTGCACAGCCGCACGCGGGCAGCGGCCCCGGGATCGAACGCCAACGCCTCGGACACGCGACTCCACGATTTGGCTCCGGCCGAATACCGACGTGTCGACACTAACAGCCGTCGGTGCGAAGGGTTCGAATTTGAACAATCGGTAGTGTGGCCGACATGGGTCGGTTGAGCACCGAGGAGCACCGGGCCTGGACGGCCCTCCGGACGACGTACGCCCTGCTGCACCAGCGCATGGATCAGCAACTCAAGCGCGACGCGGGCATGTCGCACCTGCAGTACGAGATCCTGGCCCGGTTGGCGGCGGCCCCGGAGCGGGAGCTGCGGATGACATCGCTGGCGTGCGCGGTCGCCGGCTCCAAGAGCGGGTTGACGTACCAGATCGGCCAGCTGGAGCAGTCGGGGTTGGTTTCGCGACGGACGTGCCCGAGTGACGTGCGGGCGGTTTACGCGGTCCTCACCGAGGAGGGCGCTTCACGGCTGTCACTGGGGGCGCCGGGGCATGGTGCTTTGGTTCGGGAGTTGCTGGTGGACGTTTTGACTCCGGAGCAGCTGCGGGTGCTGGCTGAGGGGCTTGGGGAGGCGAACCGTCGGATGCAGGCGGCTGAGGACTGTGGTGGTTCGTTCGGGTGATTCGGTCGCTCGGCTGGTTGTGCGGTCGTGCCGGATGAGTAGGTGCCTTTCGAGGTCGGATCGTGGCCGCCTGCCGGCGCGGACTTCATGCGCTTGGGGCCGGACGCAGGTTGGGACGCCTGGAGTGGCCGCCGCGGCCGGGGCTGCGTGGTAACTGATGCCGCGTGGCGCCTGCGGCGACGGCGGTGAGGGCTGCGGCGGCCGCAGCTGCGCGGTGACTGCGGTGATGGTGACTACCGCTACCGCAGAATGCGCGGTGACGCTGCCGCCAGGAGGCTGCGGAGGCGGTGACTGCAGTCGGGGCGATGGCTGCGGGCGGGCCTTGGCGGTAGTTGCCACTGCCGGGCGTTGACTCGCTCGCTCTACGGTGACGACCGCGACCGCGGGCGTGATGACTGCAACCGCGCGGCGACTGCGACGATGATGACTGCAGCGGCCGCGATGCGCGGTGACCGCTGCCGTCTGGAGGCTGCGGTTGCGACGTTGGCGCTGCAGCTGGGGCGATGGCTGCGGGCTGGCCGTGGCGGCAGCTGCCACTGCCGGGCGTCGACTCGCTCGCTCCGCAGTGATTGCCGCGGATGCGTGATGACCGTAGTCGCGCGGCGACTGCGACGACGGCGTTTGCCCCGACCGCGATTCGTGATGACCGCTGCCGTCTGGAGGCTGCGACGGTGGCGACTGCAGCTGGGGCGATGGGTGCGGGTGGTCGTGGCGGCAGCCGCCACTGCCGGGCGTTGACTCGCTCGCTCCGTGGTGACTGCCGCGACTGCGGATGCGTGATGACTGCAGCCGCGCAGTGACTGCGATAGCAGTGAATGCAGCGGCCGCGGTGCGTGGTGGCTGCTGCCGACTGGAGGCTGCGGCTGCCACGGTGACGACTGCAGCGAGGGCGGTGACTGCCCATTGCCGGGCGTTGACTCGCTCGGTCCGGTCGTGAGTGTGGGCCACTGTCGTCCGCGGTTGGGGAGAGTCGAGGGCTTTGCGGGATGTTGGTAGCCGCCCCTGCTGCGTCTTGGACGTGGGTGTAGGCCCGTAGCCGGTGGCTGCGGGCCGATCCCATGTTCGGTTGTTCAGGCTGCGAAGGGCAGTGGTTGGTGGAGGTTGTTGCGCCTGGGTTTTCGGCGTTTGTCCAGGAACACCGGTGGCAGGAACTCGGGCAACCCGTCGGCCGCGATGCGGACTTGCCAGCCCGAGCGATGCAAGAGCCGGTGATGGTGGGCGCACATCAGCACCAGGTTGCCCAGTTCCGTCGGACCACCGTCGGTCCAATGGCGGATGTGGTGGCCTTGACAGTGCCGCGGTGGGCGGTGGCAGCCGGGGAAGGCGCAGCCGCGGTCGCGCAGGTACAGCGCGTGGCGCAGCGGGGTGGAGATCAAGCGTCGCTGGTGACCCAGGTCGAGAGGTTCGCTCTTAGTGCCCAGCACTGCGGGGATCAGCTTGCAGTCGCAGGCGTGGATCCGGGCTTCGGCCGCGGACATCGTGCCCAGGTCGCCGAGGATGGCCCGGCCGACGCCGGTTTTCAGGTCGGCGAGGGAGACTGCGACCATGACGTGGGCTCGTTCGCCGGCCTGCAGCGGGAGGTCTGGCGAGTTCAACGCGAGGTCGATTGCGTCGGAGAAGGCGTCGCCGTAGCGTTCCTGCGGGGAGCGGAGGTCGGGGCCTTCGTCGGTGGTGCGGCGTTGCGCGAGGGAGTCCAGGAGGGCGCTGGCGCGGGTGCCGGTTTCGTCGTCGAAGCGGCCCTGAAGTTCCCAGATCCCGGTTCTTTTGCGGCGCAACGACAGTTCGCGATTCGGGGTGGCCGGTTCGGCGCTGTCGGGTTCGACGCCGTCGGGGTCGAGGTGGGCCAGGATGCGTGTCCCGAGGGCGGCGACCTGTTTGTGTCCGGCCTCGGAGGCGAAGGTCAGCAGGTGCTGTTCGGCGTCGTCGCGGTGCTCGGGCGGGACTTGGGTCATGACGCCGACGATGGTGTCGATCATCGGGGTGCTCAACCGTCCGTCTAACGCGGCGGCGGCGGTGGCGGGAGCGACGGCGGGGATCGGGGTGCCGTCGAGGGTGTGGCTGGAGGTGAGGGCTCGGGCTCGTTTGACGATGGTTTCGGCGGCGGATTTGGGGATGTCGGCGAGGTGCTCGTAAAGCCGCGCGACAGAGCGGTATCCGAAGAGTTCCATGACGCCGCGGGACTCGATTTCGGCCAGCAGTGAACCGATCTCGGCCTCAGCAGACCGCGCGAGGGTGAGCAGCGCGGAGATGCGGTCGGCCAACGCCACCGCATCTGCTTTCCACACCGTTTCGCTGTCCACACACCAAGATTACCGGTGGTCGAACGCCTGGTCATAACTCGATCAGGTGGAAACGACAGACGCGGCAGGGGCACCGTAGCGTGGGGAATCGGCGCTCTCGCACCGAGCGGCAAGCAACAACAGATAGCGCCGATTTCCTACGCCCCGGCGAAGCCGTATCCCTAAAACGAGCTTCTGAAACCCAGGAAAGCCATGTTCGTACACAGTGGACCCCCACTCCTGGGAGTGACAGGACCAGGCACCACCACGCAACCCGACCTACAGTCGAAGCATGACCGCCGAGCCGAACCTCCTGGGCGACCACCTCCGCGCCCGCCGTGAGCTGCTCACCCCCGCGCAGGCGGGCCTTCGGGTCACCGGGGTGCGGCGGGTCCCCGGCCTGCGCCGGGAAGAGGTCGCGATGCTGGCCGGCATCAGCGCCGACTACTACCTTCGCCTGGAGCAGGGCCGCGACCGGAACCCGTCGCGGTCGGTCGTCGAATCGCTCGCCCGTGTGCTGCAGCTCGACGAGGACACCACGGCGTACCTCATCGGCCTCGCCGATTCGAAGCCCCGCCGCTCGAGACGGCGTCGGAAGGAGACCGTTCCGGCGAGCATCGTCAAGTTCCTGGCGGCGCTGGCGCTGCCCGCGTTCGTCGAGGGACGCTACCTCGACGTGCTGGCCGCCAACCCGCTCGCCGCGGCGATCTCGCCTCGGCTCGTGGCGGGCGCGAACCGGCTGCGGGACGTCTTCCTCGACCCCGCCGAGCGGGAGCTCTTCCCGGATTGGGAGGTCGCCACGAGGGGACTCGTCGCCGGCTTTCGTCAGTCCGTCGGGACCGAGACCGACGATCCCCGGTTCATCGAGCTGGTCGGCGAGCTTTCGCTGGCCAGCCCCCGCTTCCGGGAGCTGTGGGCGCGCCACGACGTCGCGAACCGGCGGGGCGCCACCGTGCGGTTCGACCACCCGCTGGTCGGCGAACTGATGCTGAACCGCGAAAAGCTTCTCGTCAGCGAGGCGCCGGGGCTCGTGCTCGCCGTCTACCACCCCGACCCGGACACGGACGCCGCGGACAAGCTGGCCCTCCTGGGCTCCGCGGCCCTGCCTCCGGCCACCCGCACCACGACCGAACAGGACCACCACGCATGAGCAAGCTCGCCCTCGTCACCGGCGCCACCTCCGGGATCGGGAAGGCGTTCGCCGAACGCCTCGCCGCCGACGGCCACGACCTGGTGGTCGTCGGCCGGCGCCAAGACCGCCTCGACGAGTTCGCCGCCGCCCACACCGACGTCGAGGTCCGCGCCGTGGCGGCCGACCTCTCCACCGACGACGGCATCGACACCGTCGCGGAGATCGCCGCCGCCGAGCCGCTCGACCTGCTGGTGAACAACGCCGGCGTCGCGCACTACATGCCGCTCGCCGACCTGCCCGCCGCCAAGGCCCGCGAACTGGTCAAGGTCAAGGTCCTCGCTCCGACGATGCTCGCGCGCGCGGCCGTCGCGGGCATGCGGGAACGCGGCCGCGGCACCATCGTCAACGTGGCCGGCATGATCGCGTTCAGCGGACCCGCGCCGCACTCCCAGATGCCCCGGCGCGCCGTCTACGCCGGTTCCCTCGCCCACCTCGTCACGTTGTCCCAGACGCTGAGCGCCGAACTCGAAGGCACCGGCGTCCGCGTCCAGGTGGTGTGCCCCGGCGTCGTCGCGACGGAGTTCCACGAGCGCCAGGGCCTGGACCTCAGCGCGGTCCCGCGGATGAGCGCGGCCGACGTCGTGACCGCCTCGCTGCGCGGCCTGGCGCTCGGCGAGGTCGTGTGCGCCCCCGGCGTCGAGGACACGAGCCTCCTCGACGCCGTCTTCCGGGCCGATCTGGCCGCGTTCGCGGGTCAGAGAACGGAGCTCGCCGGCCGCTACCGGAGCGGTCAGCTCTCGTAGGTGACCATCGCGAGCCCGACGTTGTAGCTCTTGACCCGGATCTCCAGGAGCACCAACGTGTCACCCGAACGGTCAGGGAACCACCAGCACCGGCCAGTGGCCCGCCCTGATCAGCTTCGTCGCGACCGAGCCGGCGAAGCGGTGGCCCGCCTTCTGGGACGCGCCGACCACCACGGTGTCGGCCTGGCAGCGGTCGGCCGTGTCGCGCAAGGCCGTGTACGGGTCGCCGAACGTCTTGACCAGCGTCACCGCCACCCGGAGCTCTTCGGCCGCCTCGCGCATCTGGTCGCGCAGCTCGGCGTACAGGTGCGTCGCCGTGTCGTGTTCCAGCACCGTGGCCACCGCCGGCCGGAGCGGGGTCAGCGGTGCCGGACACGCCACGAAGACGACGATGAGCCTGCTGTCCTGGCGGCGTGCCATGCCGAACGCGAAGGCCGCCGCGCGCATGGCCGTGTCCGTGCCGTCGATCCCGGCCAGGATGGCCCGCGCCGGGACCGCGCGACGCGGGCCGAACCGCTCCACAGTGGACTCGAAGGCTCCGGGCCCGCCCATCGTCTTCTCCCCTAGCCCACTACCGCATCGGAAGCCGGCTCGTCCGCCTTCTCGGCCACGTCGATGGTCGTGCGCAGCGTGATCGGCTTGAGCAGCAGCGCCGCGATCACCCCGACCACGGCCACCGCCGCGGAGATCAAAAAGATGTGCGCGGTCGCGTCGCCGTAGACCGTGTGCACGACCGCCTGCACCTCCGGCGGGAGCGCTTTGAGGTTCAGCGCGCTGACCCCGCCCGTCGACGCCTGCCCGGCCGGCACGTGCAGCGCCGTGGCCAGGTCGGCGGAGACGCGGTTCGCGAGCACCGCCCCGAGCACCGAGACGCCGATCGTGCCGCCGAGCGACCGGAAGAACGTCACCGACGCGCTCGCCGCGCCGAGTTCGCGCAGCGGGACGTCGTTCTGCACGGCCAGCACGAGGTTCTGCATCGTCATGCCGACGCCGATGCCGACCACGGCCATCGCGATCCCGACGATCCACAGCGGCGTGGCGTGGTCGACCATGCCGAGGCCGAGGAAGCCGAGCACCAGGATCACCGCGCCGGAAACGATGTACGGCTTGATCTTCCCGGTGCGGCTGATCAGCCGTCCGGACACCGTCGAGGACACGAGCACGCCCGCCATCATCGGCATGGTCAGCAGGCCGGCTTCGGTCGGCGTGTACCCGCGGCCGATCTGGAAGTACTGGCCGAGGAACACCGCGCCGCCGAACATCGCCATGCCCACCGCGAGGCTCGCGATGATCGCGAGCGCGGGCGTCCGCTGGACGACGATGTGCAGCGGCACCACGGGTTCGCGGACCTTCTTCTCGACCACCACGGCGACCGCGAGCAGCACGACCCCGGCGCCGACCATGACGGCGGTCTGCCACGACAGCCAGTCGAAGGTGTTGCCGACGAACGACACCCAGATCAGCAGGACGCTCACGCCGGCGGCGATGAGGCCGGCGCCGAGGTAGTCGACCCGGACGTTCTCCCGGCGCACGGTCTCCAGCTTCAGCGTGCGCTGCAGCACGACGAAGGCGAGCACCGCGATCGGCACGCCGACGAAGAAGCACCAGCGCCAGCCGAGCCACGGCACGTCCACGATCAAGCCGCCCAGCAGCGGGCCGCCGACCGTCGCCACGGCCATGACGGCGCCGAGGTAGCCGTTGTACCGGCCGCGCTCCCGCGGCGGGATGATCGCGGCGATCACGACCTGGACCAGCGCCTGCAGGCCGCCGACGCCGATGCCCTGGAACGCCCGCGCGGCGATCAGCTGCCCGGTGTCCTGGCTGAAGCCGCTGATCATCGACCCGGCCACGAAAATCACGATCGCGACCTGGACCAGCGTCTTCTTGTTGAACAGGTCGGCGAGCTTGCCCCAGATCGGGGTGGTGGCCGTGGCGGCCAGCAGCGTGGCCGTGACGACCCAGGTGTACTGCGTCTGGCTGCCGTTCAGCGAACCGATGATCAGCGGCAGCGACGTCGACACGACGGTCGAGCTGATCATGGCCACGAACAGCGCGAGCAGCAGCCCGGACAGCGACTCCAGCACCTCGCGGTGCCGCATCGACCCGGACGAGTCGGTTCTATCGGACTTCATGGCATCCCTTCGCACGTTCCGGACCATCATTGCCCACTGAGCAAACTTGCACAATGAGCAATTTATTCCGGAAGTTAAGCTGGCCGCATGGACACCCTCGACACGCTCCGCAGCCGCAAGAAGGCGGCGACGCGGCAGTCGTTGCACGAGGCCGCGCTGCACCTCGCGATGGAGCGCGGGCTGGACGGCGTGACGGTCGAGGACATCGCCGACGCGGTGGGCGTGTCCCGCCGGACGTTCTCCAACTACTTCACCAACAAGGAAGACGCGATCCTGCACGCCGACCGCGAGCGCACCGGCGTACTGGTGTCACTGGTCGAAAACCGGCCGGCCGATGAGGAGCCGTGGCAGGCGCTGCGCACGGCGAGCCGCGAGCTGTACCGCGGACGGGCGGTCCCCGACCGCGAATGGGTGGCGCAGCTGCGCTTGCTGCGGCGGCACCCGTCGCTGCTCGCGCAGCAGGCCGGCGACCAGATCACCCTGGAGCGCGACCTGGCCGCGGTGCTGGTCGCCCGGGGGCACGACCTCGACGAAGCCTTGGCGCGCCTCATGACCGCGACGTTCCTCGCGGCGGTGCGGACCGCGAGCGTGCTGTGGCTGGAGGAGTCCGGCGACCAGTCCCTGCCCGACGTCCTCGACCACCTGCTGGGCCGGGTCGGCTTCAGCTAGGGGCGGAACGCCTTCAGTGCCGTCGCGACCAGAGCGTCCGCGTAGCTTTCGGTCAACGGGCCGGTGCGCAGCAGCCACCGCTGGTACAGCGGCGCGTAGAGCACTTCGAGCAGCAGGTCCAGGTCGGCGTCGGGGGCCAGCTGGCCCGCTCGCTGAGCGCTGCGCAGCCGGTCCTTCTTCGCTTCGTCCACAGGGGCGGCCAACCGCTCACGGTAGAGCGCGGCCAGGTCCGGGTCGTTCGCGATCTCCGTGTTGAGCGCGCGGATCGGTGCCTCGAACGCCGGGTCGGCGAACTCGGCGACGGTCGCCCGCATGATCAGCTGCAGATCGGCTTCCAGGTCACCGGTGTCGGGCAGCGCGGCGACCGCGCCGGAAGGATCGGCGCTCAGCTCGAGGACCGAGTCGAACACCACCGCGCCCTTGGCCGGCCACCACCGGTAGATCGTCTGCTTGCCGACGCCGGCGCGGGCCGCGATGGCGTCGATCGACACCTTGGCGTAGCCCAGCTCCACGATCAGCTCGCGGGTCGCCGCGAGGATCGCCTGGCGGGACCGTTCGCTGCGCCGGGCGGCATCGGGCTTCTTGGTGACCATGGGCGACAGCCTAGCGCGCCACGAGACGAACCGTTCCGTCTTGACACACCGGCGCGAGGCACGCACACTTCTCCTCGCGAGACGAGACGATTCGTCTCGCGAACTGCAAGGAGTTGGCCATGACGGCTACCGAAGGTCAGGTCTGGTTCGTCACCGGGGCTTCACGCGGCCTCGGCCGGGCCATCGCCCAAGCCGCGCTGAACGCCGGGCACCGCGTGATCACCGCGTCCCGCACCGAAAGCACCCTCACCGACGCCTACCCGGGTCGGCTCGTCCACGTTCCGCTGGACGTGACCGACCGGAGCGCGGTGTTCGCCGCGGTGGAGCGCGCGGCCGGCGTCTTCGGCGGTCTGGACGTCGTCGTCAACAACGCCGGGGTGATGCTCTACGGCATGGTCGAAGAGGCCACCGAAGAGCAGGTCCGCGCACACTTCGACGTCAACTTCTTCGGCGCGCTCTGGGTCGCCCAGGCCGTGCTGCCCCACCTCAAAGGCGGCGGCAGGCTGCTGCAGGTCACGTCCATGGGCAGCGGCGGCGGGATGGCGTCCGTCGGGTTCTACGGTGCCGGCAAGGCGGCGCTCGACGCGCTGACCGACGCACTGGCGATGGAGGTGGAACGGTTCGGCGTGCACGTGACGAACCTGCAGATGGGCGGCTACGCCACCAGCCTCTTCACCAGCGGTACGACGACCACCACGCCGGACCCCGCCTACCAGGAGCTGCGCAAGGAGCTCGAGGAGATGTGGGGCGACGACGCCGGACCGGCACCCGAGACGGCCGCGCCGGTCGTGCTGCGGGTCGCCGCCATGGAAGACCCGCCACGTCGGCTCGTCGTCGGCAGCGCGTCGTTCGACATGGTGCGGGAACTCTCGCGGCTGCGCGACGAGCAGCACGCGCGGTGGGAAGACCTCAGCCGCCAGGCACCCGGCTGAGGTCTTCCCACCGGCTCAGGCCAGGCCCTGCTGCGACAGCCAGTCCTTCGCCACGTCCGCGGCCTTCTCGCCTTCGGAGTCGACGTGCTTGTTCAGCTCGCGCATCCCCTCCGTCGTGAGCTTCGCACTCACGGCGTTCACCGCGGCCGCGAAGTCCGCACCGCGCTCGTCGAGCACCTTCTTGGTCACCGCCGGGACCACGTTCTCGGTCGGGACCATGGCCAGGTCGTCCTTCAGCGCCACGTACTTCGGGTCGCCGGCCAGCGGGCTCACCGAGTCGACCGGGATGACCGTGACGGCACCGGAATCGAGCTGCTGCGCCCGCGGCCCGAGCTCCTGGACGGTCTGGAACGTCGCGTTCGTCAGCTTGTAGACGTCGGTGAAGCCCTTGAAGCACGTCAGCCGCTTCTCGCACTCCGGGCCGCCGGCGAGGACGACCTTGTCGAGCTTCTTCAGGTCGCCGATGGTCGCGAGGCCCTTCGACTGCGCGAGGTCGGCCTTCACGATGTAGGTGTTCTTGTCCTCCGCCAGCGCGTAGTCCAGCAGCGAGACACCGCTGGGCTCGAGCAGCTTGGCCAGCTGCTCGTGCTCGCCCTTGGCGTCCTTCACCGGGTCCGCGCCGAACCCGGCGGCGATCGCCGAGCCCTGGTACTCGGGGATGAACTGCAGCTCACCGGACTTCAGCGACGGGTAAATCAGCTCCCGCGAGCCGAGATTCAGCTTGCGGGTCACCGGGTAGCCCTTGGCTTCCAGGGCCTGCGCGTAGATCTCGGCCAGGATCTGGCTGTCGGTGAAGTTGAAGGACGCGACGACGATCGGCGCCCCGCCCTTGCCCGCCGCCGCGGGCTTGTCGTCCCCGCCGCCGCACGCCGTCAGGCCCAGAGCGGCCACCGCCACCAGCGCGGCCACTCGGATGTTCCGGGTCCAGCCCACGTCCCACACTCCTCAGTCGAAATCGGACGGTCAGGACCCTAACCAGCCCCACCGACAGAAACCACATGCTGGGATCACGGCGCGAGGTGCTCACGCAGCGTCGAGCCGGTGTATTCGGTCCGGTACCGCCCCTTGCGCTGCAGGATCGGCACGACGTGGTCGACGAACGCGGTCAGCTCGTAGGGCAGCGTCGAGCCCATGATGGTGAACCCGTCGACGGCGCCGGCGTCCTGCCAGGTGAGCACGTGGTCGGCGAGCTGCTCGGGCGTGCCGACGAAGTGGACCTGCCCCGCTCCCCCGGTGATCTTGCCGGCGATCTCGCGCAGCGGGGCCTCCGGACGCTCCCGGGCCGCCGCCGCGAGCTGCTGCAGACGCGAAGACCCACCCTCCGCCCGCAGCTCGGCCGGCAACGGGGCGTCCGGGTCGAACGCGTCCGGGTCGAGACCGGCGGTGTACAGCGCGTTCTGCCAGCGGAACTCCGGGCTGGCCAGCTCCTCGAGCCGCTGCGCCCGGGCCTTCGCCTCGGCCTCGGTGCCGCCGAGGGTCACCATCAGCGCGGGCAGGACGCGCACCTGCCGAGGGTCCCGGCCCGCCGCGATCACCTGGGTGTCCAGCTCGGCGCGGAATTTCACCGCCGCTTCCAGCGACGGCGGGCCGGAGAACACCAGCTCGGCGTAGCGGGCGGCGAGCCCGATCCCCGCTGCGGACTGTCCGGCCTGGACGAGCACTGGGCGGCCCTGCGGCGACCGCGGGAACGGCAGCACGCCTTCGACGTCGTAGAACTTGCCGTGGAAGCGCGGCGCGTGCAGCTTGGCACGGTCGGCCCAGACGCCGTTCTCGCGGTCGCCGACGATCGCGTCGTCGTCCCAGCTGTCCCACGCGCGGGTGACGACGTCGACGAACTCGTGGGCCCGCTCGTACCGGTCGGCGTGGTCGGGGTGGGCCTTCTCGCCGAAGTTGGCCGCGGCCAGCGGCGTGATGGTGGTGACGATGTTCCACCCCGCCCGCCCGCCGCTGAGGTGGTCCAGCGTGGCGAACCGGCGGGCGAGCTCCCACGGCTTGTTGTAAGTCGTCGACCCCGTCCCGATCAGGCCGATCTTCTCGGTGACCGCGGCCAGGGCGGACAGCACCGAGATCGGGTCGAACTGCGTCTGCGGCAGGTGGGTGACGCGGTATTCGACGATGGCGATGTTGTCGGCCAGGAAGATCGAGTCCATCAGGCCGCGCTCAGCGGTCCGAGCGATGTTCGCGTAGTACGGCAGCCCGAGCACCCCGCGGACGTCGTCGTCGACGACCCGCCACGCGGACTCGTGGTAGCCGTTCGGCCAGATGAAGGCGTTGAAGTGCAGGGAATCTCCGGTCACAGCGCGGCTCCTTCGAGGTCCGAGGTCCGTCTGTGGTCAACCGGATCTTCGCGAAGCTATTCCCGGACGCGGGCACGTTCCACATGGTGAACGCCTCGCCGTCCCCCACCCGACGCGGAGGACGGCGAGGCGCCGGTCAGCTCACGTTCTTCAGGAACAGCGACGTCGCCGTGCTGGTCTTCGACGCGTCCACGCCGTGGCCGCCGGTGTAGTCCTGCTGCTCGTTGTGCGCCCAGTCCGGGATCGGCTTGCCGCCGACGTCCAGGTGGTGGAAGGCGGTGCCGTCCCAGCCGAACTGGTAGATCCGGTTGTGGTCCGGGTAGTACGGCGTGTAGGCCGCGCCGGCGGTGATCTGCTTGGTCATCGTGTTGTCGAAGAAGACGTTGCGCGGGCCCGACGACCCGGACCACTTGACCGCCTTCTGGCCGGTCGACCAGTAGATCGGGAACCACGACGAGTCGTCCGGGGCGTCGCCGCCTTCGTCACCGCAGTGCGCCGTGCAGTTGCCCGAACGGTGGGCGAAGGACACCCGGTTCGTGTTCAGCTCGAACAGGTTGTTGCGTTCGTAGCCGCCGTGGATGTTGAAGTCGGAGTCGATGTCGTTGCCGATCACCACGTTGCCCGAGGCCGACCACTGGAACGTGAAGTGCCGCAGGTCGCGGGTGGTGTTGCCGGCGTAGAGCGAGTCCCAGACCCGGGAGCCGCGGAAGTAGCCGTTGCCGCCCTTGCCCTTGTTCCACGAGCCGTCCAGCTCGTTGTTCACGATCTGCAGGTTCTTGGCTTCCTCGGTCACGATCGGGTGCGACCCGGTCATCATCGAGTGGATGCCGCGGACCCAGGAGTTCGCCGCCCACTTGAACACGATGCCCTGCATGGCCAGCGACGGCGCGAGGTTGCCGTAGTTGTCCTTCGCCTGCTCCTGGGTGACTCCGGGCGGGGCGTCCTGGGTGAAGGCGAAGTCCTCGAAGCCGACGCCCACGACCGGGTCCACGATCGGTGACGCCTTGGACGCGTACGTCGCGCCGTCGATCGGCGCCGAACCGTCCGAAGTGGAGTCGACCGGCACGTCGTACTCGAGGGGCTTGTCGAGGGACACCGTGTGGTTCTTGGTGTCGAGCGCGGTGATCGTGAACCACTGCTGGCGCATGTGCAGGTTCTGCAGCGGCCAGGTCGTCGGGACCGCGTTCATCGACTGGTAGAACTTCATGGTGTTGGCGGCGCGGATGTTGATGAAGCCGCCGACCTTCATGGCGGTGGTCTTGGCACCGGTGGCCAGGTAGACGGTCCGGTCGCCGGTGCGCGCCGCGAAGCCCTCGTCCCCGGGCTTCTCGCGCAGCTTCGCGCCCGCCTTCCAGTGCACGTTGATCGTGCCTTCGAAGATGTCCTTGCGGTTGGCCGGGGCACTCTTGTATTGACTGGCGTAGCCGGGATCGACGCCGCGCGACTGCACGCGGAACAGGCCGCGGCCCGGCCACAGCCAGCCCCCGGAGCCGTCCTCGTAGGTCATCTCGTGCTGGTCCCACTGGTCGCCGTCCGGCGTCACGACGTCGTACTCGGTGTTCTTGTCCGGCTTGAAGACGAACTTCGTCTTGTCCGTGCCGGCACCGCGCAGGACGAGGTAGTTCGCGTCGACGTGGATCTCGTGCGAGACGTTCAGCGTGCCGGCCGGGAAGGTGATCAGGCTCAGCTTGGTGTAGCTCGCCGAGGGCGAGCACGACGAGTGGATCTTGTCGATGGCCGACTGGATGCCGGCGGTGTCGTCGACGCCGTCGTCCGGCTTGACCTGGTAGGTGGTGGCGAGCTGCGCCGCGGTGATCCGGCAGCTCGCGCTCGGGTCGACCGCGTCGGGGCCGGGCAGGTTCTGCCCGCCGCGGAAGCCGGCCTTGCTCCAGTCGTAGAGGCCGGGGATCGGGGCCGCGCGGTTGCCGGCCGAGGTGTCGAGCGTGGTGAGGGCGCCGGGGCCGGGTGCCGCGGCCGACGGGCTCAGGCCGCCGAAGCCGGCCGCGGCGCACGCGGCGACGGCCACGATCGCGACAGTTTTCTTGCGTGACAAGGGAACCTCCGAACATGTCGAGCCTTCGGGCTCGCGTGGGAGCACGCCGGGATCCGGCGTGCGCGACCAGTCCGGGACGGATGGCCCGCGGGCGCGGCGGACCGCCGGCGTGGACCGTCCGGCGGTTTTACGGCCGGCTGAGGGCCGTCGATGCGGGGATGTGCGAGACGATCGCCTGTCTGATCACAAGCTCCTCCGTAGCTGACTGGTTTTCACCAGGACTGCTTGAAGGCGGCGGTGACCCGAACCTACAACTCGGAGGGCAGTTAGTAAAGTAGCCTTCCGAATACCGAGCGCGTTCTACGCGCCTTCGATCCCGAACAGCGCGGCGGCGTTGCCGTGCGCGATCTTGCGGCGGTCCAGCTCGCTGATCGGGGCGCGCTCGATCCATTCGGCGGCCCCGGCGTTCTCCGAGTACGGGTAGTCCACCGAGAACATGATGTGGTCGGCGCCGACGGTCAGCACGGCGTTGATCAGCGCGTGGTCGGAGAAGGTGCCGCTGGTGGTGATCCAGATGTTGTCCGCGACGTACTCGGGCAGCGTCTTGCGCGGCCGTTGGTCGAACGGGTTGGCCTCGAACATGGTCTGCGTGCGCCACAGCAGCGCGGGCAGCGCCTCCCCCAGGTGCCCGAGGATCAGCTTCGCCGTCGGGAACCGGTCGAAGTGCCCGCTCAGCAGCAGCCGCACCGCGTGCGATGCCGTTTCGGTGCCGAAGCCCCAGGTCGCGCCCTTCATCTCCGGGTGCCCGGCGTAGAGGGCCTGCCCGCCCGGCAGCGACGGCCGCGGGTGCAGGTAGAGCGGCACGTCGAGCTCGGCGAGCGTCTCCCAGAACCCGTGGTAACGCGGCTCGTCGAGGTAACTGCCGTGTTCGGGGTCGCCGGCGTTCGTGTAGCCGTTGACGAGCACGCCCTTGAAGCCGAGCTCGGTGATCGCGCGACGCAGCTCGGCGGCCGCGTTCTCCGGCTCCTGCAACGCCACCGCGGCGAAGCCGGAGTACCGGTCCGGGTGCTTCGCGACCTGGGCGGCCAGGAAGTCGTTCTGCCGGCGCGCTTCCGCGGTCGCCGCCGCCGGGTCGAGGATGCTCTGGATGCCGGGCGCGGTGAGCGAGAGGATCGTGTGCGTGATGCCCGCCCGGTCCATGCTGCCGAGCCGGACGTCGTCGAACTCCCGCAGCTTCTCCATCACCGGCCGGTAGAACTCCGGCGTCACCCCGCGCGGTCGGAGGCGTCGGCGAGCGCGGCCTCGTCGGCGAGCAGCCGGGCGACGCGCTCGGGGTGCTCGTAGGCCTCTTCCAGCGCGATCTTCGGCAGCATGATCACCACCGTACCGGCGCTCGAGCGTGACCTGCGTCACTTCGTCCGCGTGATCCGGGAACCCGTTTCCGGTCTCGCGAGAAGAGCGGATGACACTGAGCGCAGCGAGAGGCGGGCGATGACCCCCGGAGACACGGAAGCCGACGACGACGCGAGCGTGATCGCGCGGTCGCGGCAGGAGCCGAGCCTGTTCGCGGTCATCTTCGACCGCCACGCCCGGCACATCCACCGCTACGTCGTCCGGCGCCTGGGCCCGACGGCGGCCGACGACGTCCTCGCGGACACGTTCCTCATCGCGTTCGGCAAACGGGCCAAGTTCGACCTTTCCCGGCCGGACGCCCGGCCGTGGCTCTACGGCATCGCCACCAACCTCGTCTCGCGGCAGTGGCGGGCCGAGGTGCGCGAGCTGAAGCTCCGCCTGGCCGCCGGGCCGCCCGCCGTGGACGACGGCCACGCCGACCGGGTCGCCGACCGGGTCAGCGCGCAGGCGCTGGGCGCCGACCTCGACCGCGCCCTGGCCGCGCTGCGGCCCCGCGAGCGGGACGTCCTGCTGCTCGTCGCCGCGGAAGGGCTGGGCTACCAGGAGGTCGCCGAGGCACTGGGCATCCCCGTCGGCACCGTGAAGTCACGGCTCAGCCGCGCCCGCACCCGCGTCCGCGCCGAGCTCGGCGCCCTCGACCTCGACCTCGCGAAGGAGACCTCCCGCCATGGATGACCTCGACCTGATCCGCGACCGCGCGGAAGCCGTCGGCTTCGCGCCGGCCGAGCACCTCGCCCCGGCCCGGGAGCGGCTGCTGGCCGCGGCGCGCGGGGACCGGCCGCACCGGTCCCGGCGCTGGTTCTGGGCCGCCGGCGCCTCGATCGGCCTGGCCGCGGCGATCACCGCGGTCGTGGCGCTCGCCCCGGCCGAGCAGGTGGGCATCGGCGTCGGTGTCGCGAACGCCGACCCGGTGCGGGTGCTGACCGAAGCGGCCGGCGCGGCGCTCGAGGAGCCCGCGAAGGCTCCGCGCCCCGACCAGTTCCTCTACGTGCGGACCGAGAATCCCCACCACCACATCCGCGAGGTCTGGCTGTCGGTCGACGGCACCCGCGACGGCCTGATCGGCGACACCGAGGTCACCGGCTGCCGCGATGGCAAGGCCCCGTACTCCGGCCCGTACGACCCGGCGAAGAAGGGCACACTGGAGGACTGCCGTCCCTCCCCCGCCTACCAGGCGGACCTGCCGACGACCGCCGACGCGATGCTGGCCTACCTCGACGCCCTCCCGGGCACCAAGGACGGCGACGTCAGCTCGATGGGCAAGAAGGTCTTCATGCTCGCCTACGAGCGGGCCCTCACCCCCGCGTCCTACGCCGCGCTGTTCCAGGCGGCGGCGAAGGTGCCCGGGCTCAAGGCGCTGGACCACGTCACCGACGGCGCCGGCCGCCCGGGGGTCGGGATCACCTGGTCCTTCCCGCCGGGCTCGGCACCGGGCGCCAAGCCGATCGTGCTCGTCTTCGATGCCGGGACCCACCAGTTCCTCGGCACGGACGACAGCGCCGTGACGGTGAAGACCTTCGTGGACGAGGCAGGGCAGCGCCCCTGACCACGTGGCCGCCGGGACTCAGACCGGGTCGCGGCGGTCGTGGAAGGTCGCGAACGCCGACACCGGCTCGCGCGTGGTGCGGTGGCCGCCGAGCCGGTGCCCCTCGTCGGCGTACCCGAGGGCGATCCCGCAGACGATCACGTGGTCGTCGGGCACGGTCACGTGCCGGCGCAGGACCGGGTGGTAGTCGATCAGCGACGCCTGCGCGCACGTGTGCAGCCCGGCGCCACGCGCGGCCAGCATCAGCGCCTGCAGGAAGAGCCCCGCGTCGACCAGGGCGCCCTGCAGGGGCAGCCGGCTGACCGTGAGGACCATGCCGACCGGCGCGCCGAAGAAGTCGTAGTTGCGCCGGTGGTGACCGACGCGGCCGGCGGTGTCACCGGGCTCGAGGCCCAGCGCGTCCCGGTAAAGCCCTTCGCCGAACCGGCGGCGGCGCGCGCGGAACGGCTCGGGCCACTGGTCCGCGCCGGGCTGGTAGGCGAACTCCCCCGCCGAGCGGCGGCCCTCGTCGTGCGCGCACAGCAGGTCCGCGCTCAGCGCCCGCTTCGCCGCACCGGTCAGCACGTGCACCCGCCACGGCTGGCTGTTGGAGTTGCTGGCCGACCGCGCCGCCAGGTCCAGCAGCCGCTCGAGGTCCGCGCGGGGCACCGGATCCGGCCGGAACGCCCGGCAGCTGCGCCGCGTCAGCAGCGCCTCCTCGACGGTGGTGCTCACTCGGCCGGCGGGGTGATGTCGTAGGAGATCCGGCCCGCCGGCAGGTAGAAGAGGGCGATCAGCGCGCCGCCCTTCACCTCCGGGTAGTGGTGGCTGCCGGGGCCCGGCGCGGTCCAGCCCGGGCCGCTCCAGCCGTTCGGGCCCATCAGCTTCGCGCTCGCGTCGAGCGGTACCACCAGGTTGAGCTCGCCGTACGGGTGCTGGTGGTACTGCCCGCGGTAGGGCTCGACGCTGTCCATGTAGACGGCGGTGACGCTGAAGTAGTTCAGGACGTCCTGCGGGTCGGCGATCCGGCTGCGCCGGTACTTCGGGCCGTCCACCTCGATGTTCGCCGCCCAGCCGTCCCGGACGCCGTCGGTGATCATGCGCGCGAGGTCGTCGTACAGCGGGCTGCCGGGACCGTGGTGCTCGTTGAGCCAGGTCTCCAGCTCCCCGCCCGCGGTCCGGTTCTTGACGTCGTCGAGGAATGGGACGCTCCGGTCGATCAGCTGCTGGGCGGTGGTCATCGCAGTCTCCTTCCGATCGGTGGTCCGACGGTAAGCCGATGTTTCGTTACAGTCAAGTATTGTAACTTAACAGCCAGGTATCGTAACGAATCCGCTAGGCTCCCCCCATGGCACGAGCAGGCGAAGACGCGGCGACCCGGCCCGGTGGCCGCCCCCGGGACGCCGCGCTCGACGAGGCGATCATCCTGGCCACCCGGAACCGGCTCGTCCGCGACGGCTACTCCCTCATGACCATCGGCGACATCGCCGCGGACGCCAAGGTCAGCCGTCCGACGCTGTACCGGCGGTGGAGCACCAAGTTCGAGCTGGTCGTCGACGCGCTGGACTACGGCTTCCGCAAGCAGCGGGACATGTACGCCATCGACCTGAGCAACATGGCGCCGCGCGACGCGCTCGTCGAAGCCGTCCGCCGGCTGGATCCCGCGTACTTCAACCCGGACGCCATGGTCCTCATGGGCAACTTCGCCGGCGAGGCGATCCGCACGCCGGAGCTGCTCGGGATCCTCCGCGAGCACGCCGTCGAGCCGCGGGTCACCCTCGTCGAGAACGTGTTGACGCAGCTGCAGGACAGCGGCGCCGTCCGAGACGGCATCGACAAGCACACCATCGCGGCACTGTGCTTCGGCAGCTACTTCGCCGCCTTTTACCGCGGTGAAAGCCGGGACGAAATCCCCGAAGCGGTCGTTTCGGTGCTGTGGCCGGCGATCGCGACGGCCAAGGCGCCCCGCAAGCGCCGGCCGAGTTGACGATCACGCACAACCAAACCGGGCTCTCATCCGTGCATTAAGAGTGTGAGGACGATTTCGGATCGACGGCGGCGCTTCCGCGCGCGGGCCGTGGCCGTCGCGGTGCTGGTGGGGGCCGGTATCGCGTTCGCCAACGCCGCCATCGGCGCGCCGGCCGGACCCGCGCTGGCCGCGGCACTCGGCGAGCACAGCCTGCCCGACACCAGTGCCCTGGGCCGTGACCCGGCGCCCGCACCACCGGCGCCGACGACGCCCGCGCCCAACCCGATCCTGCCGTTCAACGCGAAACTGACGTCGGACGACATCCCGGTCCCGGGCGGCGGCGTGCGCGACGGCGCCTGCAGCGGCTCGCTGGTGGCGCCGCAGTGGGTCGTCACGGCCGGGCACTGCTTCCACGACCTCAAGGACGCCCGGATCGGCGGCCGGCCGCCCTACACGATGACCGTGACGATCGGGCGGCTCAAGGACAGCGACCCCGGCGGGCACACGGCGGTCGTCGTCGACGTCCGCCAGTCGCCGGTCAACGACCTGGCGGTGGCGAAGCTCAGCGCGCCGGTCGACGACATCACCCCGGTGGAGCTGGCCTCGACGCGCCCGAAGGTCGGCGAAGAGCTGCAGTTCGCGGGCTGGGGCTCGCACTCGGCGACCGTGCTCGGCCCGTCCGACCACCTCAAACGCGGCCACTTCCGGATCTCGGGCATCGCCCAGTCCACCTTGGAAGCCCTGCCGATCGGCACGCGCACGGTGGACAACGGCCCGTGCCCGGAGGACTCGGGCGGCCCGTTCTTCGTCTCGGACGACGACGACCGGACCGGGCGCCTGGTGGCCATCGTGAACACCGGGCCGCCGTGCCCGCAGCCGGGCGCGGAGACGATCGCGCGGGTCGACGTGGTGGCCGGCTGGATCCGCGAGCAGATCGGCTGAACCCCCGGAACGCGGCCGGCTCAGGACGCGAGCGGGATCTCGGCCCACACGGTCTTGCCGCCGTCCCGGCGGTGGAAGTGCCCGCGCCGGTCGGAACAGGCGGCGACCAGGGTGAGCCCGGTCCCCGCCGGAGCGGCGTCGGGCACGACCGGGTCGAACCACGCGGACCCGCCGGCGTCCTCGACCCCGACCCAGACCGCGGCATCGGCGCAGATCAGCAGCGCTCGCAGCGGCCCGGTGGCGTGCCGGATGGCGTTCGTCGCCAGCTCGCACGTGATCAGCACGACGTCCGCCGCGATCTCCTCCGGCACGTCACTCCCGGCCAGCTGTTCGCGCGCCCACGACCGCACCAGCCTGACCTGCGCCGGCTCCGCCTCGAATTCGAAACTTTCCTGTGTCATGTCTTCGGCGCCTCCCCCAGAAAGGTTTTCCCGCACCGGGGTGACCCGGCCGAGGCGCACTTACACGTGATTAGCACGAACGGACGCGTCCGTTCGCCACTCGTTCGCCTTTGACCGGGCGATTCCTGCCGTTCACCGCAGGCGGGGGCGTCGGCCTGTTACAGATCGCGGCCGGTGCGCGACACCACCGTCGAGCATCACAGGGAGAGCGGGGGTCGATGACGGGCGAACGACAGGTGCGGCTGCGACTGGGCACCCGTGCGGTCTCGGTCCCCGCCGGGCACGGCCGCGAAGTACTGGAGTACGCCGGGGTGACCGTCCTGCGCGTCGAAGACGGCGAACCCGTCGAGCAGGTGTGGGTCCCGGTCGGGACCTGCCCGAGCTACGCCGACGACGAGGCGCTGATCGCCGCCTGGCACGCGGCGGTGCAGTGGACCCGGACCCCCACCGACGCGTGAGCTGAACCACAGCTGTCACACGACCCGGTCGCGTGGTGTCTCCATGCCGAACCCGACATCGAAGGAGACACACCATGACCGAGCCCACCGAGGTCGTCGTGATCGGCGGCGGATACGCCGGCGTCATGGCCGCCAACCGCCTGACCCGCCGCGATGACGTCACCGTCACGCTGGTCAACCCGCGCCCGCAGTTCGTCGAACGGATCCGCCTGCACCAGCTCGCCGCCGGGTCCGGCGACGCGGCCGTGGCCTACCGCGACGTCCTGGCCGCGCGCGTCCGGCTGGTCGTCGACAGCGTGACCTCTATCGACGCGGCCTCGCGCAGCGTGACCTTGGCCGACGGCGGCACCCTCGGCTACGACTACCTGATCTACGCCGTGGGCAGCGCCGGCGCGAACGTGCCCGAATTCGCCTACCCCGTCACGACTTTCGAAGAGGCGCAGCTGCTGCGGCCGGTCCTCGACGCCGCGTCGGCGGTGACGGTCGTCGGCGCCGGTCCGGCCGGGATCGAGACCGCGGCCGAGCTCGCGGAAGCGGGCCGCGCGGTGACGCTGGTGTGCGGCGGCGAGCTCGGGCCGTACCTGCACCCGAGCGGCCGGCACGCGGTGTCCGGGCGGCTGGCGAAGCTGGGCGTGACCGTGCTCGCCGACGCGGTGGTGAGCGAGGTGACGCGCGACGCCGTGCGGCTCGCCGACGGCCGCGAGCTGCCGAGCACCGTGACCGTCTGGACCGCGGGCTTCGGCGTACCGGACCTGGCCGCGCGCAGCGGGCTGAGCACCGATTCCCTGGGCCGCCTGCGCACGGACGAGACGCTGACCAGCGTGGACGACGACCGGATCGTGGCGGCCGGCGACGCGGCGGCGCCGTCGGACCTGCCGTACCGGATGGGCTGCCAGTCGGCGGTCCAGCTCGGCCCGCAGGCCGCCGAGACGGTGCTCAGCCGGCTCACGGGCGAGCGACCCGCCCCGGCCGACGTCGGGTTCGCCGGTCTGTGCCTGAGCCTCGGGCGCCGCGCCGGGATCTTCCAGTTCTCCCGCCGCGACGACACCGCGATCCGGCTGCACCTCGGCGGCCGGCTGGGGGCGAAGGTCAAGGAGCTCGTCTGCACGAGCACCGTCAAGCAGCTGGCGTACGAGGCCCGCAAGCCCGGGGCCCGCAAGTGGTGGGTCAAGGACCGCCGACGGGAAGACCTGCTGCGGGATCACCTGATCGACGCGTGAGGAAAGGGGGTGCCGAGGCACCCCCTTCCGTCACTTCCCGTCGCGCCGGCCCGACGCGACCACCGCCGGGATCGGAGCACCGTTGATCACGAACTGCGACCCCGGTTCGATGACGACGTCACCCTTCGCCGATCCGGAGATCGTCACGTTCGTCAGCGTCGCGCTGCCGCGGGCGCCGCTCATCGCGAGGATCCCGGATCCGTTGACCGACTGGTCGACCTTGACGTTCGTGACGGTCGCCGTCACCACGCCGCCCCCGGTCTTGAACTGGATGCCGTCGTAGGTCGAGTCGTGGATCTCGGTGTCCCGCAGCGTCACCCCCGGGATGTCCTTGCCCTGCGCGAAGAACGTGATCGCGCCGAACTTCTGCTGCTCGCTCCAGAAGACACCGCCGCAGCGGAAGAGGGCGTTGTTCGCGATCGTCGTCTGCCCGGAGAACGGCAGCGGGTCGTGGTCGGTCGCCAGCATGATCCCCGGGTAGTTCATCGTGTCGTAGACCAGGTTGTTCTCGATCCGGTTCCCGTAGCCGCCGTAGACCGCGATGCCGTTGGCGCGCCAGGGAAGCTGGATCGTGTTGTTGGTGAACACGTTGTCGTGCCCGATGTCGACCGACGGGTCCTTCACGTACTGGTTGGCCCACACCGCGAGCGAGTCGTCCCCGGTGGTGCGGAAGGACGAATTGAACACCCGCGAGTTGCGCGTGCCGTTGGTGAAGTTGATGCCGTCGGCGTAGGTGTCGCGGATCCGCATCCCGCTGAACTCCAGGCCGTCGGCCGGGCCCCACAGCTCGGGCTTGTTGCTGTAGTCGCGGCCGACCCACACGCCGACGTTGGCGTGCTCGATCCAGACGTTCGAGATCTTGGTGCCGGTGCCGAAGCGGCCGTTCAGCCCGACGCCGCCCTCGGCGTTCCCGTCGCCACCGCGGATCCGGCCCGAGCCGAAGATCGCGATGTCCGAGATCTGCGTGTTCTTGTCGATGTCGAAGCCGAAGTTGCCCTCGTGCGGGTGGTTGATGGTGCCCGCGTCCTGCGGCTGGATCAGCGAGTACAGCTGCGATCGCCACATCCCGGCGCCCTTGATCGTCACGTTCGAGATGCCGACCTGGTTGTACTGGCCGCCGCCGTTGGGCACGGTCGGGTCATCGGTCAGGATCTTCGCCTCCTGCCGCCACTGACCCTCGGGGATCCAGACGCAGGCGATCTTGCCGTTCTGGTCGTCGGTGACCGCGCGCTGGATCGCCGGGGCGTCGTCGACGCCGTCGTTCGGCACGGCGCCGTACTCGGTGATCGACGTGCACTCGGCCGGCTTCGGCAGCGCCGGTGCCACCTGCTCCAGGTCGACCAAGTCGATGACGTAGTACGCCGCGTTGTCGCCGTTGTCCCGCTGCAGCTTGAACTTCGTGCCCGCCGGGTAGGACTGCGCCAGCAGCGCGTGCGACTCGTCGAACAACCGCCGCGCGTCTCCCCCGGGCCGGTTCGTCAGGCCCTCGGGCTCGTCGGTGGTGCCGTAGAGCCAGCTGTGGGTCGAGGACAGCGTCAGCTTCTGCGCGAACGCGCCGTTGACGTACAGGCTGAGCGTGTAGTCCTGCCCGCCGCCGGCGGCCGCGTCGGGGACCGAGTTGCGCACCACGATCGAGTTCGCCTGGTTCGTGGACGTGACCTCGACGTACTGCCCCTGGTTCGCCAGCCGGACGGACTGGCGGCCCGAGGACTCGGTCGCGAAGTTCGTGTGGCCGAACGTGCGCAGCGGGTCGGTCTGGAGCAGTTGTCCCTGGTACTGCGCCGATTCCGCTTCGTACTCGGTATACGGCACGGCCGCGCCGCGGCCCACCACGATCGCCCGCGAGAGGTCGTTGTTGGACTCGTTGGTCTCGGCGACCGTGTTCGTGGAATCGGCGGTCGCGGTGAGGGTCGCGCCGCCACTGGTGGCGGTCCAGGTGCCGGAGATCGCGACGTTCGCCGTGGCACCGGCCGCGATCGCGCCCGTGGCCCCGGCCAGGGTGGTGGTGCCTGCGGTCAGCCGGGTCACCGAGGTGCCCGCGCCGCTCGTGCCGCGGTTGTGCACCGCGACGGTGAACGACACCGCCGCGCCGGCCGCCGGGTTCGGCGGGTTCGACGTGATGCCGGTGACCTCGAGGTCCGGGCCCGGCGCCTGTGCGATCACCAGCGAGGTCGGTGAGGTGAACGTGTTGTTGGTGTCGTCCTGCTCGACGACCGTGTTGGTGGGATCGACCGTGGCGGACACGCTGTAGGTGCCCTGCGGCCGCGTACCCGCGTTGACGGACACGGTCGTGGACGCGCCCGCCGCGAGGGCGCCGACGGCCGCATTGCCGACGACCGTGCCGCCCAAGCTGACGGTGACGGTGGTGGCCGCCGCGGGCGCGGTACCCGCGTTCTTGACGGTCGCCGAGACCGCGAGCTGACTCGTCTCCGTCGGGTTCGCCGGGGTCCACGTCGTGCCGGTGACGACGAGGTCCGGGTTCGGCGCCGGGGTCCCGAGCACCTGGAACTCCGCGACCTGTCCGCCGGGCGCGCCGGAGTTGGCGGAGAACTGCAGCCGGACGTCCGCGGCCCGGCCGCTCACCGGGATGGTCACGGTGTTCTGGTTGGTGGCGGGGTCGAACCGGTAGTCGGCGCGGGCTTTGAGCGAGGTGAACGTCGTGGCGCCCTGGTCGCGGCCGAGGACCTCGAAGTTCTGCGTCCGCGCACCCCAGGCCGCGTCGGGGTTCAGCTTCACGACGACCTGGTCGAGATCGGCGTTCGCGCCGAGCTTGACGGTCAGCGTGCTCGGGTGGCCCGAGGCTTCCCAGTACGTGCCGGTGTTGTTGTCGTTCGCGTTCGCGGCGACGAAGCCGAAGACGCTCGACGACGCCTCGATCGGCTTGCCCGCGGCAAGGTTCTGGCCGGCCTGGGTGCCTTGGCGCACGACGTGGTTGCTGTCGGCGGACTCGTGCCCCGCGGCGTCCTCGGCCCGGACGAAGTACTCGACGCGCGTGCCGGCGGGGCGGGTCTCGGTGAAGGTCGTGCCGGTGACCGTGCTGACGGCCGTGCCGTCGCGGTAGACGGTGTAGCCGGTGACGCCGACGTCGTCGGTCGAGGCCGACCACGTCAGCTTGACCTGGCCGGAGGCGGGTTCGGTGAGCACGAGGTTCGCCGGGACGGTCGGGGCCTGCGTGTCCCCGGAGTCGGGGCCGTACAGCTCGAACTCCGAGAGCTGCGCGGCCGGCCACTGGGTGTTCGCGGTGACGTTCAGCCGGACGTAGCGGGTCGAGGCCGTCACCGGGATGGTGACGGTGTTCGCGCTCGGCGTGAAGGCGTACCCGCTCGCCGCGGCGAGGTCGGTGAACGCGGTGCCGTCGGTGCTGCCGCGCACGGTCAAGGTCTGAGTGCGGGCCTCCCAGCCGATGGGCAGCTTTAGCATGATCCGCGAGAGCGCCTTCGTGGAGCCGAGGTCGGCCTGGATCCACTGCGGGAAGGCGTTATTGGCGGATTCCCAGTACGTGGCCTGGTTCCCGTCGGCGGCGTTGGCGACGGGATAGCCGGGCAGGGCGCTGCTCGCCGACACCGTCCGGGTCAAGGGGACGTCCGCGAGCGCGGCGGCGGGTGCCGCCTCGAACAAGTCGGGTGGGCCGCTCGCCGCGGAGGCGAGGGAGAGCCCGGCGACGGACAGCCCCACGGCGAGGAAACCGGCGACGAGCCGGGACAGGCGCGTACGAGTCATGGCGTCTTCTCTTCTTCGAGACGGCGGGGACGGGAGCCTGAGCCACCCGAGCATGCAACAAGTGAGCGCCGTCACGCAAGAACTTGACACCGATCAGAAAATTTACGACTCCATCGCTGTCACTCGACTGGCCCAACCGGACGAACCAGGGCGAACCGCTCGGCGAAGGCCGCCATCTCGTCTCGCTGGGCGGCGGCGTCGGCCGTCGTGGGGCTCACGACGAGCCGGGTCACGCCCTGGTTCGCGAGGCTCTCAGCGTCCTCTTCGGACATTCCGATCGACCCCCATCGCGTGTACTGCAAGGCATCCGGGTCCCGGCCGGCCTCGCTCGCGGCCGTTCGGGCCAGCGCGAACTGATGGCGGCGCTCGTCCGGGGTGAGCAGGCCGCCGGGGAAGTAGCCGTCCCCGCGCCGCCCGGCCCGGCGCGCCGCGGCGTCGCTCGAACCGCCGACGTGGATCGGCAGGCCGCCGCCGACCGGCTTCGGGAAACTGCACACGGCGTCGAGGGTGAAGAACTCCCCCGCGTGGCTGACGCCGTCCACGTCTCCGGCCCAGAGCAGCCGCAGGACGTCGAGCGCCTCGTCGGCCCGGCGGCCGCGCGTGGCGAAGTCGACGCCGACCGCCGCGGCCTCGCCGGGCAGCGCGCCGACGCCGACGGTGAGCAGCCGCATGCGCCCGCCGGACAGCAGGTCGACCGTCGCCAGCCGCTTGGCGAGCACGACCGGGTGGTGGTACGGCAGCAGCAGAACGCCGGTGCCGAGCAGGATGCGCCGCGTGCCGGCGGCGACGAACGTCAGGCACTCGAGCGGATCACCGTAGGGCAGCGTCGGGTCCAGCTCCATCGGCCCGATCTTCGCGCCGGGCTGGAGGGCGACGTGCTCCGGTACGTACAACGATTCGAAGCCGAGGTCTTCGGCGTCCCTCGCGAACCGCAGGAGTTTCCCGGGATCGACGCCGAACTGGGGGGTGCTGTAGCTGATTCCGAACTTCACACGGGGCGACGCTAAACACTGACGCCCACGTCAAGGCAAGGGTCAGCGGAGGGCGAACACCATCCCGATGTCGGCCGCCTGCTGGACCGGGTCCTGCACCGCTTCGACCGCGAACCCGCGCGTGGCGAAGACTTCGCGCACGCGGTCGCGGTTCTCCGCCCACCGTTCGACCTCGACGACGGCCTGCCGGACCAGCGGCCAATGCCGCTCTTCGATCCCCCGCAGCACGTCCAGCTCGGCACCCTCGACGTCGACCTTGAGCAGGTCGATGCGGTCGATGCCTTCCTCGTCGAGCACCGGGGACAGCGGCCGGACCCGCACCCGGTGGGTCTCGAGGTTGCGCATCACCTTCAGCTGGCGGCCGACCAAGCCGCGCAGGAGCGGCGCCGGCACGCGGCGGGCGGCCGGGCCCATACCGCCCTGGCGGATCATCTCGACGATGCTGGCGGTGACGCGTTTCCGCTCCGCCTCGACGTTGCCCTCGTCCCGCCACGACGACGAGAAGATCGTCGCGCCCGGGAAGTAGCTGAAGTCGAGCTCGTCCTCACCGGCCGCGAGCCCGAAGGGCAGCGCTTTCAGCCGCCCCGCGAAGAAGTCCCGGCCGTTGTGGTCCAGCTTTTCGTAGAGCGGGGGCAACGGCTCGAACGCGTAGATCCGCACGTCACCGCCGAGCCGTTCGTAGACCGCCGCGGAGAAGACGCCGACGTTGGCCCCGACGTCGAGGACGGTCGCGCCGGGTGCGAGCTCGACGCCGTGGGCGAAGTAGCCGCCGACTTCCTCGCGGAGGAACGACACTTCCCACGAGTTGATGCTGTGCAGGTCCATCGTCACGCGCAGAGGCTTATCAGGCTTCGCGTCCGTGATCCAGCCCCATTGGTAGGTCACCCGATCGTGAGTGACGGCGTGGGGCCACACTGAGCGCATGACCGCGGCGCTGCTCATCTCCCGCCAGCTCGAGGTGCACCACCACGTCCTGGCGCGCGGCTGGCGGCTCGACGGGGTCACCGATCCCGCCGACGTCAAGTTCCTCGACGACGCCACCGCGGGCTGGTCGTACCCGGACAGCTTCGGCGGCGAGCGGACCAACACGGTCTCCGACACCACCCCGGTCGCCCTGCAGTGCTACTTCACCTTCGGCGACGAGAGCGAAGTGGTGTTCGCGGTCGTCCCGGCGGGCAACCTGCGCGGCAGCGGGTGCGCTGTGCACGACACGGCGGAGCGGCAGTTCCCGCTCACCGGGGATGGCCGGGTCGATCTGGTCACGCTCACGGCGATGCTCGACGAGCTGGAGCCGGTGGCGCGAGCGCACGACGTCCGCGCGCTGGTCGAGTGCCTGTACTTCGGGCCGTGCCCGGCTGACCGCCCTTGAGCCGGCGCTCCGTGCGCACACTTCACGCGTCCGCGGTTCGGTCCATTCGGCCCACGGCAGCCGCCAGGTAGTCGGCGTGCGAGAGCGACGAACCGCTCTCCACCCACGCCGCGCACCCACGCCCAAGGCACCGCGTGCCCGGCCGGGCACCCAGCGTGGTCCTTGACGAACTCGCACGGCCTCCTTAGGTTGTCCAGACATAGGACGTCCGACATCCCATGTCCTACCTCGACGAGGAGGTCGAACCGGTGTCCCCGATTCGCAGGTTCAGCACGATCCTTTTGGCGGCAGCGACAACCGCGCTGTCCTTCACTCCCGCGGCCACGGCCGGCCCGGCGCACGGATGCGCGTCGTCCGTGGCCTTCACCTCCGGCACCGAGGGCTACGACACCTTCCGCATCCCCGCGGTGGTCCGGGCGGCCGACGGTGCGCTCGTCGCGTTCGCCGAAGGACGGCGTGACTCGGCCGGGGACTCCGGAGCCATCCAGACGGTGTCGCGCACCTCCCGCGACGGCGGCTGCACCTGGGGCCCGCTGTCCCTGGTGGACAGCAACGGCGACGCCACCGCCGGCAACCCGACGCCGGTGCTCGCGCGGGACGGCGAGCTCGTGCTGCTGACCGTCCACAACGGACTGGTCTCGGAGAAGCAGATCATGTCCGGACAGGCGTCCGCGCAGGACACCCGCCGCGTCTTCGTGTTGCGCAGCCGCGACAACGGCCGGACCTGGTCCCCCGCGCGGGACATCACCGCCGACGCGAAGCTGCCGGGCTGGCGGTGGTACGCCACCGGCCCCGGGCACGCGACGCTGCTGCGGCACGGCCCGCACGCGGGCCGGATCGTCGTGCCCGCCAACCACTCCAGCTCCCCGCCGGCCGGCTCCCCCGACGTCGGCACCGAGGCGAAGTACTACGGCGGTCACGACCTCTACAGCGACGACGCCGGCCGCACCTGGCACATCGGCTTCACCGACGACCGCACGGACGGCGTCGTCGCCGCGAACGAGACGTCGGCGACCGAGCTGCCCGACGGGACCCTCTACTTCTCCAGCCGCAACCAGGGGTCCGCCGCCGAGCACCGCGTCGACGGCTACAGCGTGGACGGCGGGAAGACTCTGGTCCGGCCGTACCAGGTGCAGCCGTCGCTGTCCGGGACGAAGGTCGAGGGCAGCGTGCTGCAGACGACGATCCCGTGGCTGATGCTGTACTCGGGCCCGGCCGACCCCGCCACGCGCGCGGTGATGCAGCTGCGGCTGAGCACCGACCGCGGGCACACGTGGCGCGCCGGCCGCACGCTGACCAGCGGTCCGGCGGCCTATTCCGACCTGGTCCAGGCCGACCCGGCCACGGTCGGGATCCTGTACGAGACGGGCACGGCCGGTCCATACGAGAAGATCGTGTACGAGCGGGTGGGTTTGACCCCGGGACAGCTCGGGAACGCCCCCGCGAGGAGGTGATCGCGGTGGCCGATCTGCTGAGTCCGCGCGTCCCGGGACCGGCGCGGCTGCGCGAGCTGCTCGCGGGCGGCGACCTGATCGTCGCGCCGGGAGCGTACGACGCGCTGAGCGCCCGCCTGGTCGAGGCGGCCGGGTTCGAGGCGGTCTACATGACCGGTTTCGGCACGACGGCGTCGCTGCTGGGCCGTCCGGACGTGGGTCTCCTGACGATGACGGAGATGGTCCAGGCGGCGAGCCGCATCCGTTCGGTGGTGGAGGTCCCGCTGATCGCCGACGCGGACACCGGCTACGGCAACGCGCTGAACGTGATCCGCACGGTCCGCGAGTACGAGGCCGCCGGAGTCGCGGCGATCCACCTGGAGGACCAGGTGGCCCCGAAGCGCTGCGGCCACCTCGAAGGCAAGAGCGTGATCCCCGCGCCGACAATGGTCGACCGGTTGCGAGCCGCGGTAGCCGCCCGATCGGACCCCGACTTCCTGCTGATAGCCCGCACGGACGCCCGAGCGGTCGAAGGCCTCGACGCGGCGATCGACCGCGCCCACCGCTACCGCGAGGCGGGGGCGGACATGCTGTTCGTGGAGGCGTTGCAGAGCGAAGCCGAGATCGAGCGGGTGGCGGAGACGTTCCGGGACGTGCCGTTGCTGTTCAACTGGGCGGAGGGCGGGAAGACGCCGCCGTTGGGACGGGAGCGGTTGCGTGAGCTCGGGTTCCGGTTGGTGATCTGTCCGATTTCGACGCTGCTGGCGGCGACGGAGGCGATGCGTGCGGTGTTGGGTCGGATCGCGCGGGATGGGACGCCGGTCGAGGCTGTTCGTGAGTTGCCGGGGTTGACGGATTTCGCGGAGTTGGTGGGGTTGCGGGAGATCGAGGAAATCGGGGACCGGTTCGGCGACGGTTGAGGGTGGTTGCCGGTCGAGGCTGGGTTGGGTGCTGGTTGATCGGCCGCCGCTGACGGACCCCGGAACTTCTGATCACGAATGGCCCGCGACGGGCGAGCGCCGGACCTTCGCGCCGGAGACCGGGCCGATGGCAGCGACGGTCCGCGAGCAGTTCGGTGACAGGCCCCGGAACCCGCACCGCCGGTCGGGTCGGTGGCGGACATCGCGGGCCAGCGCCGGACTTTCGCACCGTAAGTCGGGTCGGCGGGCGCTTGCGGGTTGGAACGCGGGTGTAGGCCCGTAGCCATTGGCTGCGGGCCTATCCCATGTTCGATTGTTCACGCCGCGAACGGCAGCGGTTGGTGCAGGTTGTTGCGCCTGGGTTTTCGGCGTTTGTCCAGGAACACCGGTGGCAGGAACTCGGGCAACCCGTCGGCCGCGATGCGGACTTGCCAGCCGGAGCGGTGCAACAGCCGGTGATGGTGGGCGCACATCAGGACCAGGTTGCCCAGCTCCGTGGGTCCGCCGTCGGCCCAATGCCGGATGTGGTGTCCCTGACAGTGCCGGGGTGGGCGGTGGCAGCCGGGGAAGGCGCAGCCGCGGTCGCGTAGGTACAGCGCGTGGCGCAGCGGTGTGGAGATCAAGCGTCGCTGGTGGCCCAGGTCGAGGGGTTCGCTCTTCGTTCCCAGTACTGCGGGGATGAGCCTGCAGTCGCACGCGTGGATGCGGGCCTCGGCCGCAGACATTGTCCCGAGGTCGCCGAGGATGGCCCGGCCGACACCGGTTTTCAGGTCGTCTAGGGAGACTGCGACCATGACGTGGGCTCGTTCGCCGGCCTGCGTCGGGAGGTCTGGGGAGTTGAGGGCCAGGTCGATCGCGTCGGAGAACGCATCACCGTAGCGTTCCTGCGGGGAGCGGAGGTCGGGGCCTTCGTCGGTGGCGCGGCGTTGCGCGAGCGAGTCCAGCAGGGCGCTGGCGCGGGTGCCGGTCTCGTCGTCGAACCGGCCCTGAAGTTCCCAGACCCCAGTTCTTTTGCGACGCAACGACAGTTCGCGACTCGGGGTGGCGGGTTCGGTCTCGTCGGGGACCTGGCCGTCGGGGTCGAGGTGAGCCAGGATGCGTGCCCCGAGAGCGGCGACCTGCTTGTGCCCGGCCTCGGAGGCGAAGGACAGCAAGTGTTCCTCGGCGTCGTCGCGGTGTTCGGGCGGGACCTGGGTCATGACGCCGACGATGGTGTCGATCATCGGGGTGCTCAACCGGCCGTCCAACGCGGCAGCGCCGGTGGAGGGAGCGACGGCGGGGATCGGGGTGCCGTCAAGGGTGTGGCTGGAGGTGAGGGCTCGGGCTCGTTTGATCACGGTTTCGGCGGCGGCTTTGGGGATATCGGCGAGGTGCTCGAATAGCCGTGCGACAGAGCGGTAGCCGAAGAGTTCCATGACACCGCGCGACTCGATTTCGGCCAGCAGAGAACCGATCTCGGCCTCGATGGACCGGACGGAAGTGAGCAGGGTGGAGATGCGGTCGGCCAGGGCCACCGCATCTGCTTTCCACACCGTTTCGCTGTCCACACACCAAGATTACCGGCAGACGAACAAACGTTCATCACACGAAAGGAGTAACTGTTCAGGCCATTTCGACAGTTGTTGGCAGCCAAGGGTTTCCGGTGATGGCGTCGCGTAGCGCGGTGATGATGTGGAGACCGTTCTTGCGGGCGGTGGAGATGTAGCCGCGGACGCGCAACCACGCCTGGGCGCCGTGTCGGGTGCGCCAGCCGCCGGAGATCTTCAGCTGTGCTTTGATCATGCGCAGGTCGCGTTCGGCCTGGTTGTTGGTGAACGGGACAGTCAGGTCGCGGGCGAACAGCAGCACTTGCTGCTGGTAGTCGCGCAGGCGCACCAGCAGGTTCCGGGTCTTGCTTTGCTTACGACCCCGATCCGGTGGGTGCAGCAGCAGGCCGAGATGGACGGTGCGGACGAACCTGGAGATCAACGGATCAACGACATGGGCGGGTATCGCGGCCAGGCCGGCGTCTCGTGCCATATGAGCAGCAGTGTTGAGCTTTTCGAGGGTCTTCATGGCGATTCCGGGCCAGGTGTGCTCCGGAAAAGCCTCGCTGGCCGCGACGAGTTCGCGCAGGTGGTGGGCGTTGCAGCGGGCGTGGTTGCGCCCGAAGTCTTGGTAGGACATGAGGCCGTCGTGGACCGCGACACCGCGGAACCGGGTGAGGATCCCGAATTCGTCCATCGCCTCACCGCCGCGCTGGCGGTGCGGCAGATACGCGGTGAGGTGGGACGTGCAGGCGACGTGCAGCCACCAGTTCTTTCCTTCGACCCGGATGCCGGTCTCGTCGAAGTGTGCCACCGACGCTGCCCGCAGCGCCTGTTCGACCCGCTCGGCGAACTCGTCGAGGTTGGTGGCGACCGGGGTGAGGACACCGGCGACCCAGCCGGTCGACACCGGCAGTCCCAGCAGGTCGGCCAGCAGCTGCGCGGTCCTGGCTACCGGGATGTGCTGGTAGGTCAGCAGATAGACCGCCAGCGCGGTCACGTTCGGTCCGTAGCAGGCGGGCGCGGTCGCCT
>NZ_JBFBAG010000020.1:0-174271 GCF_040682155.1 Amycolatopsis sp. NPDC051371
TTGTTCCCTAGACAAGAACAATCATCCCAGGTCAGAGGGCATCTGCGCGTCTACGACACCGCCTCACCCACCACATTCACCGGTGGATCCAGGTCGGAGGTCCTGAATGACTCATTCAAGACGTTCGCACTCGCCGTCGCGCTGTCAACGAACCTCGGACGCGCGACACTAGGCGGCGTGCACGCCGGTCTCGGCGAGGGCCTTGATGCCTTCGACCGTCTTCTGCATGTTGCTCTGCAGCTCGCCCAGCCGCATCGCGACGATCTCCTCCTCGTGCTCGGGCATCGAGCCGATGATCGTCGTCAGGTTGGATGGGCCGGGACCGATCTGGGCCCACTGGCGCAGGATCGTGCCGTCGCCGTCGGGGACGAGCTCGAAGCGCCACGACGCGGCCGGGTTCGTCACGTCCATCACGGCCCACGCGAACAGCCGCTCGGGCTCGTAGCCGGTCACGGTCGAGACCGTCTCCCACTCCCCGGCGACCGGGTGGGAGTTGCGGCCGCGGAACCGCGCGCCCAGGCCGGGCTCGGCGCCCTCGACCCAGCCGCCGCCCTGGAACTCGTTCGAGAACCGGGCCGGCAGGTCGATGTCCAGCAGCCAGGACCAGACCTCGGCCGGCCGCGCAGCGATGTGCACTTCGACCTGTGTCGTAGGGCAGTCGGAAACCTTCATGGCGGACCCCTCGCTCGATGCCGGTGCCTACGGTTCCGGACCGTAACGTGGCGCTGATCACCCGGACAACTCGCACGGTGCCCGCGGTTGCGCACGGCGGAGGACGCGCGCGCCACCCGACGAAAGTCGGAACCTGACCGAATCTGGCCCCGGACAGCCGATTGCCGACCGCGGCCGGTTCTGTGAGGGTCCCACGGTGGGATCCGAAGCCGGGAAGGGTGCGTCCATGCGCAGACTGTTCACTGCCGCCGCGGCCGCCGTGCTGGCCGTGGTGGGGCTCGCGCCCCCCGCGGGCGCGGCGACCGACATCGAGACCGCCCTGCGGAAGATCCCCGGCCTGACGATCGTCAAGGAGGACGCGGCGCCGGCCGGGTTCCGGTTCTTCGAGCTGACCTTCACCCAGCCCGCCGACCACCGCCACCCCGGCGCGGGCACGTTCCAGCAGCGGTTCACCCTGCTGCACCGCGACTTCGCGGCGCCGACGGTCGCCTTCACCAGCGGCTACAACGTCAGCACCGCGCCGAACCGGTCGGAGCCGACGCAGATCGTCGACGGCAACCAGCTGTCGATGGAGTACCGGTACTTCACGCCGTCGCGGCCCCAGCCGGAGAACTGGGCGAAGCAGCTGACGATCTGGCAGGCCGCCGCGGACGAGCACCGCGCGGTGCAGGCGTTCAAGGCGATCTACCCGGGCAAGTGGCTGGCCACCGGCGGCAGCAAGGGCGGCATGACCGCGACGTACTTCCGGCGCTTCTTCCCCGACGACGTCGACGGCACGGTCCCCTACGTCGCGCCCAACGACGTCATCGACCCGATCGACGTCTACAACAAGTTCCTCTCCCGCGTCGGCAACGACCCGGGCTGCCGCGACGCGCTGAAGGCGATCCAGCGGGACGCGCTGAAGCGACGTGACGAGCTGGGCGTGATCGCCGCGGCGGACGCAGCGAAACGCGGGCTGACGTTCTCGATCGTCGGCTCGGCGGACAAGTCCCTCGAGATCTCGGTGATCGACTCGTACTTCGCCTTCTGGCAGTACCAGAAGCAGGCGGACTGCGCGACGGTGCCCGCGCCGGGTGCGCCCGCGGTCGACGTCTACGCCTGGTACGAAAAGGTGGAGAGCCTCAACACGTACTCGGACCAGGACCTCGAGCCGTTCATCCCGTACTACTACCAGGCGGCCGCGCAGCTGGGTTCGCCCGAGGCGTACGACGGCTACCTGCGCGACCTGCTCCGCTACCCCGGCGCCGACCAGCCGAAGACGTTCGTGCCTTCGTCGGTCAAGATCCCGCGGTTCGACTACCTGGCGATGCCGGACATCGACTTCTGGGTGAAGTCGCGCGGCACCCGGCTGCTGTACGTGTACGGCTCGAACGACCCGTGGGGCGCCGAGCCGTTCGAGCTGGGCTTCGGCAGCCGCGACTCGTACCGCTACTACGTGCCGGGCGGCAACCACGGCTCGAAGATCGCGCAGCTGCCCGCGGCCGACGCCGCCGCGGCGACCGCCACGGTCCGGCGCTGGGCGGGTCTGCCGCCGGCTTCGGCGGCCTTGACGGCTCGCAGCGCCCCGGCCGGGTTCCCGGACTTCGACGCCGACCTCACCCTTTCGGCGCGGCCACCGCTGTGAATTTCCCGGCTGGGACTTTCCTCGGGCCGGGCGTACTCTCACGGCACCCTGCCGGCCCGGCCTGAGGAGGCGGCATGCCTCGTCCCGTCCACTTCGAGATCCACGCGGGCGACCCCGAACGCGCGGTCGCCTTCTACACGGCGGTGTTCGGCTGGAAGTTCGAACGCTGGGGCGACGTCCCGTACTGGGTGATCACGACCGGCGAAGGCGACGGCATCGACGGCGGGCTGGTCCCCCGAGTCGGCCCGGCTCCCGAGGAGTCGGCGCCGGTGCACGGTTTCGTGAACACGATCGACGTCGCCGACCTCGACCACGCGCTCGCCGCGGTGACCGAGGCGGGCGGATCGCTGGCCCTGCCGAAGAACCCGGTGCCGGGGGTCGGGTGGCTGGCGTACGTCAAGGACACCGAGGGCAACATCTTCGGCATGTTGCAGCCGGACCCGGAGGCACCGGCGCCGGGCTAGGGCCGCTTCGCCTTCGGCAGCCGCCGGACGACGTCGTCGTAGGAGGCATCGATGAGTTCTTCGAGTTCGGCGCCGGGGACACCGGCGCCGAGTTCGACGCGGTTCCAGCCGTAGCGGCCGAGGTAGTCCATGACGGTGACGGAATCCGGGTACCGTTCCCGGACCTCGGCGGCTTCGTCCTTGGTGGCCCCGCACTTGACGGCGACGCTGCCGGGCTCGTCCTGCCCGATGAAGGCGAAGCCCTTGCCGCCGACCTTCGCGACGAGCACGTGGTCGCCGAAGGGGTAGGTCTCCTCGGCCCCGCGCTTGCCGAGGCAGTACGCGACGACGGCTTCGACGTTCACGACTCGAGCTTGACGAGGTCGAGGTCGGTCTGCGGGAAGTCCTTGCCGATGCAGAGCAACGGTTCCCTGGCTATCTTGGCCGTCGCGTAGCAATGGCAATCGCCCAAGTTGAGCTTCGCCGAGTGCCTGCCCTTTCCGAACCTCTGGAACGCCTCGATGGCAACTTCGGCATGGCGGTGGTCGAACGGGAGTGTGACCACCCCCCACTCCTGCAGGAACCGTTCGAACAGGCTCCGGCCACGCATTCCGAACTTGGCCTGCAGCACGATTCCCGCCTCCGCCCTGGTCGGTGCACCGATCTTGGGCTCGGCGGCCGTGATCAGTGCCCGCTCGAGGACCATGCTTTCCGGCTCGCGGTTGATCATCGCGATGATGGCCGACGAATCGATGATCACACGCCCTCCGGTCCGAAGCCGAGGATGTCTTCCTGCTCTTCCTTGGTGATCGGCACGCCCAGCTGATCAGGTGGCAACTGGGACCAGACCTCCTCCTCCAGGAAGCGATGCAACCGCGCAAGGCGCTCTTCGGGCGTTTCCGTGTCCGCGAGCAGCTGGTCACGCCGCAGACGCAGCGCCTCCCGGACGGCACCGGTCTTGGTGTTGCCCGTCAGCTCGGCGACCTCGGCGGCCAGGCGCTCGGCCTCCGGGTCCTTGATGTTCATCGCCATGGTGTAACCATACCGCGAAGGGTGTAATACTCGGTCGGGTGATCGGTGTCACTTGATGCCGGCGGCGTCCATCCCCCGGAGCTCCTTCTTCAGGTCCTGGATCTCGTCGCGCAGCCGGGCGGCCAGCTCGAACTGCAGGTCCCGCGCCGCTTGCATCATCTGGTCCGTCATCTGCTGGATCAGGTCCGCCAGCTGGGCGCGCGGCATCGCCGACACGTCCTTGTCCACCAGCATTCCCGAGCTGCGCACCCGGTCGCCCTGTTCCGGCTTCTTGCCGCGGGAGGAGTTGCGGCCCGAGCCGCCCACCGAGACCTGCTCGGTGTCCTCGGCCTCGCTGTAGACCCGGTCGAGGATGTCGGCGATCTTCTTCCGCAGCGGCTGCGGGTCGACCCCGCGCTCCACGTTGTAGGCGACCTGCTTCTCGCGACGGCGGTCCGTCTCCTCGATCGCGTGCTTCATCGAGTCGGTGATCTTGTCCGCGTACATGTGGACCTCGCCCGACACGTTTCGCGCCGCGCGGCCGATCGTCTGGATCAGGGACGTCCCGCTCCGGAGGAAGCCCTCCTTGTCCGCGTCGAGGATCGCCACGAGCGACACCTCCGGCAGGTCGAGCCCCTCGCGCAGCAGGTTGATGCCGACCAGCACGTCGAAGTCGCCCGCCCGCAGCTGACGCAGCAGCTCAACCCGGCGCAGCGTGTCGACCTCCGAGTGCAGGTAGCGCACCCGGATGCCCAGCTCCAGCAGGTAGTCCGTGAGGTCCTCGGACATCTTCTTGGTCAGCGTGGTGACCAGGACGCGCTCGTCCTTGTCCGCGCGCTCGCGGATCTCGTGCACCAGGTCGTCGATCTGGCCCTCAGTCGGCTTCACGACCACCTTCGGGTCGACCAGGCCGGTCGGCCGGATGACCTGCTCGACGAACTCGCCGCCCGCCTGGCCCATCTCGTACGGCCCCGGCGTCGCCGACAGGTACACCGTCTGCCCGATCCGGTCGGAGAACTCCTCCCAGGTCAGCGGCCGGTTGTCGACCGCGCTCGGCAGCCGGAAGCCGTACTCCACCAGGTTCCGCTTCCGGGACATGTCACCCTCGTACATGCCGCCGATCTGCGGGACCGTCTGGTGCGACTCGTCGATCACCAGCAGGAAGTCGTCCGGGAAGTAGTCGATCAGCGTCGCCGGCGCGGTGCCCGCGCCGCGGCCGTCGATGTGCCGCGAGTAGTTCTCGATGCCGGAGCAGAACCCGACCTGCCGCATCATCTCGATGTCGTAGGCCGTGCGCATCCGCAACCGCTGCGCCTCCAGCAGCTTGCCCTGCTTCTCCAGCTCGGCCAGCCGGTCTTCGAGCTCCTGCTCGATGCCCTTGATCGCCTTTTCCATCCGCTCCGGGCCCGCGACGTAGTGCGTCGCCGGGAAGATCCGGACCTCGTCGACCTCCTTGACGATGTCCCCGGTCAGCGGGTGCAGGTAGTACAGCTTCTCGACCTCGTCGCCGAAGAACTCGACGCGGATCGCCAGCTCCTCGTACGCCGGGATGATCTCGACCGTGTCCCCGCGCGCCCGGAACGTGCCGCGCGCGAAGGCGATGTCGTTGCGCGTGTACTGCACGTCGACCAGCGCCCGCAGGAACACGTCCCGGTCGAGCTGCATGCCGACCTTCAGCTTCGACGACCGGTCGAGGTAGGACTGCGGCGTGCCCAGGCCGTAGATGCACGACACGCTGGCGACCACGATGACGTCCCGCCGCGACAGCAGGTTCATCGTCGCCGAGTGCCGCAGCCGCTCGACGTCGTCGTTGATCGACGAGTCCTTCTCGATGTACGTGTCCGTCTGCGCGATGTACGCCTCGGGCTGGTAGTAGTCGTAGTAGCTGACGAAGTACTCGACCGCGTTGTGCGGGAAGAGCTCGCGCAGCTCGTTGGCCAGCTGAGCGGCCAGGGTCTTGTTCGGCGCCATCACCAGTGTCGGCCGCTGGACGCGCTCGATCAGCCACGCCGTCGTCGCCGACTTGCCGGTACCGGTGGCGCCCAGCAGCACGACGTCCTTCTCGCCCGCCCGGACCCGGCGTTCGAGGTCGTCGATGGCCGCCGGCTGGTCACCGGCGGGCTGGTAGTCACTGACCACCTCGAAGCGGCCGCCGGTCCGGGGGATCTCCGAGACGGGCCGGAAGTCGGACTGGGCGAGCACGGGGTGTTCGGTTGCGAAAGCCACGTCGACCAGAGTACGACGCACCACCGACAATTTCCGTCGGCCCTGGTCAGCGGGGTCGGAACACCATGACGGACGCTACTTCGGCGCCGGTCACCGAGCAGTGCAGCACGGCCCCGGGCGCGGGTTCGTCGCCGAAGCACGTGACCAGCACCCGGTCGGGCCCGGTGGCCTGCACCTCGGTGCGCGGGAACTCCGCGAGCACCTCGGCGACCTCGGCTTCCACGGCTTCCGGCTCCGCGAGGTACGCCAGCACCACCTCGCGGGGAGAGGGCGGCGGTGGGATCGGGAGGCCGTGGCCTTCAAAGAGGCGGTTCAGCTGGTCGGCCGCCGAAACCGCGCGCGGGAAACCCGCGAACGCGGCCGTCTGGACGACGACTTCGCAGACCTCGGCCGGCGACAGTCCCGAGGCGAGGCCCGTCCGGAGGTGGACGCTCAGCGGCGGCCCGACCATCCCGGCCGCGACGATCGCCGCCAGCGTGGCCGCCTCGCGCGTCCGGGCGTCGAGCGCCGGGCGTTCGTGCAGGTGGCCGTAGACCGTGCCGACCGCCAGCTCGCCCAGCGCCGGGACGGTGGCGAACAACGCGTCGAGCCGCTGCGCACCGCCCTCGACGAGCCCGGCGAAGGTCTCGCGGCCTCGGTCGTGCAAGTCCGCCATCGGCTCGGTCATCGCGATCCCCTCTCAGCAGTTGCAGTCGCAACAGGAGCAGCAGTCGCAACAACCGTCACAGCCGCAGTCGCAGCCGCCGCAGTCGCAGCCCGCGGTCGTGTGCGGTTTCCCGCTCCACGGCCCAGGATAGGGATCGCGGCAGCAGAATTGGCAGGTGCAGCACATGTAAGGGGTGAGCGCGCAGCCGAGGAAGAGGTTGCGCTTCTTCGGCGGGACGGCGAACTTCGGGTACCAGAGGCCGCCACCCTTGCCGTCGAGCGGCTCCGGACCACCGGAATCACCGGGCCCGCCCGGCCCACCAGGTCCACCCGGGCCGCTGGGCCCGCCCGGGCCACCAGGTCCCCCGGGGCCACCCGGACCACGGCCGCCGGGAGCGCCCGGTGGCGGAACCGGCCCCGGCGGCGGAAAGCCCTGCGGCGCACCGGATCCCGGACCACCCGGAGGCTGGTGCGGGTACTGCTGAGGAGCCGGTCCCCGGCCGATCCACCCCGGCGGCGGCTGCTGGGGGTGCTGCGGCGGCGTGGGCCCCGGCCCGATCCACCCGGGCGGCGGCTGCTGCCCGGCGAGGCCACCCGGCCGCTGTTCGCCGGGTGCGAACGCGGAGCCGGCCCCCGAGTCCGAACCGGCGCCGGAACCCGAGCCCTGCGCGAAACCCAAGCCGCTTCCAGTCGCCGAACCGGCACCTGAACCCGAGCCATGCCCGAAGCCCAAGCCGCTTCCGGCCACCGAATCCGCACCAAAATCCGAGCCCGGCGCGAAACCCAAGCCGCTTCCAGTCGCCGAACCGGCACAGGAAGCCGAGCCATGCCCGAAACCCAAGCCGCTCCCGGCCACCGAACCGGCGCCGGAGGCCGAGCCGTGGACATGGGCCGAACCATGGACGTGAGCCGAACCGTGGCCGAAGGCGCGCCGCACCGCCTGCCGCAGTTCGTGGACCAGCAACGCGTGCACCAGCCCCGGCTGCGCGAACTCGGCTTCCCGCAACGCCAGCTCCACCCCGAGCACCGCGTCGTCGCACAACCGGCGCGCCTCGTCCAACGATGTTCCCGTGGCCCGCAACGGATTCCACGCACCTACGGCCGCATCCGCCGCGTGGTCCTCGACCGCGTCCAGGAGGTGCGCCACCCGCCCGAACATCCGGCCGGCCTCCGCCAGCGGGGCCACGTTCCCGGGCCGCCCGGCCAGTTCGGCCGTTCGCGCGAAAGCCGCGGAGGTGGCCAGCTCGGCGGGCTCGGTCGCGAGGAGCGCCGAGTCACCCGGGCGAAGGGACCGCTCCAGCGAACCCTGCCGGGCGACGGCCTCCACCACCACCGAGGTGTCGAACCCCACCCGGCCGCCGGTGCTGCTGCCCTGCGAAGCCCACCGGGCCGCGACGCGCCGCGCGGCCACGGCCACCGGACGCCGGCCGAAGGCGCCGTCGCGGTCCTCGACGTGGTCGCCCACCTTCGCCGCGGCCAGCACCAGGGACACCGCGGCGGCGAGCTGGGCGCCCTCGCCGCGCGCCACCGACGCCGTCCGCATGCCCCGCAGCGGGCACGGTCCGGCGTCCCGGCGCAGGCCCGCCCGCTGCGTCTGCGCCTCGACCAGCGCGGAGATGATCAGCCCGTCGTAGTTGGTGACGACCCGGGCCAGCTGCCCGTGTTCGTCACGCAGCGTGAGGCACAGCCCGCACAGGTGCGCGAGCCAGTCCGCGTGCAGGCTTTCGGACAGCCGGTGCCGGCACGGCCTGATGATCCCGAACATCCCCAGTCCCCTCGACTCCCCTGATCGTCGGCGCACCTTAGCCCGAACGTGTGGCGCGCGCGTCGCTTGTACGCGATTCGTGACCGGCCCGGCAGGATGAGCGCCATGGCCGAACTGCACCCGCCGAAGGTCGAGATCTTCGACCCCGCCGCGCGCGCGAACATCGACCCGAAGGGGATCCTCCGAGAGGTCGAGGAGTACCGCGAGGAGCCGTTCGGCCTGTACCTCGCCCGCCCGGCGCCCGGCCGCGCCCAGTTCCACTACCTCGAGTCCTGGCTGGTGCCCGGGCTCGGCCTGCGGTTCACCGACTTCTGGTTCTCCCCCGGCCACGAACGCGACCAGGACTTCTACCTCGACGTCGTCCGCGTCCGCCGCGACGGCCCGCGCTGGGTCGCCACCGACCTCTACGTCGACCTGGTGCTCAAGGACAAGCTCTCGCTGCGGGTGATCGACACCGACGAGCTCCTCGAGGCCCACGCCGCCGGTCTCGTCACCGCCGAAGACGCGCAGTACGCGCTCGAGACCACCTACGCGGCGGTGGAAGGGCTGGCCGCGCACGGGTACGACCTCGCCGCCTGGCTGTCCACCAAGGACATCACGCTGACCTGGCGACGCCACCCCTGAGGGTCGCCGCATCCTCCGAACGATGGATGCGATGCCGACCGTTCCGTTGACGCGCCGGGCCGGGCCGCCACGGGATTCTCGATCTGTCGGAAACGGATCGAGAGGGGGACGGCGCCATGCCGGTCATCGAGGTCGAGCACCTCCACAAACGGTACGGGGACAAGGTCGCGGTCGACGACGTGTCTTTCACCGTCGAGCGCGGGGAGATCTTCGGGATCCTGGGCCCGAACGGCGCGGGCAAGACCACGACCGTCGAGTGCCTGGAGGGCCTCCGGACGCCCGACGGCGGCCGGCTTTCGGTGCTGGGCCTCGACCCGCGCCGCGACCGGGCCGAGCTGCGCCAGCGCGTCGGCGTCCAGCTCCAGGAGGGCCGGCTGCAGGACAAGCTGCGGGTCGGCGAGCTGCTCGACCTCTACGCCGCCTTCTACCGCACCCCGGCGGACCCGGACGAACTGCTCGACACGCTCGGGCTCACCGAGCAGCGCGGCACGGCGTACAAGAAGCTCTCCGGCGGGCAGCAGCAGCGGCTGTCCATCGCGCTCGCGCTGGTCGGGAGCCCGGAGCTGGCGGTGCTCGACGAGCTGACCACCGGCCTCGACCCGCAGGCCCGCCGCGACACGTGGGACCTCATCGAGGCCGTGCGCGCCCAGGGCGTGACGATCCTGCTGGTCACGCACTTCATGGCCGAAGCCGAACGCCTCTGCGACCGGATCGCGGTGATCGACGCCGGTCGCGTCGTCGCCGTGGACACGCCGGGCGGGCTGGTCGCGCGGGTGAGCGACGAGCAGGTCGTGCGCTTCCGGCCGTCGGCCCCGCTGGACCCGGCCGTGATCGAGGCGCTGCCCGAGGTCCGGACGGCCGAGCGACACGGCGACCGCCTCGTGGTCACCGGCAGCGGGAACGTGCTGCACGCGGTGACGTCGCTGCTCGCCCGCCTCGGCGTGATCGCCGGGGACCTGCGCGTCGAGCAGGCCGGCCTCGACGACGCCTTCGTCGCACTCACCGGCCACCGGCCGGAGTGAAGGGGAAACCATGTCCGTCCTGACCAAGCTGACCGCCGCCGAGGCCAAGGTGTTCCTGCGGGACCCGGGCGCCCCGGCCGTTGTCGTCGGCATCCCGCTCGCGTTGCTGCTGGTGTTCGGGCTCATGCCCGGCGCGAACGAGCCGGACCCGAAGTACGGCGGGCACAGCGCCCTGGCCACGGTGATCGCGCCGATGGCCGTCACGATCCTGCTGGCGATGCTGGCCCTGACGCTGTTCCCGAACGCGATGGCCACCTACCGCGAAAAGGGCCTGCTCAAGCGGCTTTCCGCGAGTCCGGTGCCGCCGAGCCGGCTGCTCACCGCGCAGCTGCTGGTGAACCTGGCCGCGGCCGTCGTCGTGGTCCTGCTCATCGCGGGCGTCGGCGGGCTCGTGCTCGGCATCCCCCTGCCGGGCGACCCGGGCGGCTTCCTGCTGTCGATCGTGCTCGGCGCGCTGGCGCTGTTCTCCGTCGGCCTGCTGGTGGCCGCCCTCGCCCCGACCGGTCGCGCGGCGAGCGGCATCGGCAGCGCGCTGTTCTTCCCGATGCTGGCGCTGGGCGGGGTCTGGGTGCCGAAGGAGCAGCTGCCGGTCTTCCTGCAGCACGTCGCCGACGTCCTGCCGCTGGGAGCCACGCTCAACGCGCTGCGCGCCACCTGGGCCGGCGACGCCCCGGAGCTGCTGCAGCTCGGCGCGATGGCGGCGTTCGCCGTCGGCTGCACCACGATCGCGGTGCGGGTGTTCCGATGGGAGTGACGACCGCGCTCGCCCCGGCCCGGGTCCGGCCGGTCGCGCCGGTCGCCGTCGGCGGAGTGGCGATCGTCGCGACGCTGATGGCGATCCCGTTGCTGCTGACGGCGAACCGCTACGGCTACTTCGGCGACGAGCTGTACTTCCTGGCCGCCGGACGGCACCTGGCCTGGGGGTACGTCGACCAGCCGCCGCTGCTTCCCCTGCTGGCCAGGATCATGGACGAGGTCGGGCACTCGCCGTTCGTCCTGCGGATCCCCGCAATGCTGGTGATGCTCGGCGGCGTCGTGCTCACCGCGCTGATCGCCCGGGAGCTCGGTGGCGCCACCAAGGCGCAAACGCTTGCCGCGGCGACCTTCGCCGTCTCGACGAACTTCCTGGCGGGCGGGCACTACCTCGCGACGTCCACAGTGGACCCGTTCCTGTGGACGCTGCTGCTGTGGCTGCTCGTCCGGTGGCTGCGCACCCGTGCCGACGGCCTGCTCGTCTGGGCCGGCGTGGTGACGGCGGTCGCGCTCTACGCGAAGTTCCTCATCGGCGGCTTCTGGCTCGCCGCGGGCGTCGCGCTCCTCGTCTGCGGTCCCCGCGAGCTTCTGCGCCGGCCCGCGTTGTGGGTCGGCGCAGCGATCGCCGTGGTCGCGCTGGTGCCGACGCTCGTCTGGCAGGCCACGCACGGCTGGCCGCAGCTGGGCATGGGCGCGGCGATCTCGCAGGAGGTCGGCGGGACCTGGGGTGGCCGGCTGACGTTCCTGCCGACGGCCCTGCTCACCGCCGGCCTCCCGGTGGGTGCCGTCCTGCTGGTCTACGGCCTGTGGCGGTTGCTGCGCAGCCGTGAGCTGCGCTTCCTCGGCTGGACGACGCTGCTGCTGACCGTCGTGTTCCTGGGGGTCAACGGCCGGTTCTACTACGTCGCCGGGATGTACCCGCTCTGCTGGGCGGTGGCCGCGGTCGCGCTCGAACGCCGGGAACCGGCACGCTGGTGGCGGTGGATCGCGACCTGGCCCGGTTACGTGCTCGCGGTGGTGCTGGTGCTGCCCGTCGCGCTGCCGATCTGGCCGCGGGCGTGGCTGACCGAGCACCCGGCGCTGCCGGCGCCGGTGTTCGCCTTCGCCGAGATCGGCTGGCCGGAGGGTGCCCGGTCGGTCACCGACGCGTTCGCGCGACTGCCCGGCCGGGACCACACGGCGGTGGTGACCGAGACGTACTGGGAGGCCGGTGCGCTCGACCGCTTCGGCCGCGACCTCGGCCTGCCCGAGCCGGCCAGCGGGAACCGCGGGTACGCGACGCTCGTCGTGCCGCCCGAAGGTACGACGGACGTCCTGTTCGTCGGCGCCGACCCGCGGCCGCTGCGCGGGCACTTCGCGGACCTGCGGCCGATCGGCACGGTGGACACCGGTGCCGCGAAGCCGGGCTACTTCGACGGCGTGCCGCTGTGGCTGGCGACCGGCCGGACCGAGCCGTGGTCCGCGCTGTGGCCGAAGCTGGTGAACACCCACACGTGAGCGGCGTGCCCGGCGTCACCATCGGCACGGTGGCGCCGGGTGGGCCCCCGTAGGGTGCGGGAAGGACCGGCGCCGACCCAGGACAAGGAGCACGATGGACGCCGTAGCCACGGCCCCCGACCAGGCGAAAGCCGCGCTCGCCCCCTTCGCCCGGCTGCCGGTCGCGCTGCTGGCGCTGGGCACGGCCGCCGCCCTGCTGCTGACGGCCGGCCGTTACGGCTACTTCGGCGACGAGCTGTACTTCCTCGCCGCCGGGAAGCACCTCGCTTGGGGCTACGCCGACCAGCCGCCGCTCGTCCCGTTCCTGGCCTGGGCGATGAACACCCTCGCGCCCGGCTCGCTGGTCGTCTTCCGGCTGCCGGCGATCGCCGCGACGGCCGCCGGAGTAGTGGTCGTCGCGCTGATCGCCCGAGAGCTCGGCGGGCAGCGCAAGGCACAGGCGCGCGCCGCGGCGGCGTACGCGATCTGCGGGCAGTTCGTCGGCAGCGGCCACTACCTGGCGACGTCGACGATCGACCCGCTGCTGTGGACGCTCGTGCTGTGGCTGCTGGTCCGCTGGGTCCGCACCCGGGCCGACTCGCTGCTGGTGTGGCTCGGCGTCGTGACGGCCGTGGCGCTCAACGACAAGCTGCTCATCGGCGCGTTCTGGGTGGTGGCCGGGCTCGCGGTGCTGGTGTTCGGGCCGCGGGAGCTGTTTCGCCGGCCGAAGCTCTGGCTGGGCGCGCTGATCGCCGCCGCCTCGCTGGTGCCCACGCTGCTGTGGCAGCGCGCGAACGGCTGGCCGCAGCTCGGCATGGGCGACGCGGTCGGCGCCGAGGTCGACGCGGCGGGCGGCCGGGAAAGCTTCATCCCGAACCTCCTGGCCGGGGCCGGCTGGGTGATCGGCGCGCTCGGCGTCCTCTACGGCGTCGCCGTGCTGCTCGGGAGCAAGCAGCTGCGGCCGTACCGGTTCCTCGGCTGGACGGCGCTGGGGGTCGTCGCGGTCTTCCTGATCGCCAACGGGCGGTACTACTACGCCGCCGGGATGTTCGGCGTGCTGTGGGCCGCGGCCGCCGTCCACCTGGAAGGACGTGAGCCCGCACGGTGGTGGCGGTGGGTCCCGACCTGGCCGGTCTTCGTGCTGTCGGCCCTGTTCAGCCTGCCCTTCACGCTGCCGCTGTGGCCGGCGCACTGGCTGGCCGACCACCCGGGCGCGCCGCGGCCCGCCTACGCGGCCGAAGAGATCGGCTGGCCGGACCTCGCCGGCGACGTCGCCGCGCTGTACCGGACGGCGCCGCCGGACACCGCCGTCGTCACCGGCGGCTACTGGCAGGCGGGCGCGCTCGGCCGCTACGGGCCCGAGCACGGCCTCCCCGAGGCCTACAGCCCGAGCCGCGGATTCTGGTACTTCGGCCGCCCGGCCGACAACGTCGACACGGTCCTCTTCGTCGGCTACGACCCGTCGAAGCTCGCGAAGTACTTCGGGAACGCGCACATCGTCGGGCAGGTCGGCAACCGGCTCGGCGTCGCCAACGCCAGCGAGCACATGCCGGTCTGGCAGCTCAGCGGCCGGACCGCGAGCTGGGCGGCGATCTGGCCCCGGCTCAAGGACATGAGAGCGTGAGCCTCAAGGTCGACTGGAACCGTGCGATGTGGCCGCCGGCGTCGGCGAAGGCCGCCGCCGGCTGGCAGCCGTGGCTGACCCGGGTCGAGCAGTACCTGGCCGGTGCGCTGCTCGCCACCGCGACCCTGGTCACCTTCGGTTTCGGCGGACACGACGGCCGCTGGTGGGCGACCACCGGCGCGCTGGTCGGCGTGACCGCGGTCTGGCTGCTCGCCACGATCAACCTCCCGGCCCCGCGGGTGCGCGAACACCCCGCGTTCGCCCTGCTGAGCTTCCTCGGCGTGATCGGGCTGGGCAGCGCCCTCGAAAGCCGGGACGTCACGTACCTGATCTTCATGATCTTCGCGTTCTTCGCCGCCATGCGGCTGCGGCCGACGTGGCTCGCCTTCACCGCCCTCGCGGTGACGTCGCTGCTGATCAACACCCTCGGCAACGGCGGGCCCGTCCACGCCCTGCGGGAGCGGCCCGGCATCTGGATCACGATCGTCGTCGTGCAGACCGCGGCCATCGGCGGCGGCGGCATGCTGTCGGCGGCCGTCGCCCGGCAGAACGAGGAACGCCGGCGCATGCTCGACGACCTCGCGGCGGCGCATGCGGAAAACGAAGGCCTGCAACGACAATTGCTCAGCCAAGCCCGCGAAGCCGGGATCCTCGACGAGCGGCAGCGGCTGGCCCAGGAGATCCACGACACCCTGGCCCAGGGCTTCACCGGCATCATCACGCAGCTCGAGGCCGCCGCGCTGGCCCAGGACGAGCCCGCCGAACGGCAGCGGCACCTGGACTCCGCGACCGCGCTCGCGCGGGAGAACCTCACCGCCGCCCGGCGTTCGGTGCACGCCCTGCACCCCGAGCCCCTGGACGCCGCGACGCTGCCCGACGCGCTCACCGGCGTCGCCGCGCGGTGGAGCGGGCGGACCGGCGTGCCCGCCGCGTTCACCGCCACCGGCGACCCGCGGCCGTTGCACCCCGAGATCGAGTCGACCATCCTGCGGGTCACCCAGGAAGCGCTGTCCAATGTGGACAAGCACGCCGCGGCGGGGCGCGTCGGCCTCACGCTGTCCTACATGGACGACGAAGTGACCCTGGACGTCCGCGACGACGGCGCCGGGTTCACCCCCGGACCCGGGCCCGGCTTCGGGCTGCCCGGCATGCGGCGGCGCGTCGAGCGGCTCGCCGGTACGCTCCACGTCGAGTCCGAACCCGGCGGCGGCACCGCGATCTCGGCCGTCCTGCCCGCCGTCCCTTCCCCGCCGGAGGCCTCCGCATGACGATCACCGTGCTCATCGCCGACGACCACCCCGTCGTCCGCGACGGGCTGCGCGGCATCTTCGCCGGCCGCGGCTTCGAGGTCGTCGGCGAGGCGGCGAACGGCACCGAAGCCGTCACGCTGGCCGAGCGGCTGCGCCCCGACGTCGTGCTGATGGACCTGCGGATGCCGGGCACCGACGGCGTCGCGGCGATCACCGAGCTGGCCCGCTTGGGCAACCCGGCGCGGGTCCTGGTGCTCACGACGTACGACACCGACTCCGACGTCCTGCCCGCCATCGAGGCCGGTGCGACGGGCTACCTGCTCAAGGACGCGCCGCGCGAGGACCTCTTCCGCGCCGTCGAAGCCGCCGCCCGCGGGGAGGCCGTGCTCTCCCCCGCGGTCGCCAGCCGGCTGATGGGCCGGATGCGCGAACCGGCGCGGGAACCCCTGTCCCAGCGCGAGCGCGAGGTGCTCACGCTGGTCGCCCGCGGGTCGACGAACAAGGAAGCGGCGAAGAAACTCTTCATCAGCGAAGCGACGGTCAAGACGCACCTGATCCACGTCTACGCGAAGCTCGGCGTGAACGACCGTGCGGCGGCGGTCGCGGTCGCGTTCGAACGCGGACTGCTGGGCTCCTAGGGCTTCCAGCCGGTGGCCGCGGCCCACTTCTCCCCTCGGGTGAACACGCCGTTGACGAACTCCTGCTTCTCTTCCGCGTAGGCAGCGACGTTGCCGTCCTCGGCGTGCGCGTCGGCCAGCCGCAGCTTGACGTCGCGGTAGTCGTCGCGCTCGTCCGGGTTCGCGCGCAGGTAGTCGCGGAAGAGCAGCGCGAGCCGCCATGCGGGCGTCTCCTCGGACCGGACGTGCAGGTTCACCGCGCGCTTCGGGTCAGCACCGACGTGCAGGCGCTTGGGCCACGTCCCGCCGCCGTCCACGGCGTCGTCGCACCAGTCGCCCTCCAGCCGCGGGAACCCGGCGTCGCACAGCAGCTCCCGCAGCGTGTCGGCGTCGTCCAATGTGGACACGGTGAGCTGGAAGTCGAGGACGTCCTTCGCGGGCAGGCCGGGGACAGCGGTGGAGCCGATGTGGTCGGCGCGCCGGGCGAGTCCTCCCGTCGCGGCGCGGATCCGGGAAAGCACCCGCTCGGCCTGCGCCGGCCAGGTGAGGTCGTACTCGGCGATCTTCGGGGACACCGGCGTCCGCGGCCGGCGCAGCCGGATGTTCGCCTCGAACGGCACGAGCCGGTCGGCCCACAGCGCGTCGACGTCGGCGAGCACGGCGTCTTCGGCGCCGCCGTTGTCCAACCAGACGTCCGCGACGGCGCGGCGCTGCTCGTCGCTCGCCTGCGCCCGGATCCGCGCCCGCGCGTCCTCCTCGGCCATGCCCCGCGCCGTCACCAGCCGCCGGACCCGCACCTCGACCGGCGCGTCGACGACCACGACCAGGTGGTACGCCGTCGCGAGACCGTTTTCGACCAGCAGCGGGATGTCGTGGACGATGACGGCGTCCGGCGCGGCGGCGGCCATCAGCTCGCCGGTGCGGGCGCCGACCAGCGGGTGCACGATCGCGTTCAGCCGGCGCCGCGACTCGTCGTCGGCGAACGCCTTCGCGGCGAGCGCGGGCCGGTCGAGCGAACCGTCGCCGGCCAGGATCTCCGGACCGAACTCCTCGACGAGCCGGGCGAGCCCCTCGGTCCCGGGCTCGACCACCTCGCGGGCGATCCGGTCGGAGTCGATCAAGACCGCACCGTGTTCGGCGAGCCGGTTCGCCACGGTCGACTTGCCTGCCCCGATTCCACCCGTCAACCCCACACGCAGCATGCCGATCACCCTAGTCAGGCCTTCGAGACCCGCCGGTGGTGCACCCACTCGTGTGACGGCGTAACGAGTGCATACGAACGGGTGACCCGCAAGGCGATCGTGACGCGTGACTCAACCGATATCCCAACACGCCGCGTTGCTTACTCACCTTTACCGGCCGGGCTGCGTACCGTCCGCGCGACAGGGTCGCCCACACGGAGGAACGATGGCGGACAGGAAGCACGCCGGGAAGCACCGGCTCGGCACGCCGGGACTGGTGCACTGCCTTCTCCACCGCACTGTGGGCGACGCGCTGGCGGACTACCGCCGGACCTGGCTCAGCGCCCTGCTCGTCCCGGCCAAGCACAGCTTCGCCGGCCTCCGCCGCAAGGCCCGCGCGGCCGCACTCGAGCGCATCTGGGTCCCGGCCGTGGGCACCGTGACGGTGCGGCCGGCGACCGTCCACGCGGCCGCCGCCTGACGACCGACCCCGGTGCCGCACGGCTTCGGGTCACGCCGGCGCACCGATGTCTTGAATGAGTCATTCAGGTCGTCGGACGTCTTGAATGACTCATTCAAGACACCACCCGGGGGCCGATCGCCTCAGCGGCCGACCTCGAGCGTGTCGATGGCGATCTCCGAGGACAGCGTCCGGTGCACCGGGCACTTGTCGGCGATCACCATGAGCTTCGCGCGCTGGTCGTCGTCGAGGTCGCCCTCCAGCTCGATCTCGCGCGTGATCCGGCTCAGCATCCCGCGCTCGGTCTCGCACTTGGCGCAGTCCTCCGCGTGGATGCGGTCGTGCCGGAGCCGGATCGTCGCGCGGGTCAGCGGGATGCCCTTGCGGTCCGCGTACATCCGCAGCGTGATCGCCGTGCACGAGCCCAGCGACGCGAGAAGCAGCTCGTACGGGTTCGGGCCGGCGTCGGCGCCCCCGACGGCGACCGGTTCGTCGACGAGCAGCTCGTGGGTCGCCGTCGTGACCTGCTGCGTGTAGGTGCCGTCGCCGCTCGCGGTGACGACGACCGTGCCGAGCTCGGGGTGCTCCATCCGCGTCAGTCCTCCCAGGGTGATGCCAAGATCGTGGTGACGAAGTCCGTGCGCTCGAAGCCTGGCACGAACCGGGCCAGGACGTCGGCTTTGACGTTCCCGAAAGTCGTGTCGGGCCGATCACGGATGCCCTCGGTGAACGCCGCGAGGATGCGCCGCTTGAAGTCCGGGCGGGGGTGCGCGGCCACGACCGCGGCCCGGGCCTCGGCGGGGAGGTCGTGGTAGCCGATGCCCAGGACGTCGTACTCGACTCCGGCCGTCACCAGCGCGACCTCGGGTTCCATGTGCTCGGGGATGCCGGGGGTGGTGTGCAGCGCGATGGCCGTCCAGGCGATCCGGGCGCGTTCGGCGTCGATGCCGTGGCCGAGCAGGAAGCGTCGGGCCTCGTCGGCGCCGTCGAGCTCGAAGCGCCGGTCGGTGCGGTGGCCGGCGACGAGCCCGAGGTCGTGGAACAGCGCCGCCACGTAGAGCAGCTCGGCGTCGAAGTCGAGGCCGCGGCGCCGGCCCTGGAGCGCGCCGAACTGGTAGACGCGAGCGGAGTGGTCGTAGAGGAGCGGGCCCACGGTGTCGCGGACGTACTCGGTGGCCTCGCGGGCGAGGGCGCTGTCGGGGATGTCGATGGTCATGACGCCGACGATGCCCGCCCGCGCGGTGCTCGGACATGCGTCCGGCGGACGAGAACCCCGCACATCCGGACATCCGGCACATTCCCAAGACGCGCCGGATATCGTATCTTTTGCTGCGGGTGGGTCACCCGGACGTCGTTGTGCGCGAAGGGGGTGCGCCGTGGCCACCAGGCACCTGTCGATGCGTCCCGTCGAGCAGGGCAACCGCGAGCGCTTCCTGGACACGGCGCTGACGGTGCTGTTCGACCGCGGCGTCTCGGCGCTGACCGTGCGCGGCGTGGCCGAGGCGGCCGGCGCGTCGACGATTTCGGTGTACGCCCGCTTCGGCGGGCGCGCGGGCCTGCTCGACGCCCTGTACGAGCGGACGTTCGACTCGCTGCGGGAGCTGCTGGAAGGCCTGCCGCCGGCGAGCCCGGACGGGGTCGCGGACCTGCTGCACCTCGCGCTCGAGTACCGGCTGTTCGCCCGGGAGAGCCCGGTCCGCTACGCGCTGATGTTCGAGCGCCCGGTGCCGGGGTTCGATCCCGACCCGGCGCTGCGGTCGGCGGTCGTGCGGACGACGTTCACCCTGTTCATCGCCCGGGTCCAGCGGGTGTGCCCACCGGAAGCGGACGCCCGCGAGACGGCGTACCAGCTGTGGACGGCGATGCACGGCCTGGTCGGGGCCGAGCTGATGCTGGCTTCGCGGACGCCGCTGCCGGACTGGTTCATCCCGCCGACCGAAGAGGCCAACGAGCGGATGTACCGCCGGGGAGTCACCGCGATGATGACCGGCCTGGGTCTGCGCAACAACTGAGCCGGGCAGAGGTCTCCGCCGGCCGGCGACGCACCCAATGTGGCATTCGGTGCGTCCAGCGCACCCAATGTGGCGTTGGGTGCGTCCCACGCACCCAACGCCACATTGGGGCGCTCGGGCCGGCACCTGCCCCGGCGCTCGCGGACCGCACCCGCATGAGCCGGGAACGCAGCGAACCCCCGGTCCACTCGGGACCGGGGGTTCGCTGTCAGCTCAGAGCGCTAGTGCTCACGCACCGCCGGAGAGCTTCTCGCGGAGCGCCGCGAGCTGCTCGTCGGAGGCGAGGGTGCCGCCGCTGCTCTTCGTGTCGGTCGAGGTCGAGCCCGAGGTGTAGCTCTGCTCGCCACCGCTGCTGCCACCCTCGACGCCGGTCGCGGCGTCGGCAGCGGCTTCCGCGTCGGCCTCGACGGCCTTCACGACCTGCTTCATGTGGGCCTCGTAACGAGTGTGCGCCTCGGCGTACTGGCGCTCCCACTCCTCACGCTGCTTGTCGAAGCCTTCCTGCCACTCCTGGGTGTCCGGGTCGAAGCCCTCGGGGTAGATGTAGTTCCCCTCGGTGTCGTACTCGGCGGCCATGCCGTACTGGGCCGGGTCGAACTCGGTGTCGGGCGTGACACCCTCGTTCGCCTGCTTCAGCGACAGCGAGATGCGACGGCGCTCGAGGTCGATGTCGATGACCTTGACCATGACGTCGCCGTTGACCTGGACGACCTGCTCCGGGATCTCCACGTGGCGCTCGGCCAGCTCGGAGATGTGGACCAGACCCTCGATGCCCTCTTCGACGCGCACGAACGCACCGAACGGAACCAGCTTGGTGACCTTGCCCGGCACGATCTGGCCGATCGCGTGGGTGCGGGCGAACTGGCGCCACGGGTCTTCCTGGGTCGCCTTCAGCGACAGCGAGACGCGCTCGCGGTCCATGTCGACGTCCAGGACCTCGACCGTGACCTCCTGGCCGACCTCGACGACCTCGGACGGGTGGTCGATGTGCTTCCAGGACAGCTCGGAAACGTGCACCAGGCCGTCGACGCCACCCAGGTCCACGAAGGCACCGAAGTTGACGATGGACGACACGACGCCCTTGCGGACCTGGCCCTTGGCGAGCGCGTTGAGGAACTCGCTGCGCACCTCGGACTGGGTCTGCTCCAGGTAGGCGCGGCGGGACAGGACCACGTTGTTGCGGTTCTTGTCCAGCTCGATGATCTTCGCCTCGAGCTCGCGGCCGACGTACGGCTGCAGGTCGCGGACGCGGCGCATCTCGACCAGGGACGCGGGGAGGAAGCCGCGCAGGCCGATGTCCAGGATGAGGCCGCCCTTGACGACCTCGATGACGGTGCCCTTGACGGGCTCGTCCTTCTCCTTGAGCTCCTCGATCGTGCCCCAGGCGCGCTCGTACTGCGCGCGCTTCTTGGACAGGATCAGACGGCCTTCCTTGTCCTCCTTCTGGAGAACGAGGGCTTCGACCTCATCGCCGACGGTGACAACCTCAGCCGGGTCGACATCGTGCTTGATGGACAGCTCACGCGAGGGGATGACGCCCTCGGTTTTGTAGCCGATGTCGAGCAGGACCTCGTCGCGGTCGACCTTGACGATGGTGCCTTCGACGATGTCACCATCGTTGAAGTACTTGATCGTCTTGTCGATAGCCGCGAGGAAATCTTCCTCCGACCCGATGTCGTTGATGGCGACCTGCGGGGCCGCGTTCGGGGCGGTCGGGGCGGTGGCGGTGTCGATGGTCATTAGGCGGGTTGCTCCGGTGGATGGGATCGAGGGTTGGCAGTTGTCGGCGCGATGGGTTGCTGGGAGCATGCGACGACCCTGCGAGCAAACGTCCACCAGTGAACGACCGCGGCATGACCCGCATAACGGTGCGCGACCCGGAGCCCGACCAAGAAAGCTGAGCGGAAGGCAGCGCGAACCCACTGCGCTAACACTTATCCTACGCGGCGGCCGCTAGGCGGCACAATCAGGGTCCCCCTCGGTCGCTAAGGTCCTCGCGGAAGCAAACCGCACGCACCAGGACGCAGGACCGGAGACCACCATCATGCCACCGGAGGAGCCGCCCGCGCCGGGGCGCCACGACGCGGCCGAGGACCGGCTGGGCACCACGGCCGTCGCCTACCGCGCGGTCGAAGGTCCCGAAGCCGCCGCCGCGAACCTCGCGTGGTGGGACGCCGACGCCGACGACTACCAGGCCGAACACGGCGGGTTCCTCGGCGACGCCGACTTCGTCTGGTGCCCGGAAGGCGTTCGGGAAGCCGACGCGCGGCTGCTCGGCGACGTCCGCGGCAAGCGCGTCCTGGAGGTCGGCTGCGGGCAGGCCGCGTGTTCGCGCTGGCTGGCGGCGCAGGGCGCCCACGCCGTGGCGACCGACCTGTCCGCCGGCATGCTGCGCCACGCCCGCGAGGGCAACGAGCGCACCGGCGCCCACGTCCCCCTCGTGCAGGCGAACGCCGAGTACCTGCCGCTGGCGTCCGGCAGCTTCGACGCCGCCTGCTCGGCCTTCGGCGCGATCCCGTTCGTCGCTTCGGTGGACGCCGTCTTCGCCGAGGTGCACCGGGTGCTGCGGCCGGGTGCGCCATGGGTGTTCTCGGTGACCCACCCGATGCGGTGGATCTTCCCGGACGACCCCGGCCCGCAGGGGCTCACCGTCACCCAGCCGTACTTCGACCGCACGCCGTACGTGGAGGTCGACGACGAGGGCACCGCGACCTACGTCGAGTACCACCACACCCTCGGCGACTACGTGCGCGCGCTGGCCGCGGCCGGGTTCACCCTCACCGACCTGGTCGAGCCCGAGTGGCCGGCGGGGCACACGCGGGTCTGGGGCCAGTGGAGCCCGCTGCGCGGCCGGCTCTTCCCGGGCACCGCGATCTTCCGCACGCACCGCTCGTGAACCCCCTGGAAGAGGAGCAGAACGCCCGGTTCGCCGCGCTCGACCCGCTGCTGCCGCCGATCGCCGCCCCGCCGGCGGCGGCGAACGAGCCGCTGGTGGTGACCACCGGCGGGCGCCGGGCGGGCGGCCTGCTGGCGCACGTCGTGCACGCGCCGGGGTCGTGGCCCGCGCTGTGGGGCCCGCTGGAGATCTGGGACCTGACCGCGGTGCCGGGCGACAGCGGCGCGGCGGGCCTGACCGCTCTGCTGGGGGCTTGGCGCGACCGGATGCGCGGGACGCGGCCCGAGCCGGACTCGGGGTGCACCCTGGCCTGGCCGAGCCGCGACGCCGAGGCGTCGGCGGTCTTGCTGGCCCACGGCTTCGCGCCGATGACGTGCCTGGCCGTGCGGACCCCCGCGCCGCCCGCGGACGAGGGGCCGTCGCGGGTGACCGTCCGCCTCGCCGGCGAGGGCGATGTGGAAGCCCTCACCGACCTTCGCCTGGCGGAATGGCGCTACACGTCGCTGGTCGGCACGGCGGTGCCGCGGGCCGGCGCGCGGGAGCTGCTGCGCGCGGAGGTCGTCCGCGCGCTGCGCTTCAGCGGCCTGGTCTGGCTCGCGGAGGACGACGGCGTGCCGGTGGGCCTGGCGGCCTGCGCACTGGCCTCGCCCGCGCCGGGCGACAGCATCCACGGCCGGCTGCACCCGGGTCGCTGGGGATACGTCGACACGCTGTCGGTCGCGCCCGGGGCGCGTGGGGGCGGCGTGGGCCGGGCGCTGATGGCGGTGGCCCATCACGAGCTGCTCCGGACCGGGGTACGCGGTACGTTCCTCTTCTACCACCCGGCGAACCCGCTCTCGCCGGTGTTCTGGCACCGGCAGGGCTATCGTCCACTGTGGACGATGTGGATCCGGCGACCCGCCTGGTCCTGACCGACGCACCAGGGGGGTCCATGGACATCGCCGAGCCACTGCTCGCCGCCCACCGCGCGCGCTTCGCGGCGGTCGACGCGCTGCTGCCGCCCGCCGCGCCCCCGGCCGTGGGACGGCGGCTCGACGCCGCGACCGCCGACGGCACCCGGGTCTCCGGCGTGCTGCAGCGGCACCGGCTGGACCCCGGCGACGTCGCGATGCTGTGGTCGGCCGCCGACACCTGGCAGCTGTTCCCCTACTTCGGCGACACCGGCACCGAGGGCGCGGGCCTGCTGCTGCGCCGGCTCCAGGACCTCGTGGAGGAAGAGACGGCCGGCGATGATTCGTCGTGCGTCGTCGTCTGGCCCAGCCGGGACGCCGAGGCGATCCGCGCCTTCCTCGACCACGGCCTGGTCCCGCTGGGCGCGCTCGGCGTGCGTACGGCTCCCCCCACCGAACCGGACCCGGCCGTCGCCATCCGCCGCGCCGGGCCGGACGACTTCGCCGCCGCGCTGGAGCTGGCCACCGCGACGTTCGACTACACCGGCCTCGTAGCGGCGGCTCGCCGGACGAACACGGCCGAGCTGCTAGCCCCCGCGCTGCGGGACGCGCTGGCCGAGGACGAGCCGGCGGTGTGGCTCGTGGAGGAGGACGGCGAGGTCCGCGCCCTGGCGCACTGCGCGTGGGTCGACGCGACCGAGGACAACGAGGCGGGCGAGCTGCTCCCGGCCGGGCGCTGGGGTTACGTGAACAACGTCGTGACGGCGCCCGGTGAGCGCGGCAGCGGCTTCGGCCGGGCGCTGATGGCCCACGTGCACCGGGAGCTGCACCGCGGCGGCGCCACCCGCACGTACCTCTACTACAACCCGACCAACCCGCTGGCCTCGGTGTTCTGGCACCGGCAGGGCTACCGTCCACTGTGGACCAGCTGGGAAGTGCGGCCGGCGTCGGCGCTCCGCTGAGCGGGACCGGGTCCGTCGGCGCGGGACCGCTTCGCCCGGTGTGTCACCCACGAGTGTGACGTGCGTCCGGTGATCTTGCCGCACCCCTCCGCGAGGACTAGCTTTTTGAACTGACCGGTCAGTTCAAAAAGTTCCCGACGCTGGAGTAACCGTGCAGGTCCGAGCCGATCGGGTGTCCCTCGAAGGACACCACGGCCCCTTGTTACCGCCCACCTCGCTGACCGTCGGCGAGGGCGACCTGGCGATCGTGCACGGCGAACCCGGCGTCGGCGTCACCGCGTTCGGCCTGGCGCTGGCCGGACGGCTGAAGCCGACGACCGGCACGGTGCACGCCGAGGGAACCGACGCCGGCCTGGCCGAGCTCGTCGCGGTCGTCGACGCCCCCGGCGTCAGCGAGCCCGACGACGCCCTCGCGCTGCGCGTGGTCGTCGGCGAGGAGCTGGCGCTCGCCCACCGCCCGGCGGGCAAGGAGGACGTCGCCCGCTGGCTCGCCGAGCACGACGCCGCACCGTTCGCGGGCACGCGGTTCGAGAACCTCGCCCCGGCCCTGCGCACGCGGCTGCTCACCGAGCTGGCCGCCGGGCGCAAGGGCGTGCGGCTGCTCGTCCTCGACACCCCCGACCGGCACACCAGTGACGTCGACAGCTGGGCCGGCCTGGCGCGCGAGCAGGCCGAGCGCGGCCTGGCCGTCGTGGTGCTCGCCGCGACGACGCCGCTGTCCGCGCTGCCCTTCCCGCCCGCGCGCCTCGGCTCGGCCGAGCAGCCCGAGCCGCAGCACCACGCCCCCGAACCCGCCCCCACCGAAGAGCTCCCCGAGAGCACTGACGGAGTCCCCGAATGAACGCCTTCCGGATCGCGCGCAACGAGCTGCGCCGCCTCTCCACCGGCACGATGCCCAAGCTCGCGCTGGTCGCGCTCGTGCTGGTGCCGCTGCTCTACGCGTCCTTCTACCTCTACGCGAACTACGACCCGTACGGCCGGCTCGACAAGCTGCCCGCCGCCGTCTTCACCAGCGACACCGGCGCGCAGGACTCCGGCGGGCAGCAGCGCAACGTCGGCCGCGAGGTGACCGACGAGCTGGTCAAGTCCGGCACCTTCCAGTGGCACGAGGTGTCCGAGCAGGAGGCGCGCGACGGCGTCCGCGACGACAAGTACTCCTTCGCGATCGGCATCCCCAGCGGCTTCTCCGCCGCGCTGCTCTCGGTCGGCAACTTCCAGCCGCAGCAGGCGACGATCACGCTGACCACCAACGACGCCAACAACTACCTGTCCGGCACCATCGCGAAGCAGGTGGCCGAGCAGGTCCGCAAGACGATCGCGGAGAAGGTCGGCAGCGAGGCCGCGGACCGGTTCCTGGTCGGCTTCTCCACGATCTACGCCAAGATCCAGGAAGCCTCGACCGGTGCGTCGCAGCTCGCCGACGGCGCCGACCAGCTGAAGTCGGGGCAGCAGCAGCTGGCCGACGGTGCCGCGAAGCTCGCGGACGGCTCGTCGACGCTGGCGACCGGCCTGGGCACGCTCAAGAGCAGCACCGCGGATCTGCCTTCGCAGACGCAGAAGCTGGCCGACGGCGCTTCGCAGGTGGCGACCGGGGACCAGAAGGTCGCCGACGCGGCGTCGCTGGCCGCCACGGCGTCCTCCGGCATCCAGGGCAAGCTCGACGGCTACCGCACCCAGCTCATGACGGACCTGCGCGACGCCGGCGTGCCGGAGGCCCAGGTCCAGGCGATCGTCGCCAAGGCCGACGAGCTGCGCTCCCCCGTCGACCAGGCCAACACCAAGATCCAGCAGGCCAACGGCGACCTCGCGAAGCTGGCCGACGGCGCCCGGCAGGTCTCCGACGGCGCGGCCAAGCTCGCCGCCGCGTCGCCGCAGCTGGCGAACGGCATCGCGCAGGCGTCCGACGGCGCGAACCAGCTGCGTGACGGCGCTTCGCAGCTCAACGACGGCGAGAAGACCGCCGTCACCGGCACCAACCAGCTGGCCGACGGCGCGGTGAAGCTGCGCGACGGGCTGGCCGCCGGGCTCCAGCAGATCCCGAACCCGGACGACCCGACGCGCGCAGCGACGGCCAACACCATCGCCGACCCGGTGGCGGTGAACGCCAACGGCGAGGCGTCGGCGGGGACCTACGGCGCCGGTCTCGCGCCGTTCTTCATCTCGCTGGCCACCTGGATCGGCGCGTTCGTGCTGTTCCTCATCCTGCGGCCGCTCTCGACGCGGTCGCTGACCGCGGGGGCGGCGCCGTTCCGGGTCGCGGTCGGCGGCTGGCTGTCGTCGGCGCTGCTCGGCATCGCGCAGGTGGTCGTGCTGTTCGGCGCGGTGACGTGGCTGGTCGGCATCCACATCGCGCACCCGCTGGGCGCGATCGGGTTCGCCGTGCTGGTGTCGCTGACGTTCACGTCGGTAGTGCACGCGCTCAACGCGTTCTTCGGCGCGGTCGGGAAGTTCCTCGGGTTGGTGCTGCTCGTGCTGCAACTGGTCAGCGCGGGCGGGACGTTCCCGTGGCAGACCATCCCGGACGCGCTGTACCCGCTGCACGTGGTGCTGCCGATGGGCTACGCGATCGACGGCTTCCGCCACCTCTTCTACAGCGGGGCGACGGTGCAGATCCTCGGCGACATCGGGGTGCTGCTGGCGTACCTCGTCGGCGGGGTCCTGGTGTCCACGCTGGCCGCGCGCAAACGTCGCGTTTGGACGGTGTCCGCGCTCAAACCCGAGCTGAGCCTGTGAGCGGCGGGACGAAGCAGAAGCTCTTCGAGGCCACCCTGCGGCTCTCGAAGAGCCGGGGCCTGGTCGGGCTGACGGTCGACGACATCGCCGCCGAGGCCGGCGTCGCGAAGGGCACGGTCTACTACAACTTCGGCTCGAAGGACGGCCTGGTCGACGGGCTCCTGCGGTACGGGGTGGACATGCTCGCTCTTCGGCTGCGCGCCGCGGTTTCGGATGCGGATCCGCTCGACGTGATCGAGGCGCAGGTCGACGTGACCTTGGAGTTCATCGCCCAGTACCCGGGGTTCTCGCAGATCCTGGTGAGCGAGCTGTGGCGGACGCCGGGCCAGTGGCACGGCACGCTTTCGTTGCTGCGCGAGGAGATCATCTCCATCGTGAAGCACCAGCTGTCGCGCTTGGACGACGCCGGGCGGCTGCCGGAGGGAGTGGAGATCCCGACGGCGGCGGCCGGGTTGTTCGGCACGATGCTGGTGGTGGCGCTGGACTGGCAGGTGTTCGGGCCGCAGCGGACGCGGGCCGAGGTGCGGGAAGCGGTGATGGTGCTGATCCGGGGGCTGGGCCGCCGCTGAGGCCGGTCGCCGGTGTCTTGAATGACTCATTCCTGTCGCCGGACGACAGGAATGAGTCATTCACTGCATCCGGAGACAAGTGCGCACGGGCCCCACCGCCCGCCCGGCCCGCGGGGCGCCCCCCGTTTTCCACTTTACCGTTCGGCACCGACAGTTCCGGCGCCGAACGTCAGCCGCGGTCTTCGATGCGGGCTCGGACCGCCGCCGCGTACGTGTCGACCGCCGTGGCCGCCGCCGTCAGCTCGCAGGGGCCGTCGATCAGCAACCTCTTCGCCGGCACGTAGGCCTGCTCCAGCTCGGGGTCACCCTCGAGGCCGTGCTCGCGGGTCAGTTCGTTGTCCGCGGCCAGGCGCGCCCGCAGTTCCTCGCGGCGGGCGACCAGGCCGTCGAGCACCGCGCGCTGGCGGCGGCCGTCCTCGACCGCCGGGGCGACCGCGTGCTCGTGGCCGCCGATGTGCTTCTCGACCCACTCCGCGTCACCGTCGACCTCGGCCGACCGCAGCTGCTTCAGCGCGCCGCGCAGTCGCTGGGCCCGGGCCGGCAGCATCGCGACGCCGGTGAACCGGGTCGCCACGCGCAGCTGGTACGCCTCGATCTCGGCGAGCTCCTCGACGGACTGGGTCAGCACGTCGAGCCGGCCCGAAAGGTCGTCCGGCGCCGGGCGGGCCCCCAGGGTGCTCGCCTGCACCGCCGCGACGCCGGGCGAAGACTCCTCCCGGAAGCCGAGCAGCAGGCGGATGCCCAACTCGGCCGCGCGGCCGGCGAGCGGCGCCAGCACCTCGCCGACGAGCCGGTCCGGTTCGGCGGAGTCGTCGATCGCGTCGACGACGAGGGTGCGGCCCGCGACGCCGGTCGTGAGCCGGTCGGCGATCCGGTGGCGGACGGCGTCGGCGGTGCGGCCGGTCGCGTCGACGGCGAGGTCGACGCTGCCCGCCGGCGGCATTTCGCCGAGCGCGGGCGGCAGGCCGGGCACGCCGAGGGAGCGTTCGCGGTCGGCGAGGACGATCCCGAACCGCAGCGCCGCGGCGACGGGCGAACCGGCCTCGCCGGTGTCGACGACCCAGACGGTGCCGGGCTCGGCCTTCGCGAACCAGTCGGCGACGCTCTGCACGAAGGAGACGTCGACGGCTTCGCCGACGGGGCGCGAAAAACTGGCGTCGACGGCCGGGCTGCCCGAGGTCCAGATGCTCAGCTGCGGCAGGTGCCCGAGCATGGTCTCGACGGGGATCATCCAGGTGCCGGTGTCCTTGCCGACGACGACACCCACGACGTGGCCGGTTGCCTCGTCGAGCACCGCCGTGCCGCCGAAACCGGGGCCGAGCGGTTCGGCTTCGGCGGTGCGGAACAGCCGCACCCACTCGCCCCCGGGACCGCCCGGGTGCTCGGGACCGCCGAGCCGGGCGTGGGTCCATCGGCCGACCGAGCCCGGCGGGAACCCGAAGGCGCGCACGAGCTGGTGCTCGCCGAGCGGCATGCGGTGCAGCGGCGCGCGGAAGACGCGGGATTCGGGGCGATCGAGGCGCAGCACGGCGAGATCGCCGCGGCCGCCTCCGTCGGAGGGCACCCAGCAGCCTTCGACGACGGTGGCCGTGCCGGGCATCGCCTCGGCGAGGCCGACGAAGTCGACGCTCAACGACGACCGCGGTCCCCCGGCGGTTTCGACGACGTGCGCGCTCGTGAGGACGTGGTACTCGTCCAGCACCGTGCCCGCGCCGCACACCCGGCCGAGTTCGTCGTGCAGCCGGACCCGCCAGCGTCGTCGCTCACGCTCGAACCCCATTCGGCGGACCCTACGCCGTGATCGTCGCGCCTCGGGCGCCGACCTCCCTACCCAGCGGTAATGGCTCACCCGAACGGAGTCCTCCGTTCGTCGTAATGCCAACGGTTTTGTGCGCAAGTGAGTACGCAAGGTCCTCCGGAGACCGCTCAGCGGGACCATGGCCCCGTCCGGCGGTCTGCCCGAAAGATCACCCGGCACTGCACCGCCTGACCGTCAGACCCGGCCGAAGGCCGCGCTCCCCGGCGCCGCCGGGTCGTCGCCCGCCCAGAACTCGTACCAATGGCCGGTGAACTCGTCGTGGGACAGGCGGCCGTCGCCGTCGGTGTCCAGGAAGGCGAACACCTCGTCCGTCGGGGTGCCGACGCCGCTCCAGGCCTCGATCATCCGGCGGTACTCCGCCGCCGAGATCGTCCCGTCGCCGTTTTCGTCGACGGCTTCGAACATCGCGGCCGCGGTGCTGGTGACCGCGCCCGGCGTCTTCGGGAGTTCGTCGACGACGCCGAGGACGTCGTCGAGGCTGACCTTGCCGTCGCGGTCGCGGTCGGACGCGTCGCGCAGCGTCGTCCACCAGCCCATCATCACGGCGGCGAGCTTCTCCCCCTCAGGGGTGCTGCCGTCGGTGCCACGGAGGTCGAGCCATCTCGCCGTGAGCGCCCGGAAGTCGGACTCGGTCAGGTAGCCGTCGTCGTCGGCGTCCATCGCGCCGAACACACCGGAGATCTTGCGTCGCTGGAAGTCACTGGCCATGCACGCCAGCATTGCCGCGACCGGCAGCGCCCCACGACGTCCGCCCGAGTACACCCGCGCCACGACCCGGTGATCCGGGTCGCGACGCAGCGTGAGACTCAGGTCAGTGCGCGGCTTCGTTCCAGGACCGGCCGTAGCCGACCGAGACCTCCAGCGGCACCGCCAGCTCGTAGGCCGACCCCATGCCGTGGCGCACGAGCTTCTCCAGCTCTTCGCGCTCGCCTTCGGCGACCTCGAGCACCAGTTCGTCGTGCACCTGCAGCAGCATCCGGCTCTTCAGCTTCGCCTCGACCAGCGCATTGTGGACGTTGAGCATCGCGACCTTGATGATGTCGGCCGCACTGCCCTGGATCGGGGCGTTCAGCGCCATCCGCTCGGCCATCTCACGGCGCTGGCGGTTGTCGCTGTTGAGGTCCGGCAGGTAACGGCGGCGGCCGAAGACCGTCTCCGTATACCCGTTCTTCGCCGCGATGCCGACGACCGAGTGGAGGTAGTCGCTGATCCCGCCGAAGCGGTCGAAGTACGCCTCCATCTGGGCCTTGGCGTCCTCGGTGGAAATCCGCAGCTGCTGCGAGAGCCCGTACGCCGACAGCCCGTACGCGAGGCCGTACGACATCGCCTTGACGCGGTAGCGCAGCTCCGGCGTGATCTCCTCCGGCGGCATCGAGAACGCGCGCGACGCGACGAAGGTGTGCAGGTCCTCGCCGGAGTTGAACGCCTCGATGAGGCCCTCGTCCTTCGAGAGGTGCGCCATGATCCGCATCTCGATCTGGCTGTAGTCCGCGGTCATCAGCTCGGTGAAGCCCTCGCCGACCACGAAGGCGTCGCGGATGCGGCGGCCCTCTTCGGTGCGGACCGGGATGTTCTGCAGGTTCGGCTCGGTCGAGGACAGCCGCCCGGTGGCCGCGATGGTCTGCAGCAGCGTCGTGTGGATGCGCCCGTCGTCGGCGACGGACTTGATCAAGCCCTCGACGGTGGTGCGCAGCTTCGTCGCGTCCCGGTGCTCCAGCATGTGCTGCAGGAAGGGGTGCTCGGTCTTCTCGAACAGGCCCTGCAACGCCTCGGCGTCGGTGGTGTAGCCGGTCTTGGTGCGCTTGGTCTTCGGCATGCCGAGCTCGTCGAACAGCACGACCTGCAACTGCTTCGGCGAGCCGAGGTTGATCTGCTTGCCGATGACCGCGTACGCCTCTTCGGCCGCCTGCGTGACGCGCGAGAGGTAGTGCGCCTCGAGAGTCGTCAGCTGCTCCAGGTCGACGGCGACGCCGGCGATCTCCAGCTCGGTGATGACCTCCAGCAGGGGCAGCTCCAGCTCGGCGAGCAGACGCGCGCCGCCGATCTCGTCGAGCTCCTTGTCGAGCGCGCCGGCCAGCTCGAAGATCGCGCGGGCCTTGACCAGCTCCTCGTCGATCTCCTTCTGCTCCAGGCCTTCCGCGCCGCCGTCGAGCAGGGACAGCTGCCCGTCGCCGCCGTCGGTCTCCGAGCGCAGCTCGCGGTGCAGGTACCGCAGCGCGAGGTCGTCCAGCTCGAACGTGCGCTGCCCGGGCCGCACGAGGTACGCGGCGAGCGCGGTGTCCATGGCGAGCCCGGCCAGCGCCCAGCCGCGGGAGCGGATCGCGTGCAGCGGGACCTTGAGGTCGTGGCCGGTCTTGCGGATCTTCGGGTCGGCCAGCCACGCGGCGAGCGCCGCGTCGTCGGCCTGGTCCATCGCCGTCACGTCGACGTACGCGCCTTCGCCGTCGGCCGAGGCGAAAGCGACCGCGCGCAGGTCGGACCGGACCGACGCGCCCGCGGTGCGGAAGGCCAGCGCCACCGGCTCGCCCTCGCCCGCGTGCGCCGCGAGCCAGGCCGCGAGCTCGCCCGGGGCGAGCGCGGACCCCGAGACCTCGAAGCCTTCGTCGGCCTCCGGCTCGGCGCTCTGCAGCGTCGCGAACAGCCTGTCCCGCAGGACGCGGAACTCCAGCTCGTCGAACAGCGCGTGCACCGCCTCGCGATCCCACGGGCGCAGCTCCAGCCCCGCCGGGCCGATCTCCAGCTCGACGTCGCGGATCAGCTCGGTGAGCTGCCGGTTCAGCTGGACCGAGCTGAGGTGCGCGCGCAACGCCTCCCCGGCCTTGCCCTTGACCTCGTCGACGCGGTCGATCAGGTCGTCGAGCGAGCCGAACTGCTTGATCCACTTGGCCGCGGTCTTCTCGCCGACGCCGGGGATGTTCGGCAGGTTGTCCGAGGGGTCGCCGCGCAGCGCGGCGAAGTCCGGGTACTGCCGCGGGGTGAGCCCGTACTTCTCCTCGACGGCGTCCGGCGTGAACCGCGTCATCTCCGAGACGCCGCGTTTCGGGTACAGCACGGTGACCTGGTCGGTGACCAGCTGCAGCGCGTCACGGTCGCCGGTACAGATGAGGACGTCGAAGTCCTCCGCCGTCGCCTGCGTCGTGAGCGTGGCGATGATGTCGTCGGCTTCGAAGTTCTCCTTCGTCAGCGACGGGATGCCGAGCACGTCGAGGACTTCCCGGACCAGGTCCACCTGGCCGCGGAACTCGTCCGGGGTCGCGCTGCGGTTCGCCTTGTAGTCCGCGAAGGTCTCCGAGCGGAACGTCTTGCGCGAGAGGTCGAACGCCACCGCGAGGTGGGTCGGCGTCTCGTCGCGCAGCAGGTTGATGAGCATCGAAGTGAACCCGAAGACCGCGTTGGTGACCTGCCCGGTCTTGGTCTTGAAGTTCTCCGCGGGCAAGGCGAAAAACGCCCGGTAGGCCATCGAATGACCGTCGATCAGCAGCAGCTTCGGCCGCTCGGTGCTGGTTCCGGTCGCGGTGGTTCCTGTGGCGTTGGCAACGGTCGTCTTCTCACTCGGGCTCACGGGCCCGAGTCTAGGCTGAGGGTCCGACACTCTTACGTGTCGCATAGGAACAGGAGCTTTGCGTGACCGAAAGTGCCGCCCCCATCGACGTGGACCGGCTGTCGGGCATCGACCCGGCGGCCGCGGACCAGCAGCTGAACGACAAGGTCGGCATGAAGCTCCTGGAAGCGACCGCCGAACGCGTGGTCGGCACGATCCCGGTCGAGGGCAACCTCCAGCCGTACGGCCTGCTGCACGGCGGCGCCAACGCCGTGCTCGCCGAAGCGCTGGGCTCGACGGTCGCCGCGCTGAACGCGGGCCCGGACCGCGCCGCGATGGGGCTGGAGCTGTCCTGCACGCACCACCGGGCCGTCCGCTCGGGCACCGTCACCGGCGTCGCGACGCCGCTGCACGTCGGCCGCGGCACCATCACCGCGGAGATCGTGCTGACCGACGACGAGGGCCGGCGCACCTGCACCGCCCGGCTGACCTGCGTCGTCCGGGACCGCCCGCCGGGCGCCTGAGCCGGTGGACCTCGACCTCGCCCAGGTGCGGGCCTTCGTCGTGACCGCGGAACAGCGTCACTTCGGGCGCGCGGCCCAGGCGCTGTTCCTCACCCAGCAGGCGCTGTCGAAGCGGATCCGGAAGCTCGAGGACGCCCTCGCCACGCCGTTGTTCCTGCGCACCAACCGTTCGGTGGAGCTCACCGCCGACGGCGAGCGGTTCCTCCCGCACGCGCGCGAGCTGGTGCGGATGGCCGACGCCGCGGTGGCCGCCATGGGCGCCGAGGACCGGCCGCTGCGCCTCGACGTCGTCGACTTCCGGTTGTCCCCCATGTTCCTGCTGCGCCGGCTCGCCGAGCGGGAGCCGGCGCTGCGGATCGACCGGGTCGCCGGCGGGGGGTTCGCCAACGCCGTCGAACCGCTGCTGTCCGGCCGGCTCGACGCCGCCGTCGGCCGGGTCACCGGCTTCGGCGGGCCGCTGCCCGACGAGCTGGAGCACCGGATGATCCGGCTCGAGCCGCTGGTCGCGCTGCTCGCCCCGGAGCACCCCCTGGCCCAGCAGGACGTGCTGCGGCTCGACGAGCTGCGCGCCGAGGGGATCTGGCTGCCCGGCTCCGGCGGGGCCGCCGAATGGCTGTCCTACCTGCAGGCGATGTGCGACCGGTTCGACGTGCCGATCGACGACTCCGGCGTCAGCTACGACCTGCGGCACACGCTGGAGCAGACCCGCTACGGCAAGCGACGCGTCACCCTCGCCGGGGCGGACATGGAGCTCGCACCGGACCTCGACCTCAAGGTGCTGCCGTTCGAGCCGTCCCCGCTGTTCCCGTGGTCGCTGGTCTGGCGCCGCGGGAAGGCGCACCCGGCGCTGCGGCGGCTCCTCGCCCTGGCCGGGCGCACCAGCCGTGAAGAGGACTGGTGCGCCTACGACCCGGAGCACGCCTGGCTGCCGGAGGACGACCTCAGGCTGGCAACCGCCGCGCGAACCACTCGCTGAACGCCGCGTCGACTTGCTTCGCGGCCGGCGTCCCCGGGGCGAACTCGTGCGCCATCCCGTCGACCGTCACCAGCTCGGTCCCCAGCTTCTCGCGCAGCGCCTCCGCCGGCTCACGCACGGCGACGTCGTCATCCGCCCCGGCGACCAGCAGCAGCGGCGTGGTCAGCTCCCCGGCCCGGCGCACGAAGTCGTAGTGGCCGGCGACCTCCCGGGACCGCGGGGTCCACGGGTAGGTGACGTCGAAGAGCCGCTCGTTGCGGCCGATCACCGGCGCCAGCTGCGCGACCGGGCTGACCACGGCGGCGGCCTCGACGGCTACGGCCCCGCGGGCGAGCACCTCGAGCGCCACCAGCGAGCCCGCCGAGCCGCCGAACACGCCGAGCCGGCCGTCCACGCCCGGGAGCCGGTCCCGCAGCTCGGCCAGTACCGCAGGGAACTCCGCCACCGCCTGTTCGGTGACCGGCTGGAAGACGTTGAGCACGGCGTCCTCGCTCGCCCGCCGGAACAGCTCCGCCGGGCCGCCTTCGGGCAGCCGGGCCCCGGTCAGCGGCAGGCCGAAGTACACCCGCCACGCCTGCAGGCCGGCCATCGGCACCGCATCGGCGAAGGCCTGCTCGCTCGCGGGCACCTCCATCAGGTGCCAGCCCGCCACCAGCGCGGCCGGCGCCTCCGGGTCCGCCGGCGCCAGCGCCACGAACGGCACGCCCGCCGCGACGCCCTCGACCACTTCCCGCATCCTTCTCTCCCTGTCTCTCGGCTGCCTCCAGCCAACCGCCGGGGAGCGGGGCGGGTCCAACAGCCGTTCCGGCGGCCACGACAACCGGTGGTTGTGGCCGCGGGTGCCCGGGGAGGCGGCCGTTCGGGCAGACCTGAGGTTCCCGGTGAGCGGGGGGCTGGTCCGTTCGCCGCCCGAACCGGACGTAAGGTGCATCCCTACGGCGGTGCCCGCCCCGCGGGGCCCCCGCCAGGGTGAACAGCGGATCGCCGGGAAACCGGCCACGCACCGGCAGCCGAAATGGGCCATGACATACCGAGGAAACACGGCTGTCACCCATTCGCAGAACGAGCGCCGATACTTAGCATCGCTGCGTGACCAGCGGCGGGCTGTAACGAAACGTCGTTCGCCTTTTCGTGCAATTCGTGTCGGTTGCGATCGTCACGATGTGGACACAGAGTAGTGAGGCCGCCTGTGCACATGACGGGCGAGAGGGATATCTTCCTGCCCTAACCTAGCCCCTGTGTCGGGGGCAACGCCTACCGGCGGCTGGTTGGTCATGGGAGGTAGTCGGTGTCAGGAGTGCGTTTTGGACGGGTTCTCGCCCTCGCAGCGGCGACGTCGCTCGCGCTGGCGGGCTGCGCCGGCGGCGGCTCGTCGAGCAACAGTGGCGACAGCAGCACGTTGAAGATCGGGTTCATGGGCGACCTGACCGGGGAGAACTCCGGGATCGTGATCCCGCCGAACAACGGTGCCAAGCTCGCGATCGACGAGTACAACGCCACGAACCCCAGCGTGAAGCTCGAGCTGAAGAACTACGACAGCCAGGGCAAGCCGGAGCAGGCCACCTCGCTGGTGCAGACCGCGATCGGGACGGACAAGATCACCGCCCTGATCGGCCCGGCCTTCTCGGGTGAGTCGAAGGCCGTCGGCGGCGTCCTCGAGCAGGGCAAGGTTCCGAGCGTGTCGCCGTCGGCGACCAACCCGGGCCTGGCCGCGAACGGCTGGAAGTACTGGCACCGCGTCGTCGCGAACGACAACGACCAGGGCCCCGCGATCGCGAACTTCCTCATCACGGCGAAGTCGCCGAAGAACGCGTACGTCCTCTCGGACGACCAGGAGTACAGCGTCGGCCTCGCGGACGCGTTCGAGAAGACCTTCAAGGACAAGGGCATCACGACCGAGCGCGACAAGTTCGCCAAGGACGCGTCGGACTACTCGTCGACCGTGCAGAAGGTCAAGGCGGCCAACCCGGACGTCATCACCTTCGGTGGTTACTACGCCCAGGGCGGCCGGCTGCTCAAGCAGCTCCGCGACGGCGGCGTGAAGGCCATCTTCGCCACCGGTGACGGTTCGCTCGACCCGCAGCTGGTCTCGGGCGCGGGTGCCGCGGCCGCCGACGGCGCGGTCATCGGCTGCCCGTGCAACATCCCGGACGCCGGCGCCACCAACGAGTTCGCCACCAAGTACAAGGCGAAGTTCAACGTCGACCCGGCGATCTACGCGACCGAGGGCTACGACGCGGCGACCGCGATCATCAACGCGGTCAAGGCGGGCAACACCACCGGCGAGAAGATCAACGAGTTCCTCAAGACCGAGGACTTCAAGGGCGCGTCGAAGCAGATCAAGTTCAAGGAGAACGGCGAGCCGCAGACGAACGCGATCTACGTCTACCAGGTCGTCGGCGGGGTCATCAAGAACCTCGGCGCCTCGACCGACGCCAAGATCACCGGCTGACGGAGCTAGTTAACACCTAACGGGAGCGGGGGCGCTGTGCTCGGACACAGCACCCCCGCTCCCCGCCAATGTGGCGACCATCCTCGCCCCGTCAGGTAAGGCAACTACGTCATGTTCCAAGATCTGCAGAGCCAGTTTCTGGGCAGCACCATCGGCGGCCTGGTAGCCGGCTCCATTTACGCCCTCATCGCCCTTGGCTACACGATGGTCTACGGCGTGCTGAGGCTGATCAACTTCGCACACTCCGAAATCTTCATGATCGGGACGATGACGTCCCTGTTCATCCTCATCGCCATCGCCGGTGGCACCGCCCCGATCACCGTCGGCGTGTTCGGGATGATCGGCATCCTCCTGCTCATCGCGGTGTCCTCCGCCGCCGTGTCCGGCGGGTCGGCCATCGTGCTGGAGCAGCTGGCCTACCGGCCGCTGCGCAAGAAGGGCGCGACCCGGCTGGCCGCGCTGATCTCCGCGATCGGCGCCTCCCTGTTCCTGCAGGAGCTGTTCGGGCTCGCGATCATCCCCGCGCTGTCGGACAAGGCGGGCAAGGTCCAGCAGAACGCGCCCCGGTTCGTGCCGCACGAGGAGCTGTTCCGGATCGGCAACGGCGTCGTGCGCACCGACCACGTCTTCGTCATCATCGCCGCCGTCGTCGTGATGGTCGTGCTCGACCAGCTGGTCAGCCGCACGCGCATCGGCCGCGGCATCCGGGCGACCGCGCAGGACCCCGAAGCCGCCGTCCTCATGGGCGTCAGCATCGACCGCATCGTCCGGATCACGTTCCTGCTCGGCGGCGCGATGGCCGGTGTCGCCGCGGCGCTGTACGTCATGGAGTACGAAAACACGGACTACCGGGTCGGCTTCCTGCTCGGCATCAAGGCGTTCACCGCGGCCGTCCTCGGCGGTATCGGCAACCTGCGCGGCGCCCTCCTGGGCGGCATCGTGCTGGGCCTGGTCGAGAACTGGAGCTCCATCTTCCTCGGTTCCGAGTGGAAGGACGTCACCGCGTTCGTGGTCCTCGTCCTCGTGCTGATGCTCCGGCCCACCGGCATCCTCGGTGAATCCCTCCAGCGAGCACGCGCATGAAAGGCGACGGAGTGGCTGACAACAACGAAACCCCGGCGCGCAAGGGTTTCCACCCCGTCGACGGGATGCGCGACTGGTGGGCCGACGCGCCCGCGTGGCAGCGCTACGGCGTGTACCTCGCCCTGATCGTCCTGGTCCTGATCCTGCCCGCGCCGTGGATCGGCTCGTTCATGTCGCCGTACTCGGACTGGACGACCGTCCTGATCTTCCCGGTCGGCACCTACATCCTGCTGGCCGTCGGCCTCAACATCGTGGTCGGCCACGCGGGCATGCTCGACCTCGGGTACGTCGCGTTCTTCGCGATCGGCGCCTACACGTGGGCGTCGATCGGCACGACCTACGGCTGGTCCTTCTGGCCGACGGTGGTGATCGGCATCTTCCTGGCCTCGGTGTCGGGCGTCATCCTCGGCGCACCGACGCTCCGGCTACGCGGCGACTACCTGGCCATCGTGACGCTGGGCTTCGGTGAGATCGTCCGGATCACGGCGAACAACACCGACGGCATCGGCGGCGCGCGCGGCATCACGAACGTCCCGCACCCCGAGCCGCTGTTCGGCATGGAGTTCTTCCTCGACCCGGCGCCGTACTACTACCTGATGGTGTTCGCGATCGCGCTCGTCATCGTCTTCTCGGTGCGGCTCACCAAGAGCCGGGTCGGGCGGGCGTGGGCGGCGATCCGCGAGGACGAGGACGCGGCCGAGCTGATGGGCGTGCCGACGTTCAAGTTCAAGCTGCTCGCCTTCGCGATCGGCGCGATGATCGGTGGCTTCGCCGGCACGATCTACGCCAGCAAGGCCGTGTTCATCGAGCCGAACAACTTCCCGTTCATCCTGTCCGCGACCATCCTGGCCGCGGTCGTGCTGGGTGGGTCCGGCAACCTGCCGGGCGTCATCCTCGGGGCGTTCGTGATCGCGTGGCTGCCGGAGCGGTTCCGCCAGTTCAACGACTACCGCGTCCTGATCTTCGGTGCCGTCCTGGTGCTGATGATGGCGCTGCGGCCGGAGGGTCTGCTGCCGTCGCGGCAGCGCAAGGCCGAACTACGGGAAGGAACCGGCGGCATGGGCGCCATGGGCGCGGAAGTGGCCGGCCCCGACTCCGAGGCTTCGGCGGAGGTGACGAAGTGAGCGCACTGCTCGAATTCGACAACGTGACCATGCGCTTCGGCGGCGTCACGGCGTTGCGCGAGGTCAACCTCACGATCAACGAAGGCGAGATCTTCGCCCTGATCGGCCCGAACGGCGCCGGCAAGACCACGGTGTTCAACGTGGTCACCGGCGTCTACCAGCCGACCGAGGGCGAGGTCCGCTTCGACGGCGACCGCATCGACGGCATGAAGCGGTTCAAGGTCACCAAGCGCGGCATCGCCCGGACGTTCCAGAACATCCGGCTGTTCCACAACATGTCGGCGCTGGAGAACGTCATGGTGGGCGTCGACGCCCACCACAAGACGGGCGCGATCGGCGCGACGCTCGGCCTGCCGTGGCACCGCAAGGAAGAGAAGCACGGCCGCGAGCGGGCCCGGGAGCTGCTCGACTTCGTCGGCATCGGCCGGGTGGAGCACAACGTCGCGAAGAACCTCTCCTACGGCGACCAGCGCCGGCTGGAGATCGCGCGAGCCCTCGCCACGGATCCGAAGCTGCTCCTGCTCGACGAGCCGGCCGCGGGTATGAACCCGGCGGAGAAGAACTCGCTGCAGGCGCTGATCCGCAAGATCCGGGACGACGGCCGCACGGTGCTGCTGATCGAGCACGACATGGGCCTGGTCATGCACATCAGCGACCGGCTGGCGGTGCTCGACTTCGGCCAGAAGATCGCAGAAGGGCTGCCGCACGAGGTGCAGAACAACCAGAAGGTGATCGAGGCTTATCTGGGGGTGTCCGAAGATGCTTCTTGAGGTCGAGGACATCAACGTCCACTACGGCAAGATCGCGGCCCTGAAGGGCATGAGCATCCAGGTCGGCGAGGGTGAGATCGTCTCCCTCATCGGGGCCAACGGCGCCGGCAAGACCACGACGCTCAAGACGATCTCCGGGCTCCGTCCGCTCACCAGCGGCCGGATCCTGTTCAACGGCCAGGACATCTCGAAGACCCCGGGGCACAAGCGCGTGCTGCTCGGGATCGGCCAGTCGCCGGAAGGCCGGGGCGTGTTCCCCGGCATGACGGTGCAGGAGAACCTCCTGATGGGTGCCTACACCCGCAAGGACGACCTCCAGGCCGACCTCGCCGAGGTCTACGAGCTGTTCCCCCGGCTCGCCGAGCGCAAGACGCAGTTCGGCGGCACGATGTCGGGCGGCGAGCAGCAGATGATCGCCATCGGCCGCGCGCTGATGACGAAGCCGAAGGTGCTGCTGCTCGACGAGCCGTCGATGGGCCTGGCGCCGATGCTGATCGCGCAGATCTTCGACATCATCCGCGAGATCAACAAGCGCGGGACGACGGTGCTGCTGGTGGAGCAGAACGCCCAGCAGGCGCTGAAGCTGTCGGACCGGGCGTACGTGCTCGAAACGGGCCGCGTGGTCCAGAGCGCGCCCGGGGCCGAGCTGCTGAACGACCCGAAGGTGCGGGCCGCCTACCTCGGTGGCGACCTCGGCGTCTGAGTGTGTTTTCGGGGGCCCGGCTTCGTGCCGGGCCCCCTTTTTCACAGCTTGATGTCGGTGCCGTTGGCGTTCTTCATGTCGGTGATGGTGGGGCCGCCGAACACCCGCAGCGTCACCGGCTTCCGGTCCTTGGGGATGTCCCAGTAGAGGTCGAACTCGACGCGCACGCCGTGCCCGAGGTCGAACTGGCCGGGCTGGCGCTTGATCAGCATGGCCTGCTCTTCGGGCGGGTGCGCGGCGCCCTGGTCGTCGACCAGCAGCTGCCGTTTCGTGTCGAACAGGACGCTCGAGGTCCCGGTGTTCGTGATGACGAGCCGCAGCCGGACGAACTGCCCCGTGGCGGGGAACTCGGTGTGGCTCCCGGTGATGCTGGGCAGCCCGGCGGCCAGCCCGATCAGGGTGAACTCGGTGTCGCCGTTCTTCGCGGGCGGCAGCTTGAGGGCGGTCTCGTCGGGCCGGACCTGACGCGGCGGCAGCTCGTAGGTCGTCGGCGCGGGAGTACTCGGCGCGGCCGCTTGGCAGCCGCTCACGAGTACCAGGACGACGACGGCCGGCAGGAGTCTCACCAGGGTGATTCTGCCCCGCCGGCCGTCGGTCCGGCTAGGCTCCGATGCTTTCCACGACGGCCTCGGCGACGGCCTTCATGGTGGTCCGGCGGTCCATGGCGGTGCGCTGGATCCAGCGGAAGGCGTCGGGCTCGGTGAGCCCCTGACGGCTCATGAGCAGGCCCTTGGCGCGGTCGATGACCTTCCGCGTCTCGAGCCGGTCGGTGAGCCCGGCGACCTCGGCCTCGAGGGCCTGCAGCTCGGAGAACCGGCTGACGGCGAGCTCGATGGCGGGCACGAGGTCCCGCTTGGCGAAGGGCTTGACGAGGTAGGCCATCGTGCCGGCGTCCCTCGCCCGTTCGACCAAGTCACGCTGGCTGAACGCGGTGAGGATCACGACGGGCGCGATCCGGTCACCGGTGATCTTGGCCGCGGCCTCGATCCCGTCCAGCTTGGGCATCTTGACGTCGAGGATCACGAGATCGGGCTTGAGATCGGTGGCGAGGGAGATGGCCTGCTCGCCATCCCCGGCCTCCCCGACCACCTCATAGCCCTCTTCACGCAGCATTTCGACGAGGTCCAGCCGGATGAGCGCCTCGTCTTCCGCGACGAGCACCCGACGCTGCGGCACGGTGGCGGCACCGTTGGCCTCGGTAGCCTGATCGGTCACCGGGGTCCTCCTGAAGACTCGGCGGGACGGTCGGTTTCGCGGCTTCCCGCGAACCTGAAGCCTACCGGGAACGATCCAGAAGCAGAGATGGCGTTCACCACGTAGTGGCGGGCGCGACACTCCGCGCCCCGGTAACTCGCCGGACACACTGATCCCGTAGAGTCACTGCGTCACGCCCCCGTAGCCCAACTGGCAGAGGCAACGGATTCAAAACCCGTCCAGTGTGAGTTCGAATCTCACCGGGGGCACACCTTCTGACCAGCACAAACCGGCCTCGCGACCAGATCAGGCAGGTGCGGGGCCGAACTCGTTTCGTCCGGCGACAACCGGCCTTGAACGACTGTTCACCCCCGGTACGCCCCCAGCTTCGTCGCGAAGACGTCACCAGAGGGCTACTCGCCGCACCAGGACTCACTGGCCACTGTGGACGGGTGGACCCAGCTCGGACCGACAACACCCGCCGCGCCAAGATCGCTTACCCCCTGCATCGACAGTGCTCACGCCGCTCCTCGACGCCTTACTCTGGTCCGACGGGACGCGCTGACCGGATCCCTACCGGCGAAGCACGAGGGGTGCAACCCGGCACCCGGTTCGTCCCGTCCGAGGAGCAACGAAACCGAGGTGGGCTGCTCATGCGAAGACTGTCGTGCGTGTTCCTTCTCGTCCTCGTCGCGGCCGCGTGTGGCCGTGACGAACAGGCGTCCACGGGCAGCGAGGCGCTGTGCTCCCCGTCGTACGAACCCCGGGAGCTCGTCGACCACGGTCCGCGGTACCCGGCGCTTCCCTCCGGCCTGCCGAGCGCACCGGAACGCACACCGACCGGAACCCGCACCACCGACGCCGCCGCGATCGGGAAGATCGCCGCCGCCGCGTGCGGCCTGCCCACCCCACCGTCGGACTTGGCCTGCACCCTCGAACTCGGACCGACCTACGAACTCCGCTTCCTCGACGCCCAAGGCCGGACCACGACCCTCACCGCCGAAAGCTACGGCTGCCAGTTCGTCGAAGGACTCGGCTCCCGCCGATTCGACGCCAAGCCCCTCTGGGAAGCCCTGATCGCGGCCGGTCTCCCCGCACCGCGCCCCCGCTGACCGTCCGGCGCTGGTCGCGCGACCGCGACCACGGCCGTCACCCGGCCGGCTCCAGCCGGATCCGGACGTCCAGGTTCCGCTCGACCTCACTGCGGCTGTACAACAACGGGAACGAGCCACCCGAAGCCCACAGCGCGTTCAAATCGCTGTAGTGCGAGCTGCGCGGGTCTCCCGACTGCCCGGGCGCGTTGATCGCCGCCGAGCCGTTCCAGTTGCCGACGTCCAGGGCCATCTTGAACGTCGCCCCGATGATCTGGGCGTACGTCAGCGGGTGGAAGAACGACGGGTGGATCGTGTGGTAGTCGCCGCCGATCGGGGTGGGACCGACGTTCGGGGCGCCCAGGGGGTGCTTGAACTCGTTGTGGCTCAACGAACCCCAGTGCCACGTGGCGGGGTCCGGGCCGAGCTGGCCGGCGACGTCTTGGAACGCCGGCGTGAACGAGCTCAGGATCAGCTGGTCACGCACCTGCGCGCCGTTCGGGCCCAGCCAGCCGGCCGGGTCGCGGAAGGACGAGATGATCAGGCTGAAGTCCGGGTTGATGGTGCGCACCAGCGCGTCCGCCGCGGCCTGCGGCAGCACCGCGTGCGCCCAGACGTAGTGCAGGTACTTCATGATCCACGTCTCGTACAGCGCGGCCGCCGCGGAATCCGCCGAGGTGACGCCGTCCCAACCGCGCAGCAGCTCCAGAGCCTTCGCGGTGTCCGGGTCCGTCGACGACAGTCCCCGGACGAACTCGAGCAGCTGCGTGGCCACCAGCGACTTCTCGTCCTTCTGCAGTGCCAGCGAATCGGCGACGGTCGCACCCGGCTTCGACTCGATCAGCTCGTCGATGCGCTGCTTGCGGTAGGGCAGCTGCCATTCGTAGTTGGACACCACCGGGTGGCCCGGCGGGATGTTGAAGTCGTTGGCCGAGGCGAAGTAGCCGGACGCCGGGTTGTACTGCCCCGGCAGTTCGCTGTTGGCGTAGAAGCCGTTCCAGTCGTAACGCCCGTCGCCGGGGACGGGCAGCAGGCCGTCGTAGTCCGCACCGGTGCGGCGCGGCGTCAGGCCCGCCGGGACGTAGCCGATGTTGCCGCGCACGTCGGCGTAGGCCAGGTTCGAGCCCGGCGTCCCCCACGTACGCATGCCCGCGGTGAACTCGCGGAAGTTCGTGGCCCGCTGGTAGTTCAGGCTGCCCAGGTACGCCGAGGCACCCGGCTGCGTCCACGCCGTGCGGACCGCGAACGCCCGGTGCGCCGCCTCGTCGACCTTGACGACCGGGCCGTGCCGGGTGAACGACAGCTGCCGGGCGACCGGCGTGCCGCCGCGCACCGGGATGGGCTCGGTGATCGTGGTCATCCGCTCCCAGCCGGTGCCGTAGCGGTAGCGGGTGGGGTCGTTCGGGTCGAGCTCGTAGACGTAGAGGTCGGTCTGGTCGATCGGCAGGTTGGTCAGGCCGAACGCGATGTTTTCGTTGTGCCCGATGGCGATCCCCGGGTTCCACGGCTCGCCCGCGCCGGCGAGGTTCAGCCCGGGCGCCGACAGCTGAGCGACGTACCGGCCCGACGGCAGGGCGTCCGCGCCGCGGTGCGGGTCGTTGGCCAGGATCGGCCGGCCCGACGCCGTCCGGTCCGGCCCGATCGCCCAGGCGTTGCTGCCGGAGGTCGCGTCGGCGATGTCCTTGGTCTCGGTCCGGAAACCGGCGCCGGTGAAGTTCACCGCGGCGGTCGCGAGGTCGTACACCTTGAGCACGTCGTCCGGCACCGAGCACGGGTCGAGCCCGGCGGGCACCGCCGCTTCGTGGTCCGGGTGCAGCGAGCGCAGGTAGCGGCTCGCGCCGGGACCGGCCAGGCAGACCTGCTTCGCGCGGGCGACCTCCCACATCAGGTTCTCCCCGATGGCGTGCGTGCGGATCCGCACCACGTCCTGCGGGCGCCAGCGGGCGGGCTGGTAACCGAGCTTGGCGAACTCCGGCGGGAGCGCGGAAGGGTTGCGGCCCAGCCAGTCGACGTAGGAGTTGATGCCCTCGGCGAACCGGGTGGCGGCGAGCCTGCCCTCCGGACCGTAGGACGCCCACTCGGCGTCCATGTCGCCGCGGTAGAGGAACAGCCGGGCGGCCCGGTCTTGCTCCACATAGGACGGACCGAGCACCTCGCTGAGCGTGCCGAGCCCGCGACGGCGCCAGGTGTCGACCTGGAACAGCCGGTCCCGGGCGATGTTGAAGCCCTGGGCGAAGAAGAGATCGCTGGTGTCGGCCGCGTAGATGTGCGGCACGCCCCACTTGTCGACGAGCATTTCGACCGGCCGGCGCAGACCGGCGACGGCGTACCGCGGGCCGGTCGCCGCCGCCACGCCCGGAACGGGCGCAAGGCAGAGCACGACCAGGGCGAGGATCAGGCCGCGGAAGATCGGCCGGCGTCGGGCCATGGTGATCTCCTCGTTCGGGAGTCGGGACCGGGTTCGTCCGGTATGTCTACCCGTCGCCGACGCGGTCCCACGAGCCCCTTAGGGGGTCCGGGGAACCGCTGTGCCCGTGAGGATCGCGTACACCACCGCGGCGAGGTTGGTGTTGGCCGAGGTGTACCGGGCGACGTGCGGGGTGCGCAGCAGGTCGTTGACCACCTTGAGGCCGATCTGCACGCGCAGCCGGGCGGCCGCCGGCTCGAGGCCGGGCGAGATCTCCTGCACCAGCGCGATCCACTCGGCCGCGTACTCCCGTTGCGCGCCGCGGGTTTCCGCCTCGACCTCGCGTTCCCCGGACCGGCCGACCTCCAGGGATCCCCACTCGCGTGAATGCTCCACATAGGACTCCGTCACCAGGCGCAGGGCCTCGTGCGGGGTGCTCGCGCGGGCGAACGCGGCGTCCAAGGTGATCCACAGGTAGTGCGTGCCACGTTCGTAGACCGCGCGCAGCAGTTCGGCTTTGCTCTTGAAGTAGCCGTACAGGTTCGGGCCGGTGACGTCGGCGGCCGCGCCGATGCCGGCCATCGACGTCTCCTGGTAGCCCTTGGTCGCGAACTGCGTCGCGGCGGCCAGGAGCAGACGTTCGCGGCGGGACACCGGAGTCCGGATGCCACTCGGCGCGTACTGCGCCGAACCCGTCGGCGTGAGGGGCGCCGACGCGATGGCGAGCAGCGCGGCCCGGACCGCGGCGCGGCGGTGCGCCGGCGTGGCGTGGATGGTGCTGGTGCCCAGGCACGCGAGCGCGGACTGCATCGCCCAGACGAGCAGCTCTTCGTTGCCCTCGTCCAGGTCGTCGCGGTGCGCGCGCAGGACGCGCCCGAACTCCGCGGCCCAGGCGCGCATCGTGTCCACGTACTTGCGGCGCAGCCCGGGTTCGGCGTAACGCACTTCCCGATCCCACAGGTCGGCGACGTGGGGGTGCGGCGTGACGAGGTCGATCGCCTCGTCGATCGCGGGTTCGAGCGCCGTCTCGGTGATGGTCCGGTCGAAGCCGGCGAAGCTCTCCCGCAGCACCGCGTCGAGCAGGTCGCTCTTGGTGGCGAAGTGCCGGTACAGCGCGCCGGCCGTGATGCCCACCCGCTCGGCGAGGGCGGTCATCGTGACGTTCGGGTAGCCGAGCTCGACGAAGAGGTCGCACGCCTGCAGGACGATCTGCCGCTTGCGGTCCTTGGGCCGCCGGCGTGGTGGCTCGGCACTCACCCCTGCTTGCCTCCTCCGGCCATCGCGCGCAGCTCCAGCTTGAGGATCTTACCGGCCGCCGACATCGGGAACCGCGTCACGACCTCCAGGCTGCGCGGACACTTGTACCCGGCGATCTCCCGCTTGCAGAACTCCCGGAGCTCTTCGAGCGTCAACGTCGAGTCCGGGACCAGGCCGACGACGGCGTGCACGCGCTCGCCCCACCGGTCGTCGGGCACGCCGATCACCGCGACCTGCGCGACCGACGGGTGCTTCGCGACGGCGTTCTCCACCTCGATGGAGTACACGTTCTCGCCGCCGCTGATGATCATGTCCTTGATCCGGTCGACGATGTAGACGTACCCCCGCTCGTCCATGTAGCCGCCGTCGCCGGTGTGCATCCAGCCGCCGCGCACCGCCTCGGCGGTCTCCTCGGGCTTCTTCCAGTAGCCGAGCATGACGTGGTCGCCGGCGACCACGACCTCGCCGACCGTGCCACGGGGCACTTCCTCGTCGAACGGGTCCACGATCCGCACCCGCGCGTACGGGGTGGCCCGGCCGGCCGCGCGGCGCAGCACCGGGTCGTCGTGGTCCTCGTCGACCAGGAACGTCGTCGACGGCGACAGCTCGGTCATGCCGTACGCCTGCAGGAACCGCGCCGAGGCGAACACGTTCCTGGCCCGGGAGAGCACCGCGTCCGAGATCGGGGAAGCCCCGTAGATCACCAGCTCCAGGCTGCTGAGGTCGTGGTTCCCCACGTCCGGGTGGTCGACGACCAGCTGGATCATCGTGGGCACGAGGAGGATCTGCTTCGCGCCGTGCTCGGCGATCGCGCGCAGCACGGCGACGGGCTCGAACGCCGGGAGCGGCACGGTCGTCATGTCCACCAGCATCCCGGCGACCCACGCGCCGAACCCGGCCAGGTGGAACGCCGGGGCCACCAGGATGGCCGCGCCGCCGTGCGGCACCCGGCTCTGCGCCATCAGCATGCCCATCGCCGCGGTCATGACCTGGCGGTGGCCCAGCATGACGCCCTTGGGGAAGCCGGTCGTTCCGCCCGTGTAGAAGATGCCGAGCAGCGCGTCACCCCCGCGGTGCACGTCCTCGACGGGCTCGGCGGCCAGCAGCTCGCCGAGCGGCACCAAGCCGTCCGGGGTGTCACCGTCTCCACAGTGGACGATCGTGCGCAGTGACGGCGCCAGCGCCCGCAGCTCGTCGACAACGCCCACGAACGGGTCGTCGACGAACAGCACCGCCACGTCCGCTTCCTCGAGCGAGTAGGCGATCTCCTTCACGCTCCAGCGGGTGTTCACCGGCACGACGACCGCGTCGGCCCAGGCGATCCCGAAGACGATCTGGCAGAACCGGTCCGTGTTCGGCGACAGCAGGCCGACGCGGTCGTCCCGGCCGACGCCGAGCGACTGCAGGCCGCCGGCGATCCGGGAGACGAGGTCGCAGGTCTCGCGGACCGTGGTCCGGCGCTCGCCGTAGACGGTGAACACCTCGTCCGGTCGTTGCTGCGCCGCTCTGTGCAAGGGTTGGGTGAGGTACATGATCCGCTCCTTCGCGGCTGTTCCTAGAGCGACCGTGCGACGAGGTCTTTCATCGTTTCGTTGGAGCCGGCGAAGATCTTGGTGACCCGGGCGACGGCGTACATCCGCGCGATCCGCGCGGTTGTGGCCACCTCGGCCAGCACGAACTTCGTGTTCTGGAAGTCCCACAGGGACTGGCCGAACATGTCACGGGACTTCGCGTACTTGGTGGTGAGCGCGAGGAGCAGGCGCTCCTGGGCGAGCTGCGTCATCAGCTGCCCGAACCCGCTGCCCGTTGGAGATGAACGTCTTGGCGCCGGTGATGACGTACTCGTCGCCTTCGCGGACCGCGCGCGTGCGCCACGATGCCACTGTGGACACCGTTGCCCCAGCCCGTCTCGCCGAGGCGTGCCTGCGCCTCGAACACGGTCAGGTCGTGGGCGAAAGTCCCGCCGCCACCGCCGTACTGCTCGGGGATCGAACAGCACAGCAGCCCCAGCTCCCCCGCTTTGCGCCAGACGTCGCGGTCGACCTGGTGCTGCCGCTCGAACTCCTCCCGGTGGGCCACCAGTTCGCTTTCGACGAACTTGGCGGCGACCGCGGCGACCGCGGCGACCTCGTCGTCACGCCGGCTCACGATTCCCACCCCCCGCCCGTGACGATGATCTGCCCGCTCACGTAGTCGGCTTCGGGGTAGGTCAGCATGACCACCGAGCCCGCGGCTTCTTCGGGCGTGCCCGGGCGGCCCAGCGGGATCAGGGACTTCGCCGCCTCCAGGATCTGCGGGCTCACGCCCACCTTGATCTCCTGGCCTTCGATGTCGATCGTCGAGCTGCCGTCGGCGGGCGCCGCGGTGAGCCGGGTTTCGATGAAGCCGAACGCGACCGCGTTGACGTTGACCAAGTAGCGGCCCCACTCCTTGGCGAGGGTCTTGGTCAGGCCGACGATCGCCGACTTCGCCGAGGAGTAGTTGACCTGGCCGGGATTGCCGGAAAGGCCGGCGACCGAGGAGATGTTGACGACCTTGCGGTGCACCGCGAGCCCGGCCGCCGCCTCGGCCTTGGCGGCCTTGCTGATCACCGGCTGCGCCGCGCGCAGGATGCGGAAGGGCGCCTTCACGTGGACGTCGTGGATCGCGTCCCACTGCTCGTCGGTCATCTTCTGGATCACCGAGTCCCAGGTGTAGCCGGCGTTGTTGATGACGATGTCGAGCCCGCCGAAGGTGTCGGTGGCGGTGCGTACGAAGCGCTCGGCGAAGTCCGGTGCGGTGACGCTGCCCGGGCACGCGACCGCGTTGCCGCCCTTGTTCGTGATCTCGGTGACGACCTCGGCCGCCGGCGCGCTGTCCAGGTCGTTCACGACGACGTTGGCGCCCTCGGCCGCGAGCTTCACCGCGATGGCCTGGCCGATGCCGCGGCCCGCGCCGGTGACGATGACGGTCTTCCCGTCGAGCTTTCCCACTGGTGCCGGTCCTTTTCAGTCGATCGCCACGACGGCGTGGCCGCGCAGCGTGGTGGTGCCGTCGTCGAGGTCGACGGCGAGGTCGAGGGTGGCCCGCCGTTCGCCGGCCGCGTCGTCGATCGACACGACCCGCGCGTGGCAGACCGGCCGCGCCGCGACGGGCGTGATGGCGACGAACCGGACGCCGTAGGAGCGCAGCCGTTCCTGCGGGGCGATGCCGGTGAGCAGCCGCGCGAGGTAGGCCATCGAGAGCATTCCCTGGGCGAACACGTCGTCCAGCCCCGCGGACTTCGCGACGTCGAGGTCGAGGTGGATCGGGTTGTGGTCGCCCGAACCGCCGGCGAACAGCGCCAGCGTCGTCCGGGAGATCGGCTCGATCGGGAGCGGGTCGAACTCGTGGCCGGCGGTCCAGGTCGTCACGCGGTCACCTCGGCGGGCCGGCGGATCACGGTGGTGCCGATCGCGTCGGCGACCGGGAGTCCGTGCTGGTCGGTGATGCTCGTGGCGGTGACCAGGAACTCGAGCGCACCACCCCGCTTGGCGTAGACGTCGGTGATCCGCGCGGTCGCGGTCAGCTCGTCGCCGGCGTGGGCCACGCGGTGGTAGCCGAACTCCTGCTCGCCGTGCAGCACCGTGCGCAGGTCGACGCCGAGGTCGGTCAGCCAGGTGAACGGGTCGGCCGTTTCGAGGCTGACGGCGAAGAAGAACGTCGGCGGCACCGGGAGGTCCGGGTGCCCGGCGGCCTTCGCGGCGTCGAGGTCGGTGTAGACGGGATCGGTCTGCCCGGTCGCCTTGGCGAACAGCCGCAGCCGGCTGTGCGAGACGAGCAGGGTCTGCGTCCCGGTTTCGCGTCCGATGTGGACTTTGTCGATCGCCATCTCAAGCCTTCTCGTACATGGTCACCACACACGCGCCGCCCAGGCCCAGGTTGTGCTGCAGGGCCACGGTCACGTCGTCGACCTGGCGGTTTCCGGCCTGGCCGCGCAGCTGCCAGACCAGCTCGGCGCACTGGGCGAGTCCGGTGGCGCCGAGCGGGTGCCCCTTGGACAACAGGCCGCCGGAGGGGTTGGTCACCACCCGGCCGCCGTAGGTGTTGTCGCCGTCGAGGACGAACTTCTCCGCGGTACCCGCCGGCGTGAGCCCGAGGGCCTCGTAGGTCAGGAACTCATTGGTGGTGAAGCAGTCGTGCAGCTCCACCACCCGGATGTCCTCGGGTCCGACGCCGGCCGCCTCGTACACGTCGTTCGCGGCCTTGACGGTCATGTCGTAGCCGACCACCTGGCGCATGTCGCGGGCTTCGAACGTGCTCGGCGTGTCGGTCACCAGCGACTGGGCCTTGATCCGGACGCCGTCTTCGATGCCGTGCGCGCGGGCGAACTCCGGCGTGCACACGATCGCCGCGGCGGCGCCGCAGGTGGGCGGGCAGCACTGCAGGCGCGTGAGCGGGCCGTAGACCACCGGCGAGTTCAGCACGTCGTCGAGCGTGATCGGGTCGCGGAAGACCGCGTACGGGTTGTTCGCCGCGTGCCGGCGTGCCTTCACGGAGATCCGGGCGAAGACGGCCGGGTCGATGCCGTATTCGTCCACATAGGCCTGTCCGGCACCGCCGAAGAGCTGCGCGGCCTGCGGGGCCTTCTCGTCCTGTCCCCGGATCTCCCGCTGGGCCTCGTCGTGCCGGGCCAGCGGCGACACGCGGTCGGTGTAGACGCTGGAGAGCGCGCCCGGGGTCATTTGCTCGAAGCCCAGGGCGAGCGCGCAGTCGACCACGCCGCTCGCGACGGCCTGGCGCGCCAGGAACAGCGCCGAGGAGCCGGTCGAGCAGTTGTTGTTGACGTTGACGACCGGGATCCCGGTCAGGCCGACGCCGTACAGCACGGCCTGACCACAGGTTGAATCCCCGTATACATAGCCGGTATAGGCCTGGCCGATGGAGCCGTAGCCGAGCCCCGCGTCGGCCAGCGCCGCCCGCACGGCGGCCTCGCCGAGGTCGACGTAGCTGCCACTTTCCCGGGGCTTGGCGAACGGAACCATCCCCACACCCGCGACGACGACGTCGGTCACGTCAGCTTCCTTCCCTCCGATGACAGTGAATTCAGACTTACTTGTCATTCACTTAATGTCAAGGGAGAACAGGCTGAGCTGTGACTTGACCGCCCCGCCGTGGCTGGCTTGGCCTGAATCGACTACTGCGTCACCGGCTCGACCAGCACCGCTTCGGGGTCCTGCGGGTCGTACCGCACGGTCACCGCCGAGCCGCGTGCCGGCGCCTGGAACAGCGACGTCACCATCGTCGCCACCACCGTGCGCTCCCCCGTCTCCGCCGGGTACCGGACGTGGACGACGAACCGCGGGTTGCCCATCACCCAGACGTTGGTGAACTCGACGTGCACCACGTGCCCGGTGACCCGCCGCCCCCGCTGCCGCAGTGCCTCCGCCCGGTCCTCCGCCGCCCCTTCGCGCAGGAAAGCCCGCAGCAGCACCACGATCGACACCAGCGCCACCAGCGCGGCCACCGCCGGGACCAGGTACGGCTCGTAGTAGACGACCCAGTCCACGTCCGACCACGGCTCGGCCTTGCCATCGAGGAACGGCAGCCGCTGTCCCACCGACTCCGGCGGGGTCCACGACGGGATCGCAACGCCGCCGCCCAGCGCCAGGCCCAGTGACGCCGTCAGCGAGCCGGCCCGGAAACCGAGGCCGAGGCCGTTCAGCGAGATCCCGCCACCCCACAGCATCGCGAACCCCAGTGACGAGGCCACCGTGACTGCCACGCTGAAGAACAGCACCAGCGATGCCGCCGAGCCCGCATCGGCCCCCCACGCGTCGAGGCGGTTCAGCGACATCAGCCGGAAGCTGTCCAGGATCCCGAGCGACCCGGACCAGCCCGCGGCGGCCCAGGCGAGCGTCGTCGGGACCCCGAGCAGCCACAGCCGCCGCGCGGACCGGCGGCCCGGCCGGGGCGGGTCCGCGAGCCCGGGAACGAATCCGTACACGACGGCCGCCTAGTCGATCGGGCCGAACACGGCGACCTTCGCCGGGTCGGCCGGGTCGACGCGGGCCTCGTGCCGGGTGCCGGGCGCGTACTGCTGGATCGTCGCCAGTGGCGTGATCAGCCGGGACACCGTCCGGTAGGTCGAGCCGCCGGTGCGGGTGACCTCCAGCGTCGCCGTGTACTGCGCCTGCCCGGCGATCGTCCGGCCGGTCGGCTCCAGGGCGCGGATCACCAGCGTGGCCGGCTCGCACGTGTCGTAGAGCCGCCGCAGCTCGGTCCCGTAGGCAGCCTGCAGTTCCTGCTGCTGGCGCAGCTGCTCCTCCGCCGGCAGCGCCATGAACGCCGCCAGGTCCGGGTCGGCGGCCATGCCCCGCAACGCCTGCGCGGCCAGCTGCGGCGTCGGCAGCTGCGGGGTGATGTCGTACCCCTGTGCCGCCGCGGCCTGCCGGAACTGCTCCGCGTGCTGCCGGAAGTCCTGCGCGCCGCGCGCCGCGCCCTGCTGGGTGGCCTCGTTGACCTTGTCGCGGATCTTCTTGAACATCGGTCCCGCCTTTCGCTGTGTCGTGTGCACACAGCTTCGGGCGGGCCGACCGCTACCGAACCCAGGTTTGCCCGTCGTCGGAGGCATCGAGGCAGGTCAGCGCCGCCCAGAAGACCGGCGAGCGGGCCGGCTCGGCCCGTTCGCGCCACCGCGCGAGCCGGGTCCGCTGCCACGCGCAGAGCTCGGCAACGGGGTCGTCGCCGGCCAGCGCCGTGTCGACGGCGATCACCAGCTCGGCCATCGGGTCCGCGCCGGGCACCGCCGCCGACGTCGGCAGCGCCCACACCGTCGCGGCCACCAGCCGGGCCCCGGCCGCGACCGTCGCGAGCAGCACGCCGAACGGCTCGGCCAGGCCGAAGTCGCTCGCGCTGGCGCAGCCGATCAGCGCCACCCGTGCCGGCATCGCGGCCACTTCGGACAGCGCGAGGTCCGCGGCGGTGAAGGGCCGGTGCGCGCCGATCGGCTCGGCGGTGCCGGGCAGGTCGGCCGCACAGGACAGGTGCAGCGCGGTCTGCGCGCCGTGTTCGTCGCGGACGCGGCTGACGTGCCCCACGAACACCAGCCGCGAGCACGGCTCGGCCAGCAGCCGCGCGAGCAGCCGCCGGTCGGTGTCGGTGCGGCGGACCAGGTCGAGGCCCCGCGCGGCGGCCGGCCGGACCGGGCCGTCGGCGAGCCGCGCGTCCAGGTGACGGATCAGCGGCGACGCCGGATCCTGCTTGCCGAGCACCGAGCCCAGCTCGCCGAACGCGCTCTGGCCGGGGATCCGCGGGTCGAGCAGGTAGATCGGCGGCCCGGGCGGCGCCGGTGTCCGTCGCGGGATGCCGACGGGAGCCAGCAGCGAGACGTCGGCGACGTCGAGGGCGCGCTCGTCGCCGTCGAAGCAACTGCCTTCCGCGCCGGGTTCGAGCACGCGGTCCGGCCGCCGGTCGGGCAGGGCGAGCAGTCCCCACGGCACCGCGGCGAGGTTCGGCGACGGCTGTACGCGCAGCAGCGGCCGTCGTCCTCCGGCCGCGGACTCTCGCAGTCGCGCGACGAGATCGGCAGGCAGCAGGTTCAGGCCGAGGATGCGGGCCAGCCGTTGTTCATCGGCGAAGGCTTTCAATGCCCGCCTTACGGCGTCGGAGACGCTCTCGCCCTCCTGCGGCGTCGGGGACGCGGCGTCCAGGTACTCGCGGGCCGTCGCGACGAGGGCGGCGTCGACCGGATGGGTGTGGACGGTGTCGAGGTCGCCGGTGGTCCGCCAGGTGAGGTAGGTGTGCCCGGCGTCGGCGTACCGCAGGAGAAACGTCTCCCTCCCGGTGTCCGGCCAGGTGCGCACGACCGGGGTTTCCGGCCGGGACAAGGAATACCGCTCGGCGGCGACGTCGAGCCAGCGGTCGAGTTCCATCGGCGAGGCCGGGGACCACCGCAGGGCGGGCGGCGGGGCCAAGCGCAGCGGCAGCGACGACGTGACGGTGCCCAGCGCGGCGAGCGGAAGCCGGTCGCCGACCGGCGCGACCTCGAGCACGGGAACCGTCCCGGTGAGTTCGAGCGATGGTCCCTCCGTGTAGGCCCCGACGGCGCAGGTGCGTTCGATCAGCTCCGCGGCCAGCCTCGGCTCGTCCAGTCGGGTCAGCACCGCCATCAGCAACTCGGTCGCCGGTCCCGCGACGTCGCGCGCCCACGCCGTGCGGGCCCGCGGCGACGTGAACTCAAACCGGTAGTCCGTCGCCGCCAGCGCCAGCGGGAGCAGCAGGTCGAGCAGCGCGCGCAGGTCGTCGCCGCGCGCGTAGCCGATGGTGGCCGCGACGAAGTCCGTGTGCAGGCATTCCAGCCATTCGCCGGACGCGCGCGCCGATTCCCGCGCTCGCGTCGCGTGGTCCTCGGCCGTCTCCCAGTCGCCTTCCGCCGCGGCACACCGGGCCAGGGCCACGTCGAGCCGTCGCAGTCCGGGCGTGTCTTCGTGGGTCGCCCAGACCTTGCCCGCGTGCTCGAACTGGTCCCGCGCCTGCCGGGCGTCGCCCGCGAGCAGCAGCAGCGTGCCCAGCGCGTGGCTGGCCTCCGCGACGTCGCCGGTCGCGCCCGCGGCCGCGAGTTCGTCGCGGGCGGCGACGATCGCCTCGACCGCACCCGGGAAGTCGCCGCCCGACGCACGATCCGCGGCCAGGTCGATGGCGAACTTCGCGGAGTGGTCCGCGGTGAGCCGGACCAGGTCGGCGCGCGCGTCGGCGTCCTGACCGCCGGCCCGGCGAAGGCGAGCGCGTTCGGCCTGGGCCATCGCCTTCAGAGAGGGCGCCTGGTCGCAGGCCGGCGCGCTCAGGATCTCGTCGAGCGCGGTCAGTGCCCCGGCCGGATCGCCGGCCGCCACCTGGACGCGCGCCTCGAGGATCCGCAGCTCCAGCTCGTCGGTGCCGTGCGGGTCGAGCAGCTCGGGCGGGTACTGCTCCGGTCCGGCGGCCTTCCGCAGGGCCGCCCGGTGCCGCTGTCCCGCGATCAGCTCGCGGGCTCGCGCGACGTCACCCTCCTCCGTGGACAGTGAGATCAGCACACGATCGGCCACCTCGCGGGAACCTTCGATCATCCGGATCTCGGCGTACTGTCCGAAGTGGACGGCGGCCGCCGCGCTCACCGGAAAAGTCGTGAGGACGGCGTCGGCGCACTGCCGGGCGTTGCGCAGGTCTCCCGCGGAGTAACAGACTCCCGCCAGGTCGCTGATGGCGGCGAGTTCGAGGTCGCTCCGGTCCAACTGCTGCGCGATCTGCCGCATGCGGCCGTACATCCGTTGTGCACCGGCGATGTCCCGTGCCGCGGCGAGCTGCTTGGCTTCCTGCTGGACTGCCACAGCCTCGCCGAACAACCGCTGGTACTCGGCCTCGGTGAGCGAGCACGCGGGCAACTCCCCATGGGGCGCCGGGTCCAAGCCGAAGTGCGCCGCGACGCACTGACAGTTGTAGCCGTGCGAACTCGCCCCGGCCAGCTCGTCCGGCACCGGCCGGTCCGGTGGGTTCATCGGTGGCGGCAGACCCACGACCACGTCAGAACTCCCCGTCGACGGCCGCGCGCTCGGCCAGCGTCCGGGCCTCCGGCGGCAACGCCTCGCGTGCCCGGACGAGCGACACCACTTCGGCCCGGTCCGCCGCCGTCGTCCCGGTGACGTCCTCGGCCGTCACGCCGACGATGAGTCCGAAGTGGACGGAAGGCGCGGCGTCCAGGTCGACGGCACCGGCGAACTGTCCCGCGCCCAGGTGCAGGGGAATCTCCGCGACCACTTCGCCGTCGTGGGTCGCGAACGCGGACAGCGTGGCGTCGGCGAACACCCCGGCGACCTCGACCTCGAGCCGGATGGCCGTCGGGGCCGCGACGATCCGCCAGGTCACGGTGTTCTCCGCGGCGTCGAGGACGCCCGGCGGCACCCGCGCCCAGTCCACGCTCGTTCGGCCCTCGGTCAGGACGCCGTCCTCGGCCGCGCCCGAACCGGCGCCCGCGGCCAGAGCGTACGCGCGCTGCCCCGGCATCGCGGCGTCCGCCAGCCGGGCCGCGGCCTCGGCGCGCACGACGTCGTCCTGGTCGTCGAACCAGGCCGACAACCGCGTGCACAGGCCACGAACTTCGTCGGCGACGGGTGTAGCGGCGAGCCCTTCGACGGCGGCGTCGAACAGTTCCCCTGGAGTGGCTTCGAATCCGTCGAGCATGCCTTCGGCCACCGCCGCGGTGGCGACCGCGGCTTCGAGGTCCAGCAACGCCGGATCCAGGGACGGAACGCCGAGCGCCGGGCTCGCGGGCCACCACCGGCGGGCCCACAGCAGCAGCGCGAGGGTGGCCAGTTCGGGCCGGGCAGGGACGTCGACGTGGCCGGATGCGAGGGCCGCCAAGGCATGTTCCTCGCCGACGAGCCGGGTCAGCCACGGTTCGGCGGCCGCCGCGTCGGTGAGTTCGACGCGCATCGAGCCGGGCACGCCGGCGAGCAGGTCGGCGAGGGCGAAGCGGACGAGGCCGCCGTCCGCCGCGACGACGGGCGTGTGCACCGGGTGCGTCACGAGACGGCCTCCAGGTCCGGCAAGCGGGCCACGAGCGCGCGGCGCACCTTCGTCCGCAGGTCCAGCGAGGTCGACCGGACGACGCCGGTGACGAGGTCGCGCACGTCCGCGGCGTCGGCCGGGAGCTCACCGCGGACGTCGAAGCCGTGCAGGCGGATCCACAGCCGGCCGAGGAACTGCTTGCCGAACTCGCGCAGCTCGCGCACCAGCTCGGCGTCGGGACGCGGGGTGAGCGGCGTGGTGCCGGCCAGCGCCCGGCGGGCGTGGAGCACGTACCCCTCGCGCGCGACCTGGGCGTTGAGCTGCCGCGCGAATCCGGGGGCGGCCCCGGGCACGCTGCCCTCTAGTGGCCGGAGGGCGGGCGCGAGGACGACGCCGAGCGCGAAACACGTGGCCAGGGCGGGCAACCCGAGTCCGAACCCGGCGACGACGCGGCGGGCTTCGTCGTCGACGAGGTCGGCGACGGAACCGCGTTCGCCGGCGGGGAGCCGGCGCAGGGTGGCGCGCACGCGCCGTTCGACGCTGCGTTCGAGGAGTTCGGGGCCGGCTTCGTCCTGCCGGCGCAGCGGCGGGACGGCGGTGCGATCCCCGCGCTGCAGACCGAGATCCGGCGGCGGCGAGCCGGAAACGGCCTCGGCGGCCCGGGCGAGCGCGTCGGCTCCGCCGGGCCGGCGCAGCGCCAGGCCGAGGGCGTGCCCCGCGGCGGAACCGGCCAGCCACGCGGCATCGGTGAGGGTTTCCACGAACTCGCCGAGCAGCACCGCGGCGTCGTCCGGCACGAGACCGGCATCGGCGTGCCAGCGACGGTGCAGCCCGGCGGTCAGATCCGCGGAAGCCCGGGGATCGGCGAGGTACGCGGCCAGCTGCGCTACGCCGGCTTCGTCGCCTTCGCCGTGCAACTCGCGCAACGCCGCGTCGGCGGTCTCCGGTGCTTCCGGTCCCGGCATCCCGAACGCCGTCGCCAGCTCGTACGCCAGGGGAAAGCACACGTCCTGGACGTCGCCCGCGGTGATGCGCAGGGCCCGGCGCTGCCGCTTCAAGTGCACGAACCACGCGGCGGTCGCCCGCAACCGCGGTGCGTCGGCGAGGAGCAGCTCGGTGAGTTCGGCCGCCGCGGCGGGCTCCAGCAGCGGCCGGCCCAGCTTCGGCCGCGCTGCGGTGCGGACGACCAGCGGATCGATGATCTTCTTGACGGTGCGGGTCAGCGGACCGCCGTCGCCGGACGAGAGGACTTCGACGCCGGGGATCCGGTGCCACGCCGCCGCGAGCACGGCCGAGCGCAGCCGGGGTTTGCCCGATCCCGTCACCGCCACCCCCTCCTGCGAGGCACTTTACGCGATCGGGCCGCCGCCTCAGGCGCGCTGCTCGGGCGGCACGTACTCGAAGGCCGGCCCCGCGGTCGTCCGCCCGTCGCCGGTGGGCAGCTTCATCAACGCCACCGCCTGCGCCCGCAGCGCGTACATCGTCCCGACCGCGTCCCGCATCTGCCCCGGGTCGCCGGTGAAAGCCTGCTCCAGCTGGTAAAGCAGCAGACTGTAGGTCTGGTTGAACCCTTCCTGCGCGACCCGGATCGCGCTGCCTTCCGGATAGTCGGCCGTCCGCGGATTCGGCCGCATCGGCAGCACGCCGTCGAGATCGACGGCGATCTTCTCGCCCGTCGGACCGGACGCGGGCGTGTCGCCGGTGCGGTAGCGGCGGCCGAGACTCAGCTCCTGGAAGCGGTAGTAGTGCGCCACCTCCTCGCGGTCGGGGTGGAAGACGTCGCGGTCGCCGTCCCAGACGTCGGTGCGGGCCGCGCCCTCCCCCTGTTCGACGACCTCCGCCAGCGCCGCCAGGGCGGACTTCAGGTCGTGGACCGCGATGACTTCACCCCCTCCGCCCCGGAGGTGGAACGCGTCGATCTGCCGGGCCGGGTCACCCGTGAAGACCGCGGTTTCGCCCAGCTCGTCGCACAAATCGCGGAAGCCGGCCTCGATGGCGGCGTAGAACTGGCCGATCGTCTCGTACTCGTCCGATTCGGGCGGCGCGTCCGCCGACGCGGGCTGCTCGATGCGCAGGAACAGCTCGAGCGCTTCGGCGCCGAACGGCGCCAGGTGGACGTGTACGGAACGGTCGCCGTGCGGCAGCGGATGCGGATAAGCCGGCAACAGCGCGGGGGTGTCGAGCCGGGGCGAACCGCCCACGGCGTTGAGCAGGTTCGCGTCCAGCGCGAGGTGCAGCATCTCCTCCGCCAGCACCGACCCGACCACCTGCACGGCTTCGGGATTGCGGGCCGGGTCCAGCGAATACAGCGCGCACAGGTAAGGGGGAATGGTGGCGTGCTCGAGTTCGATCGCCCACTGCAGGTGGCGGCGGAGATCGTCCAGCGTGTCCATGGCTACCTCGGTTCGTCAGGTCGGTTGCGGCAGCTGAGACAAGACACCGCACCGGCTTGTGACTACTGAGGGCCGTTGGTCAGTGAGAGGTTGAACGCGTAGCGGGACGCGCGGTAGACGTGCCAGCCGTACTCGACCACCCGGCCCGTGTCGTCGTAGGTCGTGCGCTGCATGGTCAGCAGGGCCGCTCCCGGCGGCTCATCCAGCAGCTCCGCGTCCTCTTCGGTCGCCAGCCGGGCACCGATGTTCTGCTCCGCCGCGTGCAGGCGGACCCCCGCCGACCGCAGGAGCTGGTAGAGGCCTCGCTCGCGCAGTTCGTCGTCGGTCGGGTCGATGATGCCGTCGGGCAGGTAGTTGTTCATCAGCGCGAGAGGTTCGCCGCCGGTCGAGCGGATGCGCTTCAGCCGCCGCACCCGCGTCAGGCCCGGCGCTTCCAGCAGCTCGGCCACCTTGGCATCGGCGTCCTCCACCTCATTGACCAGCACCACCGACTCCGGCTTGCCGCCGAGCCCGGCGAGGTCGTCGAACAGGCTGCTCAGCCGCAGCGGCCGCGCGACCTTGGTGCGGACGACCTGGGTGCCGACGCCGCGACGCCGCACGAGCAGGCCCTGGTTGACCAGCGTCTGGATCGCCTGGCGGACGGTCGGGCGCGAAAGCCGCAGGTTCGCGGCCAGGTCCACCTCGTTGCCCAGCCGGGCGCCCGCCGGCAGCCGGCCGTCCTCGATCGCGGCGTGCAGCTGCTGCGAGACCTGGTGGTACAGCGGCTCCGGGCTGCCCGGGTCCAGCACGATCTCCCGGCCGGGATCCCAGGCCGGGTGCGTGACGTCCACGCCGGACGACGACGGAGGGGTGCTCATCGCCGGAAGCCTACCGCGATCCGGACTGCGGTAGGGATGACCTTATGTCCATATGTCTTGACAAAGTCTCCGAGCGCTGGCAGTGTCGGTTTCGGATCGGCCGAAGGCCGGTACTTCGCAAGCTGGGAGCGGAACTGTGACCGACGTAGTGCGGCGTCTCGTCGCGAAACGAGTGCACCACCCGGAAGCGATCGCCGAGGCGGCCGCGAACCGGGTGCGGGCCAAGTCGCCGTTCAACGACAAGGGCCGCACGATGATCATCGCCGCGGACCACCCCGCCCGCGGCGCCAACGCCGTCGGCGCCAACCCCTCCGCAATGGCCGACCGGGGCGAACTGCTCGAGCGGCTGTGCCTCGCGCTGGAACGCCCCGGTGTCACCGGCGTGCTCGCGACCGCCGACGTCATCGATGACCTGCTCCTGCTCGGCGTATTGGACGGCAAGACCGTGATCGGGTCGATGAACCGCACCGGGCTGGCCGGGTCGAGTTTCGAGATCGACGACCGCTTCGCCTGCTACGACGCCGAAACGATCGAACGGATGCGGTTCGACGGCGGCAAGACCCTCACCCGGATCTGCCTCGACGACCCGGCCACCCCGAGCGTCCTGGTGAACACCGCGAAAGCCGTCAACCAATTGGCCGACCGGAAGCTGATCGCGATGGTCGAGCCGTTCCTGTCGGTCTGGACCGACGGGCGGGTCACGAACGACCTCTCCCCCGACGCCGTCATCAAGTCGATCACGATCGCCGCCGGGCTCGGCCGCTCCTCGGCCTACACCTGGCTCAAGCTCCCCGTGGTGGACGACATGGAGCGGGTCCTCGCGTCGTCGACCCTGCCGGCCGTCCTGCTCGGCGGCGAAGTCAAAGACCCGGACGCGGCCTTCGCCGCCTGGCAGCGGGCCCTGACCCAGCCGACCGTGCAGGGCCTGGTCGTCGGGCGCTCTCTCCTCTACCCGCACGACGGAGACGTCGCCAAGGCCGTCGATACCGCGGTCGGGCTGTTGTGAACCCGCATCGCACTACTACCTGCAGGAGCACCGTGAACACCATCGAACACTGGATCAACGGCACCGCCACGTCCGCGGGCTCGACCCGCACGGCACCGGTCTTCGACCCGGCCACCGGGCGGCAGCAGGCGCAGGTCCTGCTCGCCGAAACGTCCGATGTGGACACCGCGGTCGCGGCCGCGGGCAAAGCCTTCGAGGCGTGGGGCGATTCCTCGCTGTCCCAGCGGACCAAGGTGATGTTCGCCTTCCGCGAGCTACTGGTGAAGCACGAGGACGAACTCGCGCGGATCATCTCCAGCGAACACGGCAAAGTCGTCGACGACGCCCGCGGCGAGATCGTGCGCGGCCGCGAAGTCGTCGAATACGCCTGCGGCATCGCCGACGCCCTCAAGGGGAGCTTCTCCGACCAGGTCTCGCGCGACGTCGACGTGCACGACTTCCGGCAACCGCTCGGCGTGGTCGCCGGGATCACGCCGTTCAACTTCCCGATCATGGTCCCGCTCTGGATGCACCCCGTCGCCATCGCCACCGGCAACACGTTCGTCCTCAAACCCAGCGAACGCGACCCCTCGGCGTCGAACTTCGTCGCCCAGCTCTACACCGACGCCGGGCTGCCCGACGGCGTGTTCAACGTCGTCCACGGCGACAAGACCGCGGTCGACGCGATCCTCGACCACCCGGATATCACGGCGGTGTCGTTCGTCGGCTCGACCCCGATCGCCAAATACGTCCACGAACGCGGGACCGCGGCCGGCAAGCGCGTCCAGGCCCTGGGCGGGGCGAAGAACCACGCGGTCGTCCTGCCCGACGCCGACCTGGAGTACGCCGCGAACCAGCTGACCGCCGCGGCCTTCGGCTCGGCCGGGCAGCGGTGCATGGCGATCTCGGTCGGCGTGGCCGTCGGAGCGGCCGGCGACAAGCTGGTCGAAATCCTCGAGCGCAAGGCGCGCGAGGTCAAGGTCGGCCCCGGCAACGACCCGGCCAGCGACATGGGCCCGGTGGTCACCGAGGCCGCCCACGAGCGCGTGGTGAACGCTGTCGCCCATGGCGCGGAGCAGGGTGCGTCGGTGGTGGTCGACGGCCGCGGGCTGACGGTCGACGGGCACGAGGAAGGCTTCTTCGTCGGGCCGTCGCTGCTGGACAAGGTCACCACGGACATGGACGCCTACCGCGAGGAGATCTTCGGACCGGTACTGGCGGTCGTCCGCGCGGACACCGTGGCCGAGGCGATCGCGATCATCAACGCCAACCCCTACGGCAACGGCACAGCCATCTTCACCGGCAGCGGCGAGGCGGCGCGCAAGTTCCAACGCGAGGTCAAGGTCGGCATGATCGGCGTCAACGTCCCGATCCCCGTCCCGATGTCGTACTACTCCTTCGGCGGCTGGAAAGACTCCCTCATCGGCGACAGCCCCATCCACGGCCCAGCAGGCGTCAACTTCTACACGCGCGCGAAGGTGGTCACGACGCGCTGGCCGCACACGAGCGCCTCGGCGTTCAATTTCCCCACTTCCAGCTGAGCCGAACGGAACCGGAACACCTATCTCCGTTTCTTGGTATCGTGGCCGCCATGGGTTACCGAGGTCCGCTCCCGAAGAACGCCGTCGACCGCGTCAACACGTGCGTCGGCTCGCTCCGGACGTCCCCGCGCTGGGGACGTCTGGTCCGCCGCCACCTCACCCAGGTCACCTACACGGGACGGCGGTCGGGCCGCACGTTCACCACGCCCGTCGGCTACCGGCGGGCGGGCGACGTCGTCACCATCGGCGTCCGGCTGCCCGACGCCAAGAACTGGTGGCGCAACTTCACCGGCGACGGCGCCCTACTGTCCCTCGAACTCGACGACACGGCACGCACCGGCCACGCGGTGGCGCGTCGCGACGAGAAAGGCCGCGTCACCGTGACCGTCCGGCTCCACGAAGACGAAACCGCCTAGTGTCGCGCGTCCGAGGTTCGTTGACAGCGCGGCGGCGAGTGCGAACGTCTTGAATGACTCATTCAGGTCTTCGGAGGTCTTGAATGACTCATTCAAGACCTTTGGGCCGGGCTTCCGAGCCGGGCTCGGGCTCGGCGAGCGCCCGGACTCCAGCGGCCCGAACGGCAACGACTTGCCACGCGCGAAACTAGCGGGCCATCCCGTGCCAGAGCAGTTCGGCGAGGCTCGCCGCGTCGCCGCGCCAGTCACCCGCCGGGTCGAGCAGGAGCAACCCGGCCAACCCGCGCAGTACCACCAGCGGGTCGAGCTCCGGCCGCACGGTCCCGGCCGCCTCGTTGGCCTTCAGCAACGTCGAGACCGCGCCGACCATCGCCTCGTACGCGTTCGCCGGCAGCTCGCCGCGGGACGCCGTCGCGCGGCGCAGCGCGTCGGCCAGCCCCTTCTTGGTCATCATGTAGTGCGCCAGGTGGTCGGTCACCCACACCCGGAACGCCTCGTCCGCGGCGTGCTTCTGCAGCAGCACCGGCACGATGTCGACGATGTGCCGCACCTCGCGCTGGTACACCGCCAGGATCAGCGCCTCCGGTGTCGGGAAGTGCCGGTACACCGTGCCGACGCCGACCTCGGCCTGCTTCGCGATCGCGTTAAACGAGACCTCGCCCGTGCCGGCCAGCGACTTCGCGGCCACGACGAGGATGCGCTCGTGGTTGCGCCGGGTGTCCGCACGCCGGGGGCTGACCGATCCCGTCGTCATCGTCCTCCCGCTCCTCGTGCCGTCTCGCCGAATCTAACCCAGACCTGGAGCAACTCCAGCGTGTCCGGTTCGTTGCGAACCGGATTGTAATCCGCTAGCCTCGCGAACGGGTGAAGCGGATGAGTATCCGCTCCCCGTTCGCCGCCACCACCACCGTCAGGTACCCACCCGGACGAGCTGCGGAAAGAGACCAGTGGAATTCTCACTCGAAGTCAACGGCAGTACCGAACACCTGGACGTCGATCCCGGTGTGACCCTCCTCGACGCCCTGCGCGAGCGCCTCGACGTCACCGGCCCGAAGAAGTGCTGCGACCGCGGTCAGTGCGGCGCCTGCACCGTGCACGTCGGCGGCCGGCCCGTGCTGTCGTGCCTCACCCTGGCCGCCACCGTCAAGCAGCCGGTGACGACCGTCGAAGGACTGTCCACAGAGGACGCGCTGCACCCGGTGCAGCAGGCGTTCGTCGACCAGGACGCTCTGCAATGCGGGTTCTGCACCGCCGGGCAGATCATGTCGGCGGTCGCGGCCGTCGAGCAGGACGTCGAAGACGTGCGGGAGTTCATGTCCGGCAACCTCTGCCGGTGCGCGGCCTACCCGAACATCGTCAAGGCCGTCGACCAGGCGAGGCGGGCCGATGCGTCCCTTTGAGCTGACCGCCCCCACCACCGTCGAAGACGCCCTCGCCTCGTCCGGCACGTTCCTGGCCGGCGGGACGACGCTGGTCGACCTCATGAAGCTCGACGTCCTCACGCCCGAGCACGTCCTGGACATCAACCAGGTCCCGCTGCGCGGCATCGACACGAGCGACGGCCTGCGCTTCGGCGCGCTGGAGCGGATGAGCGCCATCGCCGCGCACCCGCAGGTGTACCCGGCGATCTCGCGCGCGCTGCTGCTGAGCGCGTCGCAGCAGATCCGGAACATGGCCAGCATCGGCGGGAACCTGCTGCAGCGCACGCGCTGCTCGTACTTCCGGGACGTCGCGACGCCGTGCAACAAGCGCGAGCCCGGCAGCGGCTGCTCGGCGCTCGACGGCGCCAACCGGATGCACGCGATCCTCGGCACCAGGGACCCGTGCGTCGCCACGCACGCCAGTGACGTCGCCGTCGCCCTGGTCGCGCTCGACGCGCGCCTGCGGCTCGCCGACGCCGAAGGCACCCGCGAAGTCGCCCTGCGCGACTTCTACCAGCTGCCCGGCGACACCCCGGCTCTGGAGAACGACCTGCGCCCCGGCGAGCTGATCACCGACGTGCTCGTCCCCCGGCTGGACTGGGCCGCGAACTCGACCTACGTCAAGGTGCGCGACCGGCAGTCCTACGAGTTCGCGCTGTGCTCCGCCGCTGTCGCGCTGGACGTGCGCGACGGGCGGATCGCCGACGCGCGGGTCGCGGCCGGCGGCGTCGGGACGGTGCCTTGGCACCTGCCCGCCGTCGAGGAGGCCCTGCGGGGCGCCCCGGCGACCCAGGCCTCCTTCGAGGCCGCCGCGGCCGTGGCGGCCGACGGGGCGCACCCGTTGTCCGACAACGGTTTCAAGGTGTCGCTGCTCAAGCGGACCATCATCCGCGCACTGCTCGAACTGACCGAGGGGAGCTCCCGATGATCACCCGGCTCGACGCGCCGCTGAAGGTCACCGGCGAGGCCAAGTACGGCGCCGACCACTCCTTCCCTGGCATGGTCTACGGCTACGTCGTGCTCAGCACGATCGCGCACGGCGAGATCGAGGCCGTGGACGCCACCGCGGCGAAGAGCGCACCCGGCGTGCTCGAGGTCTACACGCCGTTCGACCCGCTGACGCTGCAGACCCCGAGCATGCCGCCCTTCGGCGAGACGTGGGTTCCGTTGCAGGGCAAGGAAGTCACCTACTACGGCCAGCCGATCGGCTTCGTCGTCGCGGAGACGTTCGAGCAGGCCCGGGACGCCGCGGCCCTCGTCGCGGTCGCCTACCGCGAGCAGCCCGCCCGGACCTCGCTCGCCGAACACCTCGACTCGGCCGAACCCGCGCCCCCGGCCATGGACGGCGCACCACCGGAAATCGAGGTGCTCGAAGACGGCGTCGAATCCTTCGATGCCGCCCTGGCCGCGAGCCCGGTGGTCGTCGAGGCGACCTACACGACCGCGACGCAGAACCACGCCGCGATGGAGCCGCACTCCGCCGTCGCCGTGTGGGACGACGGCGAGCTGACCATCTACAGCGGGAACCAGGCGTCGAACATGCAGGCGGCGGAAGTGGCCACGGCGCTCGACCTGGCGCCGGAAGCAGTCCGCGCGGTCAACCCGTTCGTCGGCGGCGCGTTCGGCGGCAAGGGGCGGACGTCCACGCCGGCGTTCCTGGCCGCGGCGGCGGCCCGCGCCCTCGGCCGGCCGGTGAAGGCCGCGCTCACCCGCGAACAGGTCTTCACCGCCACCGCCGGCCGGGCCTCGACGGTGCAGAAGCTCGCGCTCGGCGCCGAGCCGGACGGCACCTTGGTGGCCCTGCGCCACGACTCGTGGTGCCACACCGACACCGCCCGGTCGTTCGTCGAACCGACGTCGCACGGCACCTCGCGCGAGTGGTACGCCACGAAGAACCTGTCCATCTCCCAGAAGATCGTGCCGCTGAACGTCCCGCCGACGACGTTCATGCGGGCTCCCGGCGAGGCACCCGGGTCGTTCGCGCTGGAGAGCGCGGTCGACGAGCTCGCCGTGAAGCTGGGCATGGACCCGATCGAGCTGCGCGTCCGCAACAACTCGACCGCCCCGCCCGGCCACGACCTGCAGTGGTCGAGCAAGCACCTCGACGAGTGCTTCCGCGTCGGCGCGGACCGCTTCGGCTGGGCGCACCGCCCGGCGGGCTCGCGCACCGACGGCGACTGGCTCGTCGGCATGGGCGTGGCCACCGCGGTGTTCCCCGCCCTGCGGTTCCCGGCCACCGTCGGCATCACACTGCGGGCGGACGACACCGCCGTCGTCGCGACGAGCGGCGCGGACCCCGGCACCGGCCTGCTGACCGTGCTCTCCCTGGTGGGCGCCGAATCGCTGGACATCCCGGCGGACCGGATCACCCCCCGCCTCGGCGACTCGACCCTCCCGCCGGGCGGCATGTCCGGCGGCTCGACGGCGACGGCGAGCGCCGGCACGGCGATCATGCTCGCCGCCACCAAGGCGATCGACGAACTGACCGCGCTCGCCGCCGATCCCGGCGCGCCGTTCGACGGGCAAGAGGTCACCTACGCCGACGGCCGCGTCTTCGCCGACGGCAAGTCGATGACCTTCGGCGAGCTGCTGCGGACCGTGGGGCGCGAATCGCTCGAGGTGACCGGCACGTCGGCGCCCGGAGAGGAGCTGACCAAGCACTCCTTCGCCTCGTGGGGCGCCCAGTTCGTCGAGGTCCGCGTGCACAAGTGGACGCGCGAGGCCCGGGTGTCGCGGATGCTCGGCGTCTTCGACGCGGGCCGGATCATCAACGACAAGGCGGCCCGCAGCCAGATCATGGGCGGCATGATCTGGGGTGTCTCGGCCGCGTTGCACGAGGGCCTCGAGATCGAGGCGAACGGCCGGCTCGCCAACGGCGACTTCGCGAGCTACCTGCTCCCGGTCAACGCCGACATCCCCGAGGTCGGCGTCCACTTCGTCGAGTACCCGGACACCCTCCACAACGCGGTGGGCGCGCGGGGCCTCGGCGAAATCGGCACGGTCGGCATGGCGGCGGCGGTGGCCAACGCCGTGTACAACGCCACCGGCATCCGGGTCCGGCACATCCCGATCACCATCGAAGATCTGCTCGAGGACTGATCGCCCGGGGTGGGACGCGCGCGCGTCCCACCCCGGCGTTCGGCCACCTGGCGCAACGAGCCCGGCGCCGTTATCCATCCGCGACAACTCTCGGCGGATCGCCCATGACGGCGGCCGGTCCCCGGTCCTAGGCTGACGGGCGCTCGCCCGATCTTCCTCGAAGGGACCCCCCGGCATGACCGACCCCGTCGTCCCCACCACGTCCGGCGCGGTCCGCGGTCAAGTCACCGCCGCCGGCTTCGCGCTGTTTCGCGGCATCCCGTACGCCGCCGCGCCCGAGGGCGACCTGCGCTTCGCCGAACCCGTCCCGGCCCCGCCGTGGGAGGACGTCCGCGACGCGAGCAGACCGGGGCCGACCGCGCCGCAACGCCGGCACGACGTGCCCGGGCTCGACCTCTCCCCCCTCACCGGCACCGGCTGGCGGCCGGGTCCGGAGTACCTGACGGTCGACGTCTGGACCCCGCAGCTCGGCGCGGCCGGCCTGCCCGTGCTCGTGTTCGTGCACGGCGGCGCGTTCCTCGGCGGCACCGGGTCGGCACCGGTCTACGACGGCACCTCGTTCGCGCACGCCGGCGCGGTGCTCGTGACCGTCCAATACCGCCTCGGCGTCGACGGCTTCCTGCCGCTCGACGGCGGCACGACGAACCTCGGGCTGCGCGACCAGCTCGCGGCCCTGCGGTGGGTCCAGGAGAACATCACCGGCTTCGGCGGCGACCCCGGCAACGTCACCTTCTTCGGCGCCGCCTCCGGCGCGGTCAGCGTCGCCTGCCTCCTCGGTTCCCCGCTCTCCCAGGGACTCTTCCACCGGGCCATCGTCCAAAGTGGACACCCGGACATGGTGCGCGACAGCGTCCAGGCGCGCCGCCTCGCCCGGGTGATCGCCGACGAACTGAAGGCCGAACCGACCGCCGAGGCGTTCCGGAAGGTCTCGACCGAGCAGCTGCTCGACGCGCAGGACGCCGTCCTGCGGCCCGGTGGTGCCCCCGACCTGCGCGACGCGCTCGGCTACGACCGCGGCTACGGGCTCAGCCCGTTCCTCCCGATGGTCGGCGACGACGTCCTGCCGCAGCACCCGGCCAAGGCGATCCGGGCGGGCGCGGGCCGCGACGTCGACCTGGTCGTCGGCAGCTGCAGCGAGGAGATGCGGCTCTACCTGGTGCCCACCGGCGCGCTCGACGCGGTCACCGACGACCAGGCCGTGGCGTCGCTGGCGGTGTCGCACCCCGACCCGGCCGGCGTGCTCCACCGGTACGGCCTCGGCTCGGACCGCTCGGCGGGGGAGGTCCTTGTCGCCGCCTTGACCGACCTGGTCTTCCGCGACGGCGTCCGCGACCTGGCCGAGCACCACGGCGGCCGGACCTTCCGGTACGAGTTCGAATGGGGTTCGCCGCTGCTCGAAGGCAGCTTGGGCGCGTGCCACGGGCTCGAGCTGCCCTTCGTGTTCGACGCGCTGGGACCGGCGTCCGGGCCGCGGGGCCTGCTGGGCGAGCACCCGCCGCGGGAGCTGGCCCGCGACCTGAACGGCGCCTGGTACCGCTTCGCCGCGACCGGAGCGCCCGGCTGGGAGGAGTACGCGGGCGAGGAGACGGTGTTCCACACGTACTAGCCGTCGGTGAGGACCTTGCGCCAGGTCGCGTCCCACGTGGTCGGAATACCGGCCCGCCGCGGCACGACCGACCCCTTCCGACGGCCTTTCCCTTGTCCCACCGGGCCCGGACCCCACCCCGGGAGCGGTTGACGACGCCCCTGCCGCGCTGCCAGGCTCAGACCGCCCGGACGGCCGGATGAAATGGGGACCACCGATGCCCGAGGCGGGCTCCGCCGCGCCGCCGCGCGCGCTCGTTCGCACGCTGCTGCGCAGCGGCACGCCCGCGGAGCCGGCCGAGTCTCCCGACGAGCACGGTGACCTCGCCGCCGTCGGGGACGCGACGCTCGCCCGCGCCGCCCGGTACTGGGTCGTCGTGCCGCTGGCCTACCGGATCGCGGCGTTCGTCAAGGTGTTCATCGGGTTCGCCGCGGCCAACGGCCGGGTCGGGCTCGGGCCGGTGCTGGCGGCCACCGTGTTCGCCGTCGCGGCCAACACCGCCGCGGTGGCCTGGGTGCTGCGCTCGGGCGGGCTGCGGGCCCGCGTCACCGGCCGGGCCCTCGCGTTGGACCTGGCCGTGGGGGTGGCGCTCAACTTCGCCGTCGCCGCGACCGCCCCGGCGGCGGTGCAGCCGTTCGCGGTCGACGTGGCCTGGACCTGGCTGGTCGGCGCCGTCGCCATGTGGGCGGGCACGTCCGGGCTGCCCTCGGCGCTGTGGCTGGTGGTGGCGGCCGCCCCGCTCCGGGCGGCGCTCACCCTGGCCGGCGGCCTCCCCCTGACCGACCAGCTCTCGGTGACGCGCTCGATCGGCTGCATGATCGCGCTGGCGGTGGCGATCGTGCTCGCCGCGGGCATCCTCATCCTGCTCGGCGCCGGCACGCGGTTCGCGGTCGACATCGGGATCCGGCGCGGGCGCGAGGCCGAGCGCCGCCGGACGCGGCGCATCATGCACGACAGCGTGCTGCAGACGCTGGAAGCGCTCGCCATCTCGGCGCCGGGCGACGACGCGCACGCCGTGAGCCGGCTGTCCGAGGTGCGGTCGGTGGCGAAGGCCGAGGCCGCCGAGATCCGCCGCCAGATCACCGAGCCGATACCGAACGGGACGGCCCGCGGGTTCGCGGTCGAGCTCGCCGACGTCGCGACCGAGATGGCCCGCGACGGCCTGCGCACCCAGCTCGTCGCGGCGGACTTCGCCGACGACGACAAGCTGTCCCAGGACCGCCGCACGGCGATGTGCGAGGCGGTGCGGGAAGCGTTGCGCAACACGGTGAAGCACTCCGGGACGAAGCAGGTCGTGCTGCGCGTGGAGGAACGCGACGGCGGGATCGCGGTGGTGGCGCGCGACCAGGGCCAGGGCTTCGACGTCCACGACCGGCCGCCGGGCTTCGGCATCACCCAATCGATCGTGGCCCGCCTGGCCGAGGTCGGCGGGCACGGGACGGTGGACTCCCAGCCGGGCCGCGGCACCCGCGTGACGATGTGGGTGCCGAGCTAGGCGCTGCCGGTCAGGCCGCGCGCCGGGCGTCGCGCTCGGCGGCCAGGCTCGCGCGGCAGGCCGTGGTCAGCCGGGTGGTGGCGGCGCTGCCGCCGTGGCCGCAGCGCGGGCAGGTCATCGCGACGGCCAGGGACAGCTCGTCGACGGCGACGCACAGCTCGGTCCGGCAGCCGCGGCACCAGCGGTGCCGGGTGACCGGGCTGACGTGCGCCGGCGAGGCGACGCACTGGTGGATCCACCGGCCGTGCACGTGGCAGGTCAGGCGGTCGTCCGGGGCCAGCAGGCCCATGTCCTCGGCGTCGTCCTCGGTGGCGAGCAGGACCGGCAGGCTGCGGATCCGGGTGGTGGTGCACGTCGTGGCGGTCATCGTGGTCCCCTTCCTCTACCCGGACGTCGAACCGGGGACGCCGGAATCGACATCCGGACGCCGTTGGCCGGATCTCGGTGGTTCCTGGCATTCCAGCCACTGCTGGCCCCTCACGAAGATCGGTAACTTCGGCGCGTGTCGAAAATCCTGCTCTCGGTCCACGTCCTGGCGGCGATCCTCGCCGTCGGCCCGGTCGCCGTCGCGGCCAGCATGTTCCCCGCCGCCGTCCAGAAGGGCGATCTCAAGATCGCGAAGATGCTGCACCGGATCTGCCGCGTGTACGCCTACGCCGCCATCGCGGTGCCGGTGTTCGGCTTCGGCGTCGCGGGCACGATGCACGTCATGGGCGACCCGTGGCTGCTCACGTCGATCGGGCTGACCGCCGTCGCGGCCGCGGTGCTCGCGGTGCTGGTGCTGCCGCGGCAGAAGCGCCTGCTCGCCGAGGAGTCCACTTCGGCCAAGCTGAGCCGGCTCGCCATGGTCACCGGGGTGTTCAACCTGCTGTGGGCGGTGGTGACGGTCCTGATGATCGTGCGACCGGGCTCCTCGACCGGCGCCTAGCCGGGCACGCGGACCGCGACGAAGTCCGGCCGCCGCCGCAGGGCGAACCCCAGGGACAGGTAGAGGCGGATCGCGGAGGTGTTGCTCGCGGCCGCGTGCATCATCGGCGTCTCGCCGCGCTCGCGGATGCCCGCCGCCACCGCGAGCACGAGCCGCGTCCCGAGGCCCTGCCCGCGGTGGGCCGGGTCCGTGCAGACCGCGCTGATCTCGGTGTAGCCCGGCGGGTGCAGCCGCTCGCCGGCCATCGCGACCAGCGCGCCGTCCCGCCGGATCCCGAGGTACGTGCCGAGCTCGACGGTCCGCTTCCGGAACGGCCCGGGCTTCGTCCGTTCGACGAGGTCGAGCATCTCCGGCACGTCCGCGAGCCCCAGCCGCACGGCTTCCGGGTCCGGCGCGGCCGCGACACCCTCGTCGACGAGCTGGACGCCGGGCAGCGCGTCGAGCACCTCCCAGCCGGACGGCGGCCGCGCGGCCGTGGCGGCGAGCACGACGACGGCTCCCGGCCCGGCGAGCCCGGCGACGTCGAGCCAATCCTGCTCCTCGGGAGGGTCGGGAAGGCCGAGGAAGGGAGCGACGTCCTCGGGGTAGCGCACCACGCGCCCGCGCCGTTCGGCGAAGCGGGCGTGCGGGCCGGTCAGAGACGTCAAGACCGGGTTGTCCAGCGGAGAAGCCATTCTTCCAGAATGCTCAAAACCGCCGATCTTCCGGCGGTGCTCCCACATCCTGAGCAAGCGCTCAGCCGACCGTGGTCAGCTCGTCGTCCGAGAGCACGCCGGAGCCGGCCGACACGACCAGCCTGCCGCCACCGACCTGGTAGGTGTAGTCGCCGTTCTTCGCGACGAAACCGTCGCCCGAAGCCTGGGCGGGCAGCACGATGTGGGTGTCGTCCGAGGCCGCCTGCCCGCGCGCCTGACCGTCGTAGAAGATCCGCCCGTCGGGCACCTGGCAGATCGTGATCAGCGACTTCACCGTCTGCGCGACGAGCAATGCCGTCCCCTGGCCGCCCGGTAGGTATCGAGCCGCGTCCCCCGGGCACGGCTTCCCCGCCGGTGTCGGCGAGGTCGACGTCGACGGCGTCACCGGCGGGGTGACGCCGTTCGCCGTCGTGACCACGGTCTTGGTCGTCGGCAGGACGGGTGTCGTGTACGACGGAAACGGCCCGGACGCGTCGGGCGAGGGCTTCGCGCGGGCCGTGAACAGCAGGACCCCGCCCACCGCGACCCCGGCGACCAGCATCAGCGTCAGCATCACCCACAGCGCCCGCGCGCGAGCCCGGCCGGGGGCCAGGCTCGAGCAGGTGCCGCACCGCCCGGCCGCGGGGTCGTTGACCGCGCCGCACTGCGCGCACGTCCAGGGGGAACCCGCCATCGGGCCTCCTTCGCCCCGGCGCGGAAGCACGCCGGCCCCTCATCGTCACCGACGCGGGCGCGGGCTGCAACGCCCCGTTACGCCTGATGGACGACGTTGACCATCCACGGGATGCCGAACTTGTCGACGCAGGCGCCGAATTCGTCGCCCCACATCTGCTTTTCGAACGGAACCGTCACGGTGCCGCCCTCGCTCAGCTTGTCCCAGTAGCCGCGCAGGTCGCCGGCGTCGTCACCACTGAGGCTCACCGAAATGTTCGTGCCCGGGTTGTGGTCCACCCCGGTCGGCGTGTCGGCCGCCATCAGCGTGAAGCCGTTGTCGGTCTCCAGCTGGGCGTGCATGATCTTGTCCGCGTCCGCTCCTTCGGGTGAACCGAATTCCCCGAAGGTGTTGACGTGGAGCGTTCCGCCGAAGACGTCCTTGTAGAACTCCATGGCCTGCCGCGCGTCGGCGCGGAAGCTCAGGTACGGGTTGAGCACGGAAGCCATTGCGTTCTCCTACTCCTCGAAGAGAGCAGCATCTTCGCAGAAGCCCGCGACCTCGACAAACACAGAATTTTCAGACGACGAACCGGCGGTGCGCGTGCGGTTCCAACGGCAGCGCACCGTGCAGCGCCGCGCGGGCGCGCAGCTCCAGCGCGCGGTCGAGGGGCCGAGCCCCGGCGGCCGCGGCGGTGTGGAACGTGCCGCGGTCGAACAGGTAGACCAGCGCCAGCTTGCGGTCGCGGCGCCCGCCCGGCTCGGCGAACTCGACGGTCGCCGACCGCAGGCAGCCGCCGTAGCCCGCCCGGGCCAGCCGGTCCGCGACGTCGACCAGGTCGGCGGTCAGCACGCGCAGGTCCCGGTTGCGGCGCCAGCACCGGACCGTCGAACGCCCGTGGAGGTCCTGCGTCACCAGCGGGTGCACCGGCAGCCGGGCCGACGTCGCGGCGATCAGCTCCGCCTCCGTGCGGGCCAGGGCGTCCCCGTCCACCCTGAAGCCGACCGTGCCGCCGCCGGTGGGCATGAGGCCGAGCGCGGCGTGCATCCGCGGGGCGGCCGCGGCGAGGGTGTAGAGGGACTGCAGGTGCGGACGGGACGTCCAGCAGCGGACGAGCTTGCTGTCCAGCAGGGTCACGGGCGGTGTGTCCTATCTCCGGTCGAGAAGACCGCCGGGCCGGGCGCACTGGCAATGTCCACAGTGGACGTCAGGCGCGGGGACGCGAGGGGTCGGAAGGGACAGCATGCTCCCGCGTCCGCCGGTTCCGGACCGGAACCACGCGATCACGCGGCGAACGGCAGCCCTTCGCCGCCGAACGGTCACTCCGGGTCAGGTTCAGCCGATCAGCGGTACCCTCTCGCCTCACGCGACGGAAACAACGACCTTCCCGAGGTTGCGCCGGCTCCGGAACCGCTCGAACGCCGCGACGGCGTCGCCGAATGGGAAGACGCTGTCGACGACCGGCTCGAGCGGGCGGACCGCGAGCCACCGGACGAGGTCTTCGGTGTCCTCGCGGCTGCCGACCCAGATCTTCCGCACGGTCGCGCCGCTGCGGAAGAGGTCCATGAAGTCCACCGGCGCTCCCCCGGCGCCGACGAACCCGACGAGCGCGATGTCGGCGTGGTGCGTCCCCGCCGCGACGAGCGACTGCGCGAACGTGCCGGGCCCGCCGACCTCGACGATCCGGTCCGCGCCGCGGCCGCCGGTGGCGTCGAGGACGGCCTTGCCCCACTCGGGCGTCGCGGTGTAGTCGATCACGACGTCGGCGCCGAGTTCCGTCAGCTTGGCCGCCTTCTCCGGGCTCGACGTCGTCGCGACGACCCGCGCGCCGTGCTGCTTGGCGAGTTGCAGGGCGAACAGCGACACGCCGCCGGTGCCGAGGGTGAGCACGACCTCGCCCGGGCGCAGCGGCGTCCCGCCGTTCAGCGACGTCCACGCGGTGACCGCGGCGCACGGCAGCGTCGCCCCTTGCTCGTAGCTCAGGGAATCCGGCAGCGCGACGAGCGCGTGCTCTCCGACGGCGCGGTACTCCGCGAGCCAGCCGTCCTGGCCGTTCCCGTAGCCGACGAGGGCGTCGGGCAGCCGTCCCGCGATCCAGTTCGAGTGGAAGGCGTTGATCACCCGATCGCCCTTCGCGAAGCGCGTCACGCCCTCGCCGACGGCGGCGACTTCGCCCGCGGCGTCGGACACCGGGATCAGGCTTCCGGGGCCGGCGGTGAAGTGGTCACCGTCGAGGATGAGCAGGTCCCGGTAGTTCAGCGACGTCGCCCGGACCCGGACGAGCACCTCCCCGCGCTGCGGCTCGGGCACGGCCTCTTCGCGCTGGACCAGCTTTCCGGATTCGGGACGGTAGACGCGCACCGTTGGGCTCCCTCATGTTAATCGATTGGCTAACATCGACCATGGCACAGCCGTCCGCGTCGCGGCAACCAGGGATACTCGAACCATGGCCAGCCGCACCGCGACCCCCTTGGAGCACCCGGCGCTCGCGGACGTCTCGTTCCCCGCGGCCCTGGAAGCCCTGCGCGACCCGCACCGGCTGGCCATGGTCGCCGCACTCGCGCGCGAACCCGGCCAGTCGTGCGGGGCGATCATGCCGCCGGTCAGCAAGCCCGCGGCGTCGCGGCACTTCAAGATCCTCCGCGCGGCCGGGCTGCTGAAGCAGTGGGACTGCGGCACGCAGCGGCTGAACGCGTTGCGCAACGAGGAGTTCGACGCCCGTTTCCCCGGCCTGCTCGGTTTGGCCCTCGCGGAAGCCGCGCGTCTCCCCGGCTGATTCCTCGCATTTCTCTCGGACCAGACATTTAGCATTGCTAATAGATCTGAGTCAGAGCTACCTTGACGACATGACCGAACTCGCCGAACGCCTGCTCGGCGCCGTCCAGGGCATCCGCCGGATGGTGCGCCGCCGCGTGCGCGCCGAAGTGCCCGGTTTTCCCCTGCCCGGCGCCCAGGTCGAGGTCCTGCGCGTGGTGGCCGACCAGCCAGGCATCGGCGTCGCCGCGGCCGCGCGCGAGCTGCACCTGGCCGCCAACTCGGTCAGCACGCTGGTGAACCAGCTCGTCGACGCCGGTCTGCTGCGCCGGGAAGCGGACCCCGCCGACCGGCGCGCGGCCCGGCTGGAGGTGACCGGCGCCGCGCGCGACCGGATGACGTCGTGGCGGCGCGCCCGGACGGGGCTCGTCGCCGAAGCGCTCACCGGACTGTCCGAAGAGGACAGCGCGGCGATCGAACAGGCGTTGCCGGCCCTCGAAAAACTCATGGGCATCCTGAAGGAGCAGCCATGACCGAACCCGCGGTGCGGTGCACCGGCCTGACCCACTCGTTCGGGACGACCCGCGCGGTGGACGGCGTCGACCTGGAGATCGCGCCCGGCGAGGTGTTCGGCCTGCTCGGCCCGAACGGCGCCGGCAAGACGACGACGCTCCGGATGATCACGACGCTGCTGCCCACCGCGGCGGACCGCATCACGGTCTTCGGCGTCGACGTCGCGCGCCGCCGGATGGCCGTGCGGCGCCTCATCGGCTACGTCCCGCAGCAGCTGTCCGCCGACGGCGCGCTGACCGGGCGCGAGAACGTCGCGTTGTTCGCGCGGCTCTTCGACGTACCTCGCGCGCGGCGCGAGGGCGAGGTGCGGCGCGCTCTGGACCTCGTCGGGCTGGCCGACGAAGCCGATCGCGTCGCGAAGGGCTACTCCGGCGGCATGATCCGCCGGCTCGAGCTCGCCCAGGCCCTGGTCAGCTCGCCGCGGCTGCTGATCCTCGACGAGCCGACGATCGGGCTCGACCCGGTCGCCCGCTCGGCGGTGTGGGAACGGATCACGCAGATCCGCACCGACACCGGCATGACCGTGCTCGTCACCACGCACTACATGGACGAGGCCGAGCAGTACTGCGACCGCGTCGCGCTCATGCACACTGGCCGGATCCGGGCGCTGGGCACCCCCGCCGACCTCGAGACCGACCTCGGCCCGGGGTCCACATTGGACGACGTGTTCCGCGCGGTCACCGGCGACCGCCTCGAATCCGACGAAGGAGGGATCCGCAGTGTCCGTGCCGCTCGCCGCACCGCCCGCCGTCTCGGCTGACCCCGGCCCGCTGCGCCAGGTGCGCATCCTCGCCGCGCGCGTCGGCGCGATGTGCCTGGTGGAACTTCAGAAGCTGCGCCGCGACCAGACCGAGCTGCTCACCCGCGCGATCCAGCCCGCGCTGTGGCTGCTGATCTTCGGGGAGACGTTCACCCGGCTGCGCGCGATCCCCACCGGCTCGACGCCGTACCTCGACTACCTGGCGCCCGGCATCCTCGCGCAGTCGGCGTTGTTCATCTCGATCTTCTACGGCATCCAGATCATCTGGGAACGCGACGCGGGCGTGCTCGCCAAGCTCCTGGTGACGCCGACGCCGCGAGCCGCGCTCGTCGCGGGGAAGGCGTTCGCCGCCGGGGTCCGCGCGCTCGTGCAGGCCCTGATGGTGCTGATCCTCGCGGCGATCCTCGGCGTCGGGCTGACCGTGAACCCGCTGAAGCTGCTGGCGATGGCCGTCGTGCTCGTGCTCGGGTCGGCGTTCTTCTGCTGCCTGTCCATCGTGATCGCCGGGATCGTGCTGTCGCGGGAACGGCTGATGGGGATCGGCCAGGCGATCACGATGCCGCTGTTCTTCGGCTCGAACGCGCTGTACCCGGTGGACCTGATGCCGTCGTGGCTGAAAGTGCTCAGCCACGTCAACCCGCTGAGCTACCAGGTCGATGCCCTGCGCGGGCTGCTGATCGGCACGCCGTCGCACCTCGGGCTCGACTTCGGCGTGCTGGCCGCGGCGACCGTCGTCGCGATCACCGTCGCTTCGGCCCTGCTCGGCAGGTTGGCCCGGTGAGGCACATGTCTCACCGAACGGAAGCTTCATTCCCCGGTGGCTAATCTCGGTTTCGTGAATGGTCGCCCTGGCGTGTTCTCTTTTGCCGGTTTGTGCGTTCTCGCCGGAATTCTGGTGGCGGGCACGGTAGCACCCGCCGCCATCGGCGCCGGCCTGCTGTCGAATCAGGTCAGCGATTCGGTGGACGCCATTTCCGCCCAGCTCGCCGCGGCCGACCCGCCGCTGACCACGACGGTGACCGACCGGGACGGCACGCCGATCGCGACGCTCTACGCGCAGTACCGCCTCCCGGTGACTTCGGCCGGGATCGCGATGACGATGAAGGCCGCCATCATCGGGATCGAGGACCGGCGCTTCTACACCGAAGGCGGCGTCGACATGCAGGGCATGCTGCGCGCGGCGGTCAACGACAGCGCCGGCGGCGCGCTGCAGGGCGCCTCGACGATCACGCAGCAGTACGTCAAGAACTACCTCGTGAACGTCGTCGACCGGAGCAACCCGATCGCGCAGCAGGAAGACCGGGAAGACTCGCTCGCGCGCAAGCTGCGTGAAGCGAAAATGGCCGTCCAGCTCAACGACACCACGAGCAAGGACGACATTCTGGCGAATTACCTCAACGTGGTCGAATTCAGCGGAACGGTGTACGGGGTCGGCGCCGCGGCGAAAGCCTATTTCGGGACGACGGCGGACAAACTGACCGTGCCGCAGGCGGCGTTGCTCGCCGGAATGGTGAACAACCCCAGCGTCTACAACCCGTACACCCACGCGGACAAGGCGCTGCAGCGCCGCAACCTCGTCATCGACGCCATGGTCACCAACGGCTCCCTCCCGGTGTCCTACGCGGCAACGGCGAAAGCGGCACCGCTCGGTCTGCTGCCGAACGGCCCGGTGACGCCGTCCGGGACGTGCATGGGCGCGGCGCCGGACGCGGGGTTCTTCTGCGCCTACGCGGAGAACTACCTGGTGCGCGCCGGGTTCACCGCGGACCGGCTCGCCACCGGCGGCTACACGATCAAGACCACCCTCGACCCGCACGTCTCCCAGGTGACGAAGAACGCCGTCGACGCGAACGTCCCGACCACCCAGGACGGCGTGGCCAACACCTTCGCCGTCGTCCAGCCGGGCTCGAGCGGCCACCAGGTGCTCGCCATGGTCGCCAACCGGAACTACGGCACCGACCCGGCGCTGGGCGAGACGTCCACGGACATCGTCGCGGACGCGAGCAACGAGTTCGGCGCGGGCTCGTCGTTCAAGATCTTCACCTCGGCCGCGGCGCTCGTCACCCGCAAGGCCGGCCTGGAGACACCGCTGCCCAACCCGGACAGCCAGTGCTTCACGCCGCCGAACGCCAACGCGCACACGGCGTGCTACACCGTCCACAACGACGGTCACTACGCCGATCCGATCACCCTCGCCGACGGGCTCGCGACGTCGCCGAACGTCGCCTTCGTCGGGCTCGAGAGCCAGGTCGGGATGCCCGCCGTGCTCGACATGGCCTACAAGCTGGGGCTGCGGAACACGCTCGCGACCAACGACGCCGGGGCCGCGCCGAACCCCGCATCGAGCAACCCGCAGTACAACGAGCCGCAGTCGCAGTACTTCCAGAACCTGCTGTCGTTCACCCTCGGCAACAGCCCGGTCAGCCCGCTGGAGATGGCGAACGTCTCGGCGACGCTGATGAGTGGCGGCGTCTGGTGCCCGCCGAACCCGATCCTCTCGATCACCGACCGGAACGGGAACGCCGTCCCGGTGCCGCAGCAGGCGTGTGAGCAGGTCATCCCGACCGGCGTGGCCAACACCCTCGAAGCGGGCCTGAGCAAGGACACGACGGACGGCACGTCGGCCCAGGCCGCCCACGCGGCCGGCTGGACGCGTCCCGACATCGGCAAGACGGGCACGACGCAGCAGAGCGAGTCCGTGGCGTTCGTCGGCGGCGTCGACGGCTACGCGGTCTCGTCCATGGTCTTCGCCGACGGTCCGCGGCCACGCGAAATCTGCCCGGGCACGCCGGTGCACCTCGGCAACTGCGGCCACGGCGCGTTCGGCGGCACGGTCGCCGCGCCGCCGTACTTCCACGCGATGAGCCAACTGCTCGCGGGCGTGCCGGACCAGCAGATCCCCGGCCCGGACCCGGCCTACCTGACCGCGCGGAGCTAGCGCGGTTCGAGGAAGACGAGCGGGATCTCGCGCTCGGTCTTCGTCTGGTACTGCGCGTAGTTCTTGAAGTCGCCGGAGATCTTCGGCCAGAGCTTCGCGCGCTCGCCGGCATCGGCGACCCGGGCGTGCATCGGCCGCTTCGGGGCGCCCTTGAGCGAGACCTCGACCTCGGGGTTGTCGCGCAGGTTGAGGAACCACGCGGGGTGCGTGTCGTCCCCGCCGCGCGAGGCCACGACGACCAGCGTGTCGCCGTCCTGGTGCGGCGAGGTCAGCAGCACCGACCGCGGCTGCCCGCTCTTGCGGCCGATCGTGGTGAGCTCCAGGACGGGCATGGCGGCGTGCCAGCCCACCTTTCCGCCGGTGAGCTTGATCAGGCCGCGGTGCACGGCGTTCATGGTCTTGAGGGCGAAATCGCTCGGCATGATCACAATCTAGTCCCCGAGTTCGGCGAAACCGCCACGCGGCGGCGGGCCGGTGTGCGAGGCTGCGCGGCGAACAGAAGACCCGGGAGAAAGAAGTACCGATGCTGATCTGGGGCTGGCGGACGCGGATCTACGTGCTGGCGATGACGACCTTCCTGTGCGGCCGGTGCGGCAACCCCGCTTCGCACGCGGTGCGCAAGGCGGTCACGAAGTTCACCCTCTTCTTCATCCCGCTCTTCCCGATCAGCGTGAAGTACTCCGCGCAGTGCACGTTCTGCGGGATCGAGAACCGGATCCCGAAGGAAGACGCCGTCCGCCTGCAGGCGCAGGAGGAGCAGGGGCAGCAGCAGGGTTCCCAGCCGGGCTACCCGCAGCAGCCGCCGTCGCAGGGTTTCCCGCAGCAGGGCGCGCCGCAGGGTTTCCCGCAGCAGGGGGCGCCGCAGGGCTTCCAGCCGCCGCACCCGTCCCAGCCGCAGGGTTTCCCGCAGCCGCAGCACCCGTCGCAGGGCCAGTACCCGCAGCAAGGTCAGTTCCCCCAGCAGGGCAACTGACTCGATCGGCGCTCGAAGGCGCACTGCCCTATCCGGACAATCAGCTGCCAATCGGGACGAATCCGGTGGCTCGGCGCGCGATTCCGCCGAGGTCCCGGTGAACCGCCCTTAGATCGCGGCGAGCAGCACCACGTCCACGGCGGCACCGGCCTCTTCGCGCAGTTCCCGCTCCGCCGCTTCGGCGAGCGCGACAGCGTCGGCCAAGACTGCGCCACCGTTTCCAGCGAGCAGACCCTGAAGCGCCCGGGCGGCGGCCACCGCGTGCCCACCCAGCCGCCCGAGCGCCGGTCTCAGCTCCACCGGCACCCGCCGCGGCTCCGCGACCTCCCGTGCAAGACCACCCATCCGAGTGAGATCCGCGGCGGCGTGGACGGCGGCGACGACCGCCTTCACGTCCTCCTCCCGCGGCGCGTGCAGGGCCAGCAGCGCACACGCCTGGTCCTCGCACGCGGCCCCGAGCGCGGCGACCGCGGCGGCGTCTTCGCGCACCCGTCCACCCAGCGTGCGGTCACTTTCGAGGACGGCGCGCGTGGCGTCTTCGAACGCGATCGCGACCAGCGCACACAGGTCCGCCAGCCGGTGGGCGAGCGTGCCCAGCTCCTTCTGAAACGCCGTCGGCATGGCGGCAGGAAACCACCCCGGCCGGGGGACGGCATCTCCTCGCCCGGGCCCGGAACTGTCGGTCCCCCGTGCTCTCCTCGTCGGCGAGAGCGGTGCACCCCGCACCCGGAGGAGAAGGAGAGACCGATGGCAGGCGAAACGCTGGTCACCGTGATCGGCAACCTGACGACCGATCCCGAGCTGCGGTTCACCCCGTCCGGCGCCGCGGTCGCGAACTTCACGGTCGCGTCCACGCCGCGCACGTTCGACCGCGAGTCCGGCGCCTGGCGCGACGGCGAGGCGATGTTCCTGCGCTGCAGCCTGTGGCGGCAGTACGCGGAGAACGTCGCGGAGTCGCTCGGACGCGGCGCCCGCGTGGTCGTCCAAGGCCGGCTGAGACAGCGGTCGTACGACACGAAGGAGGGCGAGAAGCGCACCGTGACGGAGCTGGACGTCGACGAGATCGGCCCGGCCCTGCGGTACGCCACGGCCAAGGTGACCAGGCTCAGCCGAGCCGCCGGCGGTGAGGAGAGCAGTTCGTGGACGCCGGAGCCGGCGGTCGCGGCAGCGCCCCCGTTCTGAGTCCCCTCCGGAGTCCGGGACGCCCGTCGACGGGGAATCGACCCGGGCTCGACCGGCCGCGGTGACGATGGACGGACGCTCCCGGCCGAGCCGGTTCCGGATGTGCTGTCGAAATCCCGTCAGCTGGTTCGACGCATGGGTAGGACGAGGTCGAACCACGAGCGGGAGGGACCGAGATGAACAGCGACGAACAGACCGGAACGCCGGCCGTGCGCCCCTTGGTGAACCACCGGATGCTGGCGATGCTGCGAGCGGTCGGCGCGGGCCGCGGCCGGGTGTCCTGCAGCAGTGAGCCCGACCTGTTCATCGACGGCGTGTCCTGCGGCGACCAGTTCGCGGCCCACGCACTGGCGCACCAGGGCCTGGTCCGCGCGGCCCGCCCCGGCCTGCCGGGCAAGCTGGTCCCGGCGGTCCTGACGGCCGACGGCCAGGCCGTCGTCACGGCGCAGCAGCAGCACCACGCCGCCTGACCCGGCGGCGCGAAGCTTGACAACTCCACAAAGGGAACACGGCCACCACCGCGCCGTCCGGGCCGCCGAGGCCGCCCGAACCGGGTGGGGAACGCGACTACCGTGGCGGACATGAGCAACACCGAGGCCGCCCCCACCGAGCTCGCCTGCGGCGACCGGCCCACGACCGCCGACCCCGAGCACCCGGCCGTCGAGATCCTCACCCCGCGTGAGGTCCCCCTGGGCGGCCCGCGGGCGATGCGGGTCCGCCGGACGCTCCCTCAGCGGTCCCGGTCGCTGATCGGCGCCTGGTGCTTCGCCGACCACTACGGCCCGACCGAGGTCACCGGCGCGATGGACGTCGCCCCGCACCCGCACACCGGCCTGCAGACGGTGAGCTGGCTGTTCGCCGGCGAGATCGAGCACCGCGACAGCCTGGGCACGCACGCGATGGTCCGGCCCGGCGAGCTGAACCTGATGACCGGCGGGCACGGCATCTGCCACTCGGAAGTCTCGACCGAAGCCGCGAAGACGCTGCACGGCGTCCAGCTCTGGGTGGCGCTGCCCGAGCGGCACCGGCACACGGCGCGCGCTTTCGACCACTACGTGCCCTCGGTGAACCGGATCGAGGGCGCCGAGATCCGGGTGTTCCTCGGGTCGCTGGCCGGGCGCACGTCGCCGATCCCGACGTTCACCCCGCTCCTGGGTGCGGAGGTCGTGCTGGGCCCGGACGCCCACATGTCCCTCGGCGTCGACCCCCGCTTCGAGCACGGCGTCCTGGTCGACACCGGCGACGTCGTCGTGGCGGGCACCCGCGTCCGCGCGGCCGAACTGGGCTACGTCGGCACCGGCGTGCGCTCCCTGACGCTGAGCAACCGGGGCGCGGCGCCGGCCCGGTTCCTCCTGCTGGGCGGTACGCCGTTCGACGAAGAGATCCTGATGTGGTGGAACTTCGTCGGGCGGACCCACGAGGAGATCGCGGATTTCCGCGAAGCCTGGCAGGCGGAGTCCGACCAGTTCGGCAGCGTCACCGGCTACACGGGTACGCCGCAGCGGCTGCCGGCACCGGAGCTGCCGGCGGTCCGCATCAAACCGCGCCGGAACCCGGCTTCAGGCCAGGAAACCCGCCACGGCTGAGACGAACGCGGGCGCGTCGTCCAGCCAGGGATAGTGCGCGGCGCCGGGCAGGACGGCGACCCGCGCGTCCGGGAACAGCGCGGCGAACTCGCCGGCGACGCCCGGGCTGGCGATCCAGTCCAGCTCACCCGCCAGCACCAGCACGGGAGCGTCGACGGCACCGAGCGCGGCCCGGGTGCGCTCGGGTTCGAAGGCACCGTCGGCGTTGTAGACGCGTGCGGCGGCACCGTTGCGCTGACCGGCCTCGGTGGCTTGGTGCCGCCGGGCGGCGTCGTCCCACCGGCCGTAGTACAGCGGCGCCATGGCGGCCCAGTCGGCACTGGTCGCGGCTCGGGCGGCGATCGCCTCGTAAGCCGCGGCGGCGGCATCGAACCAGGGCGCACCGGCCCGCCGGGCCATGATCCGCCGCCGTTCGGCGACGGGCAGCTGCAACCCGACGGCCCGCGGGCTCGGCGCGACGAGCGCGAGGCGGCGCAGCCGCCCGGGATACCGAGCGGCATAAAGGACGGCGAGACTCGCCCCGGCCGAGTGCCCGAGCAGGTCGAACCGCTCGAGGCCGAGGTGCTTGCGCACCGCTTCGACGTCCTCGACCTGCCGATCGCACCGATAGGTGGCGGGGTCCCCGGGCGCTTCGGAGTCCCCGGTCCCCCGCAAATCCAGCACGGCGAGCCGTCGCCGGGCATCAAGCCCACCGAGATCCCCCAGATAGGCCCCGGCCCGCATGGGCCCACCGGGCAGGCAGACAACAGGGTCGCCGCGGGAGCCGGAGAGGTGAAAGGCGAGCGCGGTCCCATCCGGCGCGGAGAAGATCGGCATCCCCGACCCTGACACTCCCCAGGCGGCCCGGGCAACCCTCACCCGGGCAACGACCGGCCACGCCACGCCGACAACCCCGCCCCGCCCAGCGCACCACACGGGCATCACCTTCGCCCCGCGCCAACCCCGCGCCCCGCGCAAGCAACCCTCGCTCCGACCAGCGCCGCGCACGCCACGAAAGCACCCTCACCCCGACCAACCCTGCGCGCCACGAGAGCAACCTCGCCCCCAACCCCGAGCGAGCCACGCGAGCAGCCCCGCCCGCGCCAACCAGGCAACGCAACCAGCGCCCGCCCGCACCACGCGCGGGCGCACCACGCGTGCATCCCTTCGCCCGCGCCAACCCCGCGCCACGCAAGCAACCCTCACCCCGACCAGCGCCGCGCACGCCACGAAAGCACCCTCACCCCCGACCAACCCCGCGCGCCACGCAAGCAACCTCGCCCCCAACCCCGAGCGAGCCACGCGAGCAACCCACGCCCCTCAGCCGAGCCCGGCGACCATCACCGCTGCCGCGCGAGATAAGCCTCCAACGTCGCCAACCGATGCCCCCGCGCGCACCGCTCGACCTCCGCCGGATCGCCCCCACCCTCGATCATCACCAGCAGCCGCTCATGCTCCTCGACCGACTCCGGCGCGCGCCCCGGCACGGAAGCGAACGTGCTGTCCCGGACCGCGGCCAGCCGGGTCCAGCACCGCTGCACCAGATCGACCAGGTTCGGGTTCGGACAAGCGCTGAACAACACTTCGTGGAACTCCGCGTTCAGCGCCGTGAACGCCAGCGGGTCGAACTCGACCAAACTCCGCCGCATCCGCTCGTTCAGCGACCGGGCACGTGCCAGCGCCTCCGGCGTGAGCAGCGGCGCGGCAAGCCCGGTGGCCGCGCCCTCCACGATCGCCACCGTCTCCATCGCGTGCCGGTACTCCGTCGGGTCGATGGCCACCACCCGGGCGCCGACGTTCCGCTCGAACTGGATCAGCTCCTCGGCCTCGAGCCGGCGCAGTGCCTCGCGGACCGGCACCGCGCTGACCTCGAGCTCGCGGCCGATCTGGTCGAGCACCAGCCGGTACCCGGGGCCGTAGCGGCCGTCCAGGATCCTGGCCTTGATCGTCTCGTAGGCCAGCTGGGACTTCGTGACCGGTCTTCCCGAGGACGCGCTGATCATGTAGGAAACCATATATGGTCCTGCCGACGGACGACGCCCAGGAGGCCGTGCCGATGCCGATTCCCCCGCCCACCCCCACCGCGGCCGACCTGATCGTCGACGGCCTGCGGGCCCACGGCGTCGACACCGTCTTCGGGCTGCCCGGCGTGCAGACCTACGACCTATTCGACAGCCTGGCCCGCGCCGGCGACGACATCCGGGTGATCGGCGCCCGGCACGAGCAGACCGTGGCCTACATGGCGTTCGGGTACGCCCAGGCCACCGGCCGCACCGGCGTGTACTCCGTGGTGCCCGGACCCGGCGTCCTCAACGCCTCGGCCGCGATGCTCTCGGCGCACGGGGCGAGCGCGCCGGTGCTGTGCCTGACCAGCGAAATCCCCCGCGCGTACCTCGGCCGCGGGCTCGGGCACCTGCACGAGATGCCCGACCAGCTGGCCACCCTCCGGACGTTGACCAAGTGGTCGGCGCTGGTCGAGCACCCGGTGGAGGTGCCGGACGCGCTGGCGACCGCCTTTCGCGAAGCCGCGGGCGGGCGGCCGAGGCCGGTTTCCCTGGCGGTGCCCTGGGACGTGCTCGGCCTCCGCGCCCCCGCCGAAGCGGCCGGACCGCTGCCGCTGCACCGCCCGGCCGTCGACCCGGTCGCCGTGGAGCGGGCCGCGGAACTCCTCGCCGGCGCGAAGAACCCGATGATCATGGTGGGCGGCGGCGCCCGGCACGCGGCCGCCGAGGTCCGGGCGCTGGCCGAACGCCTGCAGGCGCCGGTGGTGCCGTTCCGCGGCGGACGCGGCATCGTGGGCGACGACCACCCGCTGGGCTTCACCTGCGTCTCCGGCTTCGAGCGGTGGGCGGAGACCGACGTGGTGATCGGCATCGGGTCGCGCATGGAACTGTCGTGGTTCCGTTGGCCGGAGAAGCCCGCGGGCCTGAAAACGATCCTGCTCGACATCGACCCGCGCCAGGCGACCCGGCTGGAAGCGGACGTCGCGATCGTCGCCGACGCCGCCGACTCCACGGTCGCGCTGACCGAGGCCGCCGGTCCACAACGGACGGACCGGGCCGCGGAGTTCATGGCGCTGAAGGCGACCGTGGCCGAGCGGTTCATCGATGTCGGGCCCGAACTGGAGTACCTGCGGGCGATCCGGGAGGTGCTCCCGCGCGACGGCTTCTTCGTCGAAGAGATCTGCCAGGTCGGCTTCGCGTCCTACTTCGGGTTCGAGGTCTACTCGCCACGCACCTTCGTCACGTGCGGCCACCAGGGCACGCTCGGCTTCGGCTACCCGACGGCGCTCGGCGTGCAGGCGGCGTTCCCTGGCCGCCCGGTGGTTTCGGTGGCCGGCGACGGCGGCTTCATGTTCGCCGCGCAGGAGCTGGCCACGGCCGTCCAATACGGACTGAACGTGGTCGCCGTCGTGTTCGACAACGGCTACTACGGCAACGTCCACCTCGACCAGGAGCGGCTGTTCGAGGGCCGCGCCCTGGGCGGGCGGCTGCGGAACCCGGACTTCGCCCGGCTCGCCGAGACGTTCGGCGCGCTCGGCCTGACCGCGCGCACCCCGGACGACCTGCGGGGCGCGCTGGACAAGGCGTTCGCCGCGGGCCGGCCGGCGCTGGTGCACGTGCCGTGCGAGCTGGGCGCCGGCGCGTCGCCGTGGAAGTACCTGATGCCGAAGTCGGACCGCAGCTAGCCGGCGGCCACGCGCTCGAGCACGGCGAAGACGCGGTCGACGTCGGCCGCGGTCGTCTGCCAGTTGCTGAAGGCCGCACGCAGCGCCGGGCGGCCGTCGTACACGGTCGGGGTGAGGAAGGTGGTCCCGTCCTCGGCGATGGCGCGGACGAGGGCGTCGATCCGGTCCTGGGTGACGTCCTCGGCCGGGGCGAAGCACACGACGTTGAGCCGCACCGGCGCGAGCAGCCGCCAGCGGGGCGAGCCGTCGAGCCGCGCGCCGAGGTCCCGGGCGAGCGACACGCAGCGCTCGACGATCTCGCGGTGCCCGTCCCGGCCGTAGGCCACGAGCGAGAACCAGGCCGGGAGGGCGCGCAGCCGCCGGGAGTTCTCCGGCGTGAGGTGCAGGAAGTCCGGGGTTTCGCCGATCTCGCCGAGGTAGGCCGCGTTGTTGCTGAACACGCGCAGCTGCAGGTCGCGGCGGCGGGTGAACTGGACGGCGGAGTCGTAGGGCACGTTGAGCCACTTGTGCAGGTCGACGACCACCGAGTCGGCCTGGTCGAGGCCCGCGGTCAGCGCCGCGTGCTCCGGCGCGAGCGCGGCGAACCCGCCGAACGCGGCGTCGACGTGCAGCCAGAAGTCGTACCGCTGCTTGAGCGCGGCGATCGCGTGCAGGTCGTCGAAGTCGACGGTGTTCACGGTGCCCGCGTTCGCGACGACGACGGCCGGCCCGTCGAGCGATTCGAGCGATTCGGCCAGCTTGGTGACGTCAACGGCTTCGCGGCCCGGCAGCACCGGCACCTTCCGCAGCGCCGAACGGCCCATCCCGAGGAACGACAACGCCTTCAGGATGCTCGAATGCGGCGAGCCGGACAGCACGGTGACCGGGCCGAGCGCGGCGACGCCGTCGTCGGACACCGACACCCCGGCGCGCTCGCCGAGCCATTCGCGGGCGATGGCGAGGCCGGTGACCGTGGACATCGTGGCGCCGGTGACGAACGCGCCGGAGAACTCCGCGCCGAGCCCGAACAGCTCGGCCAGCCAGCCGACCGTCTCGCGCTCCAGGTCCTGGGCCGAGGAGTCCATGCCGCTGGCGGGGTTCTGGTCGTAGGTGGAGGTGAGCCAGTCCCCGGCCAGCGACGCCGGGGTCGCGCCACCAGTGACGAACCCGAGGTAGCGGGGCCCGGCACTGCCCGCGAAGCCGGCTTCCCAGCGCTGCGAGAACTCTTCCAGCGCACCCCGGCCGCCGACACCTTCGACCGGCAGCGGCGCCCGCACGAGATCCCCGGGCGGGACGGCGGCGGGTCGCTCGGGCAGCCCCGCAAGCGCTTCGCCGGCAAGCTTCCGCGCGGCGTCGAGCAGCTCGGGCAGGGACTTCAGGTCTTCGGCAAGCCTAGGATGCACCTCACCGACGCTAGGCCCCGCGACCAGCGCTGTCGCGGTCCAATCCCCCGAAACTGGCCCGCCGCAACCCCGTGTCGACCCTCGAATCACGCGAGTCGACCCCGGCAATCACGCGTGATGCCCCTCCCATCACGCGAGTTCCGCCTTCAATCACGCGAGTTCCGGCCAGGATCACGCGGGATCGGCTTTAGATCACGCGAGTCGTCCGTCCAGGTACGCGAACCGACCCTCCGGGTATGCCAGGCGACCGCCCAGGTACGCGAGCCGACTGCCCGAGTACGCCGGCCGACCCCTCCAGGCACGCCGGCCGACCGCCCAGGCGCGCCGGCCGACCGCCGGGACAGCCGAGCCGCTCCGGTCAGCGGCGCCGAAGCCGGCGGACCCGAGCCTCCGCCGGGTCGAACGCCACCCGCCTCAACGGCACCGCCAGCAGCAGCACCACCGCCATCGCCGACAGCGCGGCGAGCACCATCGCGGCGACGAACTGGGCCGCGCCGGACGTCGCCGTCCCGAGGACCAGGTAGCCGGCCAGCACCAGCGCTACCGGCGCCAGCAAGCCGCAGAGCACCGGCACCGGCGGCACCCGGTCACCGTCGGGGCGGCGGGCGGACACCACCGCCGCCCCGGCGCAGGTGACCGCGGCGACCAGGAGACAGCCGCCGACGGTGTCGCTCAACCGGTGCCAGCCCAGCGCCACGGCCGCGGCCGAGACCCAGGCGACGCCGACCCCGCCGGCCACCAGGGCCTGGAGGCGGAAACGGCGCGGCAGGACGATCGCGAGCGCCACCAGCACGGCCATCGCCGCGCTGACGTGCCCGCTGGGAAAGCTGTTGTGGCTCGCGACGCCGAGCCGGTCGCCCGTGCTCGGGCGGTCCAGGACGTACAGCTTGAGCAGCTGCGCCACCATCAGCGGCGCGGCGAGCATGATCAGGGCCGTCACGCCGAGAGCGAACCGGCGCCGCACCAGGGCGATCACCACCAGCAGCACCGCGACGCCGCCGAGCACGACCACCAGGTCGGTGTCGCGCAGCGGGTCCGCCCACGCCACGGTCGTCCCCGCGGACTGGGCGCTGCGGACGACGCCGTTCTCCACGCCGCGGCCGGCCTCGGTGCGGACGAAGAGCAGGTAGGCCGCGACGAAGGCGAGGGCGAACCCGGCCGCGCTCGCCGCGAGCACGGCGGTGCGGGACACGGCCCGGGTCACGAGCGCGTGGCGCCCGGCCGGCGGGGTGACGGGGCGTACCTCGGAGATGATCACTGCCATGTCTCCGAGTCTGGCTCCGGGATTTCGAGATCCCGTCAGAGCGATGTCATGGTTTTGCTACAAGATCCGCCCGGGTCGCCATGACGTGCGCTTTTCCGAATAATGGCGCCGTGGCCGAGGTACTGGTGGTAGAAGACGACGCGGCGGTGCGGGAAGGACTGCAACTGGCCCTGCGCCGGCAGGGACACGTGGTGCACACCGCGGAGTCGGGCGAGCTCGGCATCGAGGTGCTCGTGCGCCGGCATCCCGACATCGTCGTGCTCGACCTCATGCTGCCCGGCATGGACGGCTTCGAGACGTGCCGCCGGATGCGCGCGTCGGGACCGATCCCGATCATCATGCTCACCGCGCGCAGCGACGACTTCGACGTCGTGGCCGGACTCGAAGCGGGAGCCGACGACTACGTCGCCAAACCGGTCGAACCCCGCGTGCTGGACGCGCGGATCCGGGCCGTGCTGCGCCGGGCCGTCGCCGAGCGGCCAGGTGAGCGGCCGGGCGAGCAGCCGGAACCCGAGGAACGCCACGGCGACCTCGTGATCGACCGGGCCGGCCTCGAAGTGACCAAGCGCGGAGTCCCGGTGTCGCTGACCCCGACCGAGCTGAAGCTGCTGCTGGAGCTCTCGCGCACGCCCGGGCAGGTGTTCAGCCGCCAGCAGATCCTCACCGCCGTCTGGGACCACGACTACCTCGGCGACTCGCGGCTCGTCGACGCGTGCGTGCAGCGGCTGCGCGCGAAGATCGAAGACGTGCCGGCGAAGCCGGACCACGTGCAGACGGTCCGGGGGTTCGGCTACCGGTTCGGCCGGTCGTGATCCGGCAGGTCCGCTCGTGGCTGGCCGGGCTGAGGCCCCGGCTGGTCGCCGCCTTCGCGGTCATCATGATCCTCGGCGCCACCGCCGCGGCCGGCGCGAGCTACGTCTCCGCGCGCAACGCCATCCTCAAGGGCATCCAGGACCAGACGATGCTGAAGCTGCGCGACCAGATCGTCGCGTACCTGCCGACCGTGTCGCTGCCGCCGACGCAAGCCACGCTCGACGCGTTCGCGGCCGCGTTGAAGCCCAGCGGCGCGCTGGTCGTCTACCACAACCTGTACTCGTCGTCGGGCATGGGGCCGGACCAGGTGCCCGCCGAGCTGCGCAAGACCGTGGCGAGCAGCACGTACACCCAGTTCCAGCGGGTCGACGCCCAGGGGTTCCCGCAGTTCTACGTCGGGATCCCGGTGCAGACGGCGTCGGGCACGCCGAGCGGCCTCGAGGTCTTCGCGGGGACGTCGCTGGACCAGCAGCAGGCCGCCATCGACGAACTGGCCCGCCAGGCCTGGCTGGTCTCCGCGCTCGCGCTGCCGTTCGCCGTGGGGGTGGCCTTGCTGGCCGCGCGGCAGGTGCTGCGGCCGGTCCGCGCGCTGAACACCGCGGCGGACCAGCTCGGCCGGGGACGGCTCGACGTCCGGCTGCGCGTCAAGGGCTCCGACGAGCTCGCGCAGCTGGTCACGACGTTCAACCACACCGCGGCGGAGCTGGAGCGCACGGTCGGCACGCTGCGCGCGATGGAGGCCGACGCGCGGCGGTTCGTCGCCGACGTCTCCCACGAGCTGCGGACACCGCTCGCGGCGATGAACGCCGTCACCGACGTCCTCGACGAGGACGCCGGCCAGCTGCCGGCGGACACCGCGGTCGCCGCGCGGCTGGTGTCGGCGGAGACCAAGCGGCTGACCCGGCTGGTGCAGGACCTGATCGAGATCTCCCGGTTCGACGCCGGCCGGGCCGAGCTGCGGCGGGAGGAGCTGGACGTCGCCGCCGCCGTCACCGACAGCCTCGCCGCACGCGGCTGGGAACCCGGTTCCGAAAACTCCGCGGTGGTCGCCGACCTGCCGCCCGGGATCACGGCCGCGCTCGACCGGCGGCGGCTGGACATCGTCGTGGCGAACCTCGTCGGCAACGCGCTGCGGCACGGTGCGCCCCCGGTGGAGGTGGTGCTGCGGGCGGAGCGCGGCGACGTCGTGCTGACCGTCACCGATCACGGGCCGGGCATCCCCGCCGGAGTGCTGCCCCGGATCTTCGACCGCTTCGCCAAGGCGGACACGGCCCGGGCGCGGTCCGAGGGCAGCGGGCTCGGGCTGTCCATCGCGCGCGAGAACGCGCGGTTGCACGGCGGTGACATCCTCGCGGCCAACACCGGCACGGGCGCTCGCTTCGAGCTGCGCCTGCCCCGGGAGGCCCCATCCGTGGAGGCGCGGTGAAGAAGCTCTTCGTCCTGGTCGTGCTGCTGCTGGTGAGCGCGTGCGGCGTCAAGCCGACCGGCGTCGTCCCGGCCGGGCCGGCGCCGACGCTGCGGAACCCGGGCAGCGGCGGGCGCGGCACCGACGTGATCCTCTACTTCGTCCTCGACGGGCGGGTGGCCCCGGTGTCGCGGTCGACCGGCAGCAGCGTGGATGTCGAGACGGCGTTGTCGATGCTGCTGGCCGGACCGACCGCCGGCGAGGCCTCCGACGGGTACGTGTCGGCCCTCCCGGCCCGGAGCGGGCCGATCGTGCTGGCCCCGGGCCCGCCGGCGGCGATCTCGCTCCCGTTCGCGCTGAAGCCGATCAGCAGCAGCGGGATCAACCAGCTGGTCTGCACCGCGTTCGCGGCGCTGGCGACGCAGAGCAGCTACGCGGTCGACGGCACCATCGCGCTCGCCGGGACGGACGTCCAGCTGCCTTACCAGACGTGCCAGGCGTTCTGACCCGGCCTGACCCGTGTGTCTACTGTGGACCGTCCGGCGCCGTCGCCGAGGCGACGAAGATCGGGATCGCCAGGAAGAACCGGCCCGCCGCGGCCCGCGCCGCCTGTTCCCGCAGCCAGGCGTCGACCTGCACTCGCGTCGCGACGCCGGCGTCCCGGGCCGCGGCGGCGAGGCCGTCGAGCAGGGGCCGGAGGCCGCCGTCGGTGTCGGCCATCGTCGTGACCTCGACCGCGACCCCGGTGAACCCGGCGTCGACCAGCAACGTGCGGTACTGCCGGGCCGCGCGGGGGCCCGCGATCGCGTCGGCGCGGGCATGGACGATCGCGCGGGTCAGGGCCGGCCGGTCCGAGTCGAGCACCAGCGTGTCCCAGTCCTGTCCGCACAGCACGACCCGGCCGCCGGGGGCGAGCACCCGCCGGGCCTCCGCGACGGCCGCCGCCGGGTCGGCCAGCTCGTGCAGCACCTTGTCGGCCCGGTAACCGTGGAACGCACCGCCGGCGAACGGCAGCCGCAGCACGTCGGCCTCGACGAACCCGGCCTCGGAAGGCTCGCCGATCGGCGAGCGCTCCGCCGGGGACAGGCTCGCCGACGTGCCGGCGGGTGGCGGAAGACCACGAGTGCGAGCCCCCGGCGAGCGGACTTCCGGCGGCGCACCACGCTCCGGGCGAGCCGGCGGCGGAACGTCCGCACTCCGTGCCCGCGCCGCCGCCAGCATCCCCGGATCGCGATCCGCACCCACCGCGCGCACGCCGCGGCCGCACAGCTCCGCGACCGCCCGTCCGCCACCACAGCCGACGTCGAGAACCCGGTCGCCCGGCTCACACCGCAACAGCTCGTACGTCGCTTCGCGCAGCTCCTGCGCCCCCGGCAGTGCGTCGGCCCGATCGAGGCGGGCGAGCAGCGGTTCCGTCGTCATGCCCGCCATCGTCGGCCTTCAAGCCGACCTGAAGTCAAGCTCCGGGATACGGCCGGACCGCCCGGGCCTCCGCCAGCGATCGGGCCCACCAACCCAGCTGGTCGAGCATCGCCTTCGCCGCGACCGCCGCCGCTTCGTCCGTCGGCGCTCCGTCCACGCCGAAACGGGCGTGGGCGCCGTGGAAGCTGACCGTGTCGCGGATCGTCACCGCGTGGAGCTCGGCGAAGACCGCCCTCAGGTGCTCGACCGCGCGCAGGCCACCCGACATCCCGCCGTAGGAGACGAACGCGACCGGCTTGGCCGTCCACTCCGCGCGGTGCCAGTCGATCGCGTTCTTCAGTGAAGCCGGATAGCTGTGGTTGTACTCCGGGGTGACCACGACGAACGCGTCGGCCGCTTCGAGCCGCGGAGTCACCTTCGCGACCTCGGCCACGACCGCCGCCGGTGGCGTGGTGCCGAACGCCGGCAGCACCATCGGAAGGTCGGGCTCGGCGAGGTCGACGACGTCGACCTCGAACCCGCCGTGGTCGCCCGCGACGCCGGCCAGCCAGTCCGCCACCACCGGGCCGAACCGTCCTTCCCGGACACTTCCCACGATCACCGCGACCCGCACGGGAGCTTCGGACACACTTCCTCCTTGGCACAGCGGCGTTGTTGCCGTCCGGGCCAGGATCAGACCTCAAGCTCGCTTGAAGTCAAGCATGGGGCTGTGGTTGGCTGGGGAGCATGGTGAACGCCACAGCCCGGACGCTGCCCGAGCTCACCGTCGGCGAACTGTCGCGGCGCAGCGGGGTCCCCGCGTCGGCCCTGCGGTTCTACGAGGACGAAGGCCTCATCCGCAGCCGCCGCACCGCCGGCAACCAGCGCCGCTACTGCCGGGACGCGTTGCGGCGGGTGACCTTCATCCGGATGTCCCAGCGGGTCGGCATGCCGCTGTCGACGATCCGGGAAGTGCTCGCCCTGCTGCCCGACGACCGCACGCCCACGCGGGCCGACTGGGCGCGGATTTCCCAGTGCTGGCAGGAAGACCTGAACGCGCGGATCCGTCAGATGGAACAGCTGCGCGACGAGCTCACCGACTGCATCGGCTGCGGCTGCATGTCCCTGGCCAAGTGCCGGCTCGCCAACCCGGGCGACCGGCTCGGCGCCGACGGGCCCGGCCCGCGGCGCCTGGCCGACCACCGCGGGGACGGCTACGAAGACTAGCGGCGGTCCAGCACGCCGCGGACGAACATCGCCTGCCCGGCGTGCTGGATGTCGTCGTCGAGGACGCTGACCAGCCGCACACCCAGCGACACCGGCGGGTCCCAGGCCTCGTCGACGATCCGGTCGAGCGCGCGTTCGTCGAGGTTCTCGACGAACCGGACGGTCTGCTCGTGCACCGCGTCGTAGTACCCGGTGAGCAACTCCGGCTCGGCCACGCGGACCGCCTCGACGTCGGCCGAGCGGTGCCCGTAGCCGGTGTCGCCCGCCGGGAACGGGAGGCCGAACCGCGAAAGCCAGTCCTGGCCGGTCCACACCTGCTCGGTCCCGGCCACGTCCGCGACGTGGTCGTCCTGGACCCGGGTCAGGTGCCACACCAGCCAGGCGATCGAGTTGGCCCCGTCGTCCAGCCGGGTCCGGAGCTGCTCGGCGGTGAGCCCTTCCACCGCCGCGTGCACGTTCTCGCGGACCCGGCCGAAGCCGTCGACGAGCAGATCGGCCACGTTCATCGGCTGCCTCCCGTTGCTGGAACCGTTCACCGGCGTGCTACCCGATCATGCCCGCCGGCAAACGGTTCCGGCTACCGCGGCAGCAGCTGGTCGAAGAACGAGCGGTAGCGGCGCAGCGCGATCCGCAGCTCCTCGGTGGCCGGCTCGCCCTGCTGCCACTGGCCTTCCAGTTCGCTCTTGTGCTCGGCGAACGTCGTGGCCAGGGCGCTGATCACGGCCGCGACCAGCTCGTCGGCCTGGTGCACGGCCTGCTTCGGGTCGTCGACGAAGCCGGTCTGCACGTTCTGCCAGCGGTCCCGGAAACCGGTGATCTTGTCCTCGTCGATGAGCGGCGGGGCTTCGACGTCCCCGCCCGACTGCGCGGGACGGGCGTCCGTGCGGGAGTCCTCGGCGGTCGGCTGGGCCGAGGCCGAAGCCAGGTCCGCCGTGCTCAGGTTCTGGTCGCCGTCGCGGTCACCGTCGTGGCTTTCCCCGGCGTCCGGTTCGCGGAAGTCGGCCCGGTCGCCGGGGACTCCGGCGGTGTCCGGCTCGCGGACGTCCGCACGCTCGTTGAAGTCGTCATCGTGTTCGGCGCTGTGCCGGGTCAGGTGCTCGGTCATGGTCAGCGTCCTCCGTTCCACTCGGTCCGCGGCTGCGCGGACGCCTGGCGTTCGTGCTGTCCGGTCTCGTGGGTCTCGTGACGGTCGTCGTCGCGGGTTTCGGCGTCGCGACGGTCGGCGTGGTCACTGTCGTGCCCGTCGTGGTCGTGCCCGTTGCGGCGGTCGTGGTGGTCGTGCTGCCGGTCGTCGTCCGCGCCGTCGGTCAGCAGGTCCTCGAAGACGGTGCGGTAGCGCACCATCGCGTCGCGGAGGTCCTCAGTGGACGCTCCGTCACGCTTCTGCTGCGTGGAGTGCGCGGCGCGGTAGTGCTCGAGCGTCTTGGCGTGCCGCACGGAAAGGTCGGCCACCTGCTGCTCGTACCCCTCGGTCGGGTACCCGCGCTCACCCATCAGCGCCACGAGGAGCCGGTCCGCTTCGGCGACCGCGGTGGACGGCTCGTCGACGAACTTTTCCTGCACCTGCGCCCATTCCCGGGCGTAGCGCTCACGCGCCGACGCCGAAAGCGGGCGGATGTCGAGCTCCTTGTGCCGGCGCTCCCGCTCGGCGAGTTCGCGTTGCGCGGCACGCGGGTTGTCGCTCTCTTCGACGGTCCGGTCGTACTCCGGGCCGAACCGCTGCTGCAGCCGCTTTCGCTGCATCTCTTGCGTCACAAGCCAAATCACGGCGCCGAGCACCGCGATGGCCACGACGACGATCACGACGATCAGCCATGTGGGCATTGCACAAACTCCTTCACGGATGTCGCCCCCGACGCGTCCGGAGTTCCCGTCCGCCGGTGCCGGAAACCGCGTTTATCCGCGATTCGGCCGACCGGCCGCGCCGATACGGCCGGATGCCGACCACGCTCCAGGGGGTGTAACGACGATAACACCGAAGCACTAGCGTTGTTACCGTCAAAGTGCTACCATCGATAACAGAACGACGGAAGCGGTGATACCACCATCGCCCTGACGGAAGAAGGAACCATGAGCACCACCACAACCCGCGTCGCGATCGTCACTGGCGGCTCTCGCGGCATCGGCCGCCAGGTCGCCGAGCGTCTGGCCGCCGACGGCATGGCGGTCGTCGTCAACTACGCCGCCAACGAGAAGGAGGCCCAGGCCACCGTCGACGCCATCACCGAACGGGGCGGGCAGGCGATCGCCTTCCGCGCCGACGTGGCCGACCCGGCCGCGGTCGCGGAGCTGTTCGACACCGCGGAGGCCACTTACGGCGGCGTCGACGTCGTGGCCCACCTGGCCGGCGTGATGACCGCGCCGACCCCGATCGCCGACACCGACTTCGAGGTCCTCGACCGGGTGCACCGCACCAACATCCGCGGCACGTTCGCGGTGGCCCAGCAGGCCGCGCGGCGGGTGCGCGCGGGCGGCGCGGTGATCACCACCTCGACGTCGGTGCTCGGGCTCAACCTGCCCGGCTACGGCATCTACAACGCGACCAAGGGCGCGGCCGAGGCCATCACCATGATCCTGGCGCGCGAGCTGCGCGGGCGCGACATCACCGTCAACACCGTGGCGCCGGGCCCGACGGCGACCGCGCTGTTCCTCGACGGCAAGGACGAGGAGACCATCGACCGGATGGCCAAGCAGCCGCCGCTCGAGCGCCTCGGCAAGCCCGAGGACATCGCCGAGGTCGTCGCGTTCCTCGCCGGCCCGGCCCGCTGGGTCAACGGCCAGGTGCTGCGCGCCAACGGCGGCATCGTCTGAGCCCCCTCGGCACGCGAAGGAGAGAACCATGATCATCGTCGTCACGGGCGCCTCCAGCGGGATCGGCGCCCTCTCCGCCCGGGCGCTGGCCCGCGCCGGGCACACCGTCTACGCGGGCGTGCGCGACACCGGCGGCCGCAACGCGCACCAGGTCGAAGCCGCCGCCGCGTACGCCGGCGAGCACGGCGTGGACCTGCGCACCGTAGAGCTCGACGTCTCCAGCCAGGAGTCGGCCGACGTCGCCATCGAGCGGATCGTCGCCGAACAGGGCCGGCTGGACGTCGTCGTGCACAACGCCGGGCACATGGCGCTCGGCCCGGCCGAAGCGTTCACGCCCGAGCAGCTCGCCGAGCTCTACGACACCAACGCGATCGGCACCCAGCGCGTCAACCGTGCCGCCCTGCCGCACCTGCGCGCCCAGCGCGACGGGCTGCTGGTGTGGGTGTCGAGCAGCAGCGTCCGCGGCGGCACCCCGCCCTACCTCGCGCCGTACTTCGCGGCGAAGGCGGCAATGGACAGCCTCGCCGTCTCCTACGCCGCCGAGGTTGCCCGGTTCGGCATCGACACCACGATCGTGGTGCCCGGCGCGTTCACCGCGGGAACCAACCACTTCCCGCACTCCGGGCACCCGGCCGACCGGGCCGTCGAAGCCGCTTACGAAGAGCGCTACGCCGGTCTGAGCGACCAGGTCGGGCGGAAGCTGGCCGAGATCACCCCGCCCGACGCCGACGTCGCGGTGGTCGCCGACGAGCTGACGCGCGTGGTCGGCCTGCCGAAGGGACAGCGGCCGTTCCGGGTGCACGTCGACCCGGCCGACGACGGCGGGTGGCTGGTCGCCGAGGTCGGCGACCGGATCCGGAGCGAGTTCCTGCGCCGGATCGACCTGGGCGACCTGCTCAGCCCGGCGGCCGGCTGAACCGCGTGACGATCACGTGGTCCTTCGCCGGGCCGCGGACCGCCCACTCCTGCCGCCAGCGCCGGGCGTCGAGCACGCGGTAGCTGCCGCGGTAGAGGTCGGCGCGGCAGGGGTGGTCCGTTTCCCAGTGCCCGGCGCGCAGGTCGAGGGCGTGGAAGAACCCGCCGTGGTCGAAGTGCACGTCGGCGCGGCCGGGCGCGGTGGGCCGGTAGTGCAGCGTGCGGGTCACCGGGCCGCGGTAGGTGCCGAGCCGCAGCTCGCCGGTCTCCCGGTAGACGAGGACGCCGTCCTCCTCGGTGAAGGTGGCGGCGCCGGTCACCTCCCCCGCCGGATCGCCGCCGGCGGTGAGGATTTCGCGGTCGAGCCGCCACTCGCCGGCGAAATGCGCGGCCAGGTCGGGGACCGGGAAGTACTCGTCCATCGCGTTCAGTGTGTCATCCGGTCGTGACCGGCCGGGGCTAGGTTCGGATCATGCGATTCGCGAGGGGGATGGCCGCCGTGGGCGTGCTCGCCTGTTTCACCGCCTGTTCCGGCCCGCCGGCCCCGGCCCCGCCGCCGGCCACGACCTCCCACGCGCCGACGTCGACGCCGCGCCCCACCACCAGCCCGCCGCCGAAGCCCGCGTTCGTCTCGCCGGCGAAGGTCACCGCCGCGTGCCCGTTCGTCACGGTGGACGACATCACGCAGGCGATCGGCGGCAGCTGGTCGGCCACCGCGGTCGAAGAGCCGGCGACGAAGGACTCGTTCCGGTGCACCTACAAGAGCGAATTCCACGACGCCGCGGCGTTCCAGCTACGGATCCTCGTGCCCGCGGGCCGGTCGCCGCGGGCGTTGTCCGCCGACATCGCGAAGACGTGCGCGAAAAGCTCCGTGGCCATTCCCGGCACCGGCGACGCCGCCTTCCACTGCCAGGGACCCGACCAGGACATCGACGGGATCGCGGAGCAGCAGACGCGGATCGTCGTCGCCAAGGCGAGCCACGGCCAGACCCGGGCCGGGGTGCTGGACCTGCACACGATCCGCGAAGAGGTCTACGTCGCCCTCGCCCGGCTGCTCGGCGATCGGCTCTGATCCCGCCACGCCGGAGAGGGCGGCCGGAAGTTGTCGGACCCCGGCTCTAGACTCGGCCGCGTGGCAGCCCCCGAGACGGCAACGGTGTCCGAAGCGCTGGAGACCCTCCAGCGCGTGTTCGGCTACGACAGCTTCCGCGGCGACCAGGCGGCGATCGTCGAGCACGTGATCGCCGGCGGCGACGCGCTCGTGCTGATGCCCACCGGTGGCGGGAAGTCGTTGTGCTACCAGATTCCCGCGCTCGTGCGGCCCGGCGTCGGCGTGGTCGTCTCACCACTCATCGCGCTGATGCAGGATCAGGTCGACGCGCTGCGCAACGCCGGTGTCCGCGCCGGTTTCCTCAACTCCACGCAGGACTACGCGGCCCGCCAAGAGGTCGAGTCGGCGTTCCTGTCCGGCGAGCTCGACCTGCTCTACCTGGCCCCGGAACGGCTTTCGGTGGAGTCCACCGTCCGGCTGCTCGACCGCGGCAAGATCTCGCTGTTCGCGATCGACGAGGCGCATTGCGTCGCCCAGTGGGGCCACGACTTCCGGCCCGACTACCTCCAGCTCTCCGCGCTGCACGAGCGCTGGCCGGACGTGCCGCGGATCGCGCTCACCGCCACGGCCACCGAGGCCACGCACAAAGAGATCGCGGCCCGGCTGAACCTCGACGAGGCCCGCCACTTCGTCGCGAGCTTCGACCGGCCGAACATCCAGTACCGGATCGTCGGCAAGAACTCGCCGCAGCGGCAGCTGCTGGAGCTGCTGCGCACCGAGCACCCCGGCGACGCGGGAATCGTCTACTGCCTGTCGCGGAACTCGGTCGAGAAGACCGCGGAGTTCCTGGTGCAGAACGGGATCCCGGCGGTGCCGTACCACGCGGGTCTCGACGCGCGCACCCGCGCGAAGCACCAGTCGCGGTTCCTGCGCGAGGACGGCCTGATCGTGGTCGCGACGATCGCGTTCGGCATGGGCATCGACAAACCGGACGTCCGGTTCGTCGCGCACCTGGACCTGCCGAAGTCCGTCGAGGGCTACTACCAGGAGACCGGCCGGGCGGGGCGCGACGGCCTGCCGTCCACCGCCTGGCTCGCGTACGGGCTGCAGGACGTCGTGCAGCAGCGCAAGATGATCGACACGTCCGAGGGCGACGACGCGCACCGGCGCCGGCTCGGCGCGCACCTGAACGCGATGCTCGCGCTGTGCGAAACGGTGGAATGCCGGCGCGTGCAGATCCTCAACTACTTCGGGCAGCAGGGGCAGCCCTGCGGCAACTGCGACACGTGCCTGAGCCCGCCGGAGAAGTTCGACGGCACGATCCCGGCGCAGAAGCTGCTGTCGACGATCGTGCGGCTGCGCAACGAGCGGCGGCAGAAGTTCGGCGCCGGACAGGTCATCGACATCCTGCTCGGCAAGTCCACCCCGAAGGTCACGCAGTTCCAGCACGACACGCTCAAGACGTTCGGCATCGGCACCGAGCTGCGTGAGCCGGAGTGGCGCGCGGTGGTGCGGCAACTGCTGGCCCAGGGCCTGCTCGCGGTCGAAGGCGACTACGGCTCGCTGGTGCTCACCGAGGCCAGCGCCGAAGTGCTGGGCGGTGACCGCGAGGTGATGCTGCGCCGCGAGCCCGAGCGTGCGGCGGCCGCGAAGGTCCGTGGTAGCAGGAAGACCGCCCCCGCGGTGGACATGCCCGCGGAGGCGGCCCCGTTGTTCGAACGTCTGCGCGCCTGGCGGGCCGGCGTCGCGAAAGAGCAGGGCGTACCCGCCTATGTCATCTTTCACGACGCGACCCTGCGCCAGATCGCCACGCAACGGCCGTCGTCACTGGCCGACCTGGGCACGGTCAGCGGCGTCGGCGAGAACAAGCTCGCCAAGTACGGCGAAGGTGTCCTCGAGGTGCTGACCGCCGAGTGACCTAGCGGGCGGCCGGTCCCGGCCCCGGCCGGCCGTCCGGCCCGGTCACGGAGTTGACCTTGCGGACGGCGCCGGCGATCCGGTCGTGGTACTTGCCCTTGGTCCGGTCGTCGACGAACTTGGCGGCCTTGCCGACGTACTGGTTCACCTTTTCGGGGTTCTTCTTGGCGTAGGCGCGGGCCGCGCCCGCGGCCCCGGCCAACATGGTCAGTCTGCGCATCAACGGCACGGTGGTCCTCCCTCATCGGGTTTCGGTCATCCTGACAACGCGGACGAACCACCCGAAGGTTCCCCGTGTGACGACGGCCAAACCCCCCGGTGCTCAGCGTACCCGGCCGTGGACGCGCAGTGGGCGGCCGGAAAAGGGGACGCGCACGTCGCGCCGCGCCCCTTAGGCTCGTGATCATGCGCGACCTGGCCACTCTGCCGAAGGCCCACCTGCACGTCCACCTGGAGAGCACCATCCGGCCGGGCACGCTGCGCGAGCTGGGCGAGGCCAACGGCGTCGACGTCCCGGCCGAGCCCCCGGTGTTCGACGGCTTCCGCGCCTTCGCCGACTACAACGCGCTGGTGCGATCCTGTCTCCGGCGTCCCGAAGACTTCGAGCGCATCGCCCGCGAATATTGCGAAGACGAAACCGCTCAGGGAACGCGCTACGCCGAGGTCACGTTCACCGCAGCGTCCCACGGCGAACGCCTGGGCGACCCCGAGATGCCGCTCGAGTCCGTCCTCAAAGGACTGAACGCGAGCACTTCCGGGCTGGAGTGGCGGCTGCTGCTGGACCACTCGCGACGCCGTTCGGTCGAACGAGCGGAACGCACTCTCGATCTCGCGCTGAAGTACGACGAAGTCTTCGCGATCGGCATGGCCGGCGAGGAAAACCACTCCCTGCGTCCTTTCGCGACGGTCTTCGAGAAGGCCCACGCGGAGGGCATCCACCTGCTGCACCACACCGGCGAGGACGCCGGCCCGGACAGCATCCGCGAAGCCCTCGACGTCGGCCGGACCGAACGGCTGGGCCACGGCATCCGCGTCCTCGAGGACCCCGAGCTGGTCGCCGAGGTCCGCGACCGGGGTCTGGCGCTGGAGGTCTGCCCGTCGTCGAACGTGACGCTCGGGCTGGTCGCGTCGCTGCCCGGGCACCCGCTCCCCCGTCTCCTCGACGCCGGGCTGACGGTCACGCTCAACACCGACGTCCCGTCGGTCACCGGGGCGAACCTGGCCGAAGAGTACGCCCGGGTCAGAGACGCCTTCGGCTACGACGACGCCGTGATGGCGGACTTCGCGCGGGCGAGCGTCACCGCGTCCTTCGCCCCCGAAGCGACGAAGCGAATGGCCCTCGAAGACATCGACGCGTGGCTCACACCGGCAGCAGGCGGGTGACCAGCGTGCCGAGCTGGTGCACCGTGCGGCACTCGTGCATCTCGACGACGTCGGCGTACTCCAGCGCCGCCGAGTCGCCGGTCGACCACAGCGACCGCCGCTCCGGGTTCAGCCAGTAGACGTGCCGGGCGCGAGCCTTGATCTCGCGGACGGCGTCGAGGTTGGGGTCGCCGCCGTTGGTGCGGGCGTCGCCGAGGATCAGCACCGACGTGCGCGGGCCGACGGCGTCGAGCCAGTTCGAGGTGAACTGGCGCAGTGAGCCGCCGTAGTCGCTGTGGCCGTCCCAGCGCACCAACGCCGCTTCGGACAGCATGCGCGCGCCCAGGTGCTCGGGGTCGGCCGTGCCGGTGGTGACCAGGTGGGTGACCTCGTCGGCGCTGTCGACGAACGCGAACACGCGGATCTTGCTGAACTGGTCACGCAGGGCCTGGACCAGCAGCATGGTGAAGTTCGCGAACCCTGCGACGGACCCGGAAAGGTCGCACAGCAGCACGATCTCGGGGCGGCCGGGCCGCCGGTGGCGGTAGGCCGGGCGCAGCGGCACCCCGCCGGTCGAGAGCGACCGCCGCAGTGTGCGGCGCAGGTCGATCTGCCCGCGCGTCGTGCGCTTGCGGCGGGCGGCGAGGCGCGTCGCGAGCTTGCGGGACAACGGCTGGATCGTGCGGCGCAGCTCGGCGAGCTGGTTCCGGCTGGCGATCAGGAAGTCGACGCGGTCCGGCGCGGGCGCGATGGCGTGCTTGGCGACGCGCTCGCGGCCACGGACTTCGGCCGCCCGGCGACGCGCCTCCGTGCGGACCTGGCCGCGGAACCCTTCGACGCGGCGGCGGATCTCGTCGCGGTCGAGCCGGTCGGTGAACTCGCCACGCGCACCGCCGCCGCGCACCGCGGCCAGCACCCGCGCGATCAGCGTCTGCGGCTGGAGCCGCTCCAGGGTCTGGTGGGCCGAGAACCCGCCACCGGGTCCGGACGAAGAGCCGTATTGGCCGAGCATGTCCACCGCGAGCCCCGCGAGCTGGGACAGGGCCTGCCGGTCGCCGTCCGCGAGCGCGGCGGCGAGCTCCTCACGCAGTTCCTCCAGCGTCGACGGCTGGTCCTCGCGGGCCCGCTCGGGCGTGCCGATCCCGGCCGGGAAGTACAGGTCGAACGCGGCGTCGAACACCGCGCGCTGCCCGCCGCGGCGGACCAGCGCCGCGGCCAGTCCTTCGCGGACCAGCGAACGGTCGTCGAGGCCGAGGACTTCCAGCGCGGCCGCGGCGTCGACCGTCTCGGCGGGCCCGGCCGGGATGCCCTGGGCCCGCAGTGCCTTGACGAACGACGCGAGCCGCTCCGGCACCCCGCCGGTCACGACGCGTCCAGGACCTGTTCGAGCTTCAAGCCGGCGCCGGCCTTGGCGATGTCGTCCTGGTGCTTGAGGACGACGCCGAGGCTCTCCCGCACGACCCGCTCGTCCAGGCTCGACGCGCCGAGCGCGAGCAGCGTGCGCGCCCAGTCGATGGTCTCGGCGACCGACGGCAGCTTGCGCAGGTCCATCGCGCGCAGCGCGGCGATCACCCGGACGACGGAATCGGCGAGCGCGGCGTCGATACCCGGCACCTTGAGCCGGACGATGTCGCGTTCGAGGTCTTCGTCCGGGAAGTCGATGTGCAGGAACAGGCACCGGCGGCGCAGCGCCTCGGACAGCTCGCGCGTCGCGTTGGAGGTCAGCACGGCGAACGGCGCGCGCGTCGCGGTGATCGTGCCCAGCTCCGGCACGGTCACCTGGAAGTCGCCGAGCACTTCCAGCAGCAGCCCCTCGACCTCCATGTCGGCCTTGTCGGTCTCGTCGATGAGCAGCACGGTCGGCTCGTCGGAGGAGATCGCGGTGAGCAGCGGGCGGCGCAGCAGGAACTCCTCGCCGAAGATGTCGGTGCGGGCGTCCTCCCACGTCTCGCCGCGGCCGGCGGTGATCCGCAAAAGCTGCTTAGCGTGGTTCCACTCGTAGAGCGCACGGGCCTCGTCGATGCCCTCGTAGCACTGCAACCGCACCAGCCGCGAGCCGCTGACCTGCGCGACGGCCTTGGCGAGCTCCGTCTTGCCGACGCCGGCGGGCCCCTCGACCAGCAACGGCTTGCCGAGCCGGTCGGCCAGGAACACCGTGGTCGCCACGGCCGTGGACGCCAGGTAGCCCGCCTCGGCCAGTTTCGCCGACACGTCGTCGACGGAGGTGAAGAATCCGGTGCCCACCACTGACCTCCTAAGCGGTCGCTCACCCGGAGCGTACCCGACAGCCGGGCTAGCATCGGCCGCGTGACCTACGTTGCGGCTTCCGGCCGATACGAATCGATCCCCTACCGGCGCTGCGGGCGTTCCGGACTCAAGCTGCCCGCGATCTCGCTCGGGCTGTGGCACAACTTCGGCCACGACCGCCCGCTGGAAACCCAGCGCGACATCACCCGCCGCGCCTTCGACCTCGGCATCACGCACTTCGACCTGGCGAACAACTACGGCCCGCCGTACGGCTCGGCGGAGGAGAACTTCGGGCGGCTGCTGGCCACCGACTTCAAGCCGTACCGCGACGAGCTGGTGATCTCCAGCAAGGCGGGCTACGACATGTGGCCCGGCCCGTACGGCGAGTGGGGCTCCCGCAAGTACCTGCTGTCCTCGCTGGACCAGTCGCTCGGCCGGCTGGGCCTGGACTACGTCGACATCTTCTACTCCCACCGGTTCGACCCGGAGACGCCGCTGGAGGAGACGGTCGGGGCGCTCGACTCCGCCGTCCGCGCCGGGAAAGCGCTCTACGTCGGAATTTCCTCGTACAACTCGGAGCGGACCGCGGAGGCGGCGCGGCTGCTGCGCGAGCTCGGCACGCCGCTGCTGATCCACCAGCCGTCGTACTCGATGCTGAACCGCTGGATCGAGGAGGACGGGCTCCTGGACACCCTGGAGGAGGCGGGCGCGGGCTGCATCGCGTTCTCACCGCTGGCGCAGGGGCTGCTGACCGACAAGTACCTGAAGGGCGTCCCGTCCGATTCGCGGGCGGCGCAGGGCAAGTCGCTCGACCCGGACACCCTCGACGAGAACCGCCTGGGCCGCGTCCGCGCGCTCAACGAGATCGCCGGGCGCCGCGGGCAGTCGCTGGCACAGCTGGCGCTCGCGTGGGCGCTGCGCGACAGCCGGGTGACATCGGTGCTGATCGGCGCGAGCAGCGTCAAGCAGCTCGAGGACAACGTCGGCGCACTGGGCAACCTCGACTTCAGCTCGGAGGAGCTGACCGAGATCGACGGCCACGCCACCGACGCGGACATCAACCTCTGGAAGAGGTCCTCGGACGGCTGACGACGGGACGGCGGCGGGGCGCCCGGTGCGTCCCGCCGCTTTCCGGCTCGACGTTGGACCGGATTTCGTTCGACTCGCCGGCCGGTGATTTCGCCGCGATTTCGTTGGACCACGACCTCGGCGGCGACGACACGACCCGCCCGGTCGTGCTCTGGCTGTGCGAAAACGACCGCTGTCCGCCGGAAGTGCGCGTCCACACGGCGAACCCGGTGGGCCGAGAGTGGCTCACCGGCATGGCGAGGCGGCAAGTGCGAACGTCTTGAATGAGTCATTCAGGACTTCCGAAGACCTGAATGACTCATTCAAGACCTTTGGTCCGACCCCGGGTCCGCTAACCGGCACCGCGGGCCCGGCGGGCCTGGATCAGGTCTTCGCGAGCGCGGGCGACCCGGGAACGGACGGTGCCGACCGGGCAGCCGCAGACGTCGGCGGCCTCGGCGTAGGACAGGCCCAAAACCTGCGTCAGCACAAGGACTTCGCGCCGCTCCGGTTCGAGGCCGTCGAGCAGCAGGCCCAGCTCGACGAGTTCCTCGAAGCCGGCCGCGGGGTCGCGGGTGCGCTCGGCGGCGGCTTCCCAGTCGGTGTCCGCGATCTTCGGGCGGGCGCCCGCGGCCCGGATCTGGTCGACGACGACCCGGCGCGCTATGGACAGCAGCCAGGTCCGCGACGACGAACGTCCGGCGAACCGGCGAAGACTGCCGAAGGCGCGAAGGTAGGTCTCCTGCGTCAGGTCGTCGGCCGAGGACGCGTCGGCGAGGTGGGCGAGGAAGCGCCAGACGTCGGCCTGCGTCGCGCGGACCCAGTCGTTCAGGGCCCGCCGATCGCCGCGGCCGGCCGCCATCGCCAAGGCCGTGACGCGCTCGTCGTCCTCACCGCGGGTCATGATCCGGAAGATAGCAGTGACGGGCGACCCCACCGCCGTGTAGGGCGTTATACGACCCTCACTCGACCTGCTTGACCGCCCACTCCGCCCATTCGCGCTGCATGGCCGAGAACCGCTTGCCCCACTCCAGGACCAGGCGGCCGTAGAGCGACTGGTTGTCGTCGCCCCAGTCGATCGCATCCTCCAGCTCGTCCAGCCGCTCTTCGCGCGCCCGTGCCGACTCCCCCATCGACGCGACGTAACCGCGCGCCTGCGCCGGCGTGACCGAGCCGAGGAAGTACACGCGCAGCAGACCGGCGCTGCGCGGCGGGCCGCCCGGGTCGACGTCGATCAGCCAGTGCCGCAGCTCCTCGAGCCCGGCCTCGGTGATCTCGTACTCCTTGCGCCCGCGCGGGCCCTCGGCGAGGACGTGGATCATGCCCGCCGCCTCCAGCTTGCCGAGCTCGCCGTAGAGCTGGCTCTGCGTCGCGGGCCAGACGTTGGCCATCGCCCGCTCGAACCGCTTCAGCAGGTCGTAGCCGCTTCCGGGCTCGTCGGCCAGCATGCCGAGCACCGCGTGTCGAAGGCTCATGCGCCCATCATGACATTCCACTATTGACATGTCTATCCAGGAGCTTCTAGTTTCGACATGTCAAAGTTGGAACGTCTGGGGAGACCCGCATGAACTACCTGAAGAGCTTTCTCCCGTGGATCGCCTTCGCCGTGGTCGCGACGCAGTTCGACTGGCGCTGGTCCGGCCTCACCGGGCTCGTCATCTCGGCCGCGCTCCTGCTGAGCGCCCGCCGCGAAGGCCGCAAGACGGACGCCCTCATCATCGAGTGGAGCGCGCTCGCCTTCTTCACCCTGCTCACGGCCGTCGCGTTCACCTTCCCGGCGTCGCCGCTGAAGACCTACACCGGCGCGCTCACCGACGCCTGGCTGGCGCTCACCGCCTGGGGCTCGCTCGCCATCGGAAAGCCGTTCACCCTCGGCATCGCGCGGACGATGACGCCGCCGGAACTCTGGGACAACCCCATCTTCAAACGCGTCAACGTGCTCATCACGCTCGTGTGGGCCGCGAGCTTCACCGTCACCGGCCTCGCCGGCATCGCCCTGCTGAACTTCGCCCCGCACGCGACGGCCGCGTTGATCGCGCTCAAGGTCCTCGGCTTCGCCGTCCCCGTCGTCTTCACCATCCGCTACCCGCGCATCGTCCGCGCCCGAGCCGAGAAAGCCGCCTGACATGACCACCAGTGACTTCCACCTGAGCGGCGCCTACGCCCCGGTCCACGACGAGCTGACCGCGTTCGACCTCCCCGTGACCGGCGCGCTCCCGCCCGAGCTGACCGGCTGGTACCTGCGCAACGGCCCGAACCCGCGCGAGGACAGCAAGCACTGGTTCACCGGTGACGGCATGGTCCACGGCGTCCGGCTCGAGAACGGCCGCGCCGCCTGGTACCGCAACCGGTGGGTGCGGACCGACAGCTTCGACGACCCGGATCTCGAGCTCTACAACGAAGACGGCACGCGCAACCTGCACGCCAGCGTCGCGAACACGCACGTGGTCAACCACGCCGGCCGCACGCTCGCGCTCGTCGAATCGTCGCTGCCGTACGAGATCACGACGGACCTCGAGACCGTCGGCGCCTACGACTTCGGCGGCGAGCTGGCCGACTCGATGACTGCCCACCCGAAGATCTGCCCCACGACCGGGGAACTGCACTTCTTCGGCTACGGCAGCATCACCGCGCCGCACGTCAGCTACTACCGCGCCGACGCCGCCGGCAAGCTCGTCGTCAAGCAGCCCATCGACGTGCCGGGGCTGACGATGATGCACGACTTCGCGCTCACGAACGACCACACCGTCTTCTACGACCTGCCGGTGGTGTTCGACCAGGCTTCAGTCGGCAAAGGCATGCCCTACCGGTGGAACGCGGGCTACGGCGCCCGGCTCGGCGTACTGCGCCGCGACCGGCCCGAAGCCGGCGTGCGCTGGCTGGAGATCGAGCCCTGCTACGTCTTCCACACGCTCAACGCCTTCGACACCCCGGACGGCCGGATCGTCGTGCACGTCCTGCGCTACGACCACCAGTGGCAGGCCGGCCACGACGACCCGCCGGCGTACCTGTCGCGCTGGACCATCGACCTCGCCGCCGGCACGGTGACCGAGGACCGGCTCGACGACCGGCCGGGCGAGTTCCCCCGCATCGACGACCGGCTCGCCGGGTCCGACGCGCGCTTCGGGCACGTCACCGGCCACGACGTCCTGCGCCGCTACGACCTGCACGCCGGGACCGCCACCGAACACGCCTTCGGGGAAGGACACGTCCCCGGCGAAGCGGTGTTCGTCCCGGCGGAGCACGGCGAAGGCTGGCTGCTGACGTACGTCTACGACGCGGCGGAGGACCGCAGCGACCTCGTCGTGCTCGACGCGGGGAACGTCGCCGCGGCGCCGGTCGCCACCGTCCACCTCCCGCAGCGGGTTCCCGCGGGCTTCCACGGGAACTGGCTGCCGGACGCGTGAGTGCTCAGGCGAACTTCGTCTTCGGCCGCTCCTGCCGGACGTCGTCGACGTAGACGTCGACCTTCTCGTCGAGGAACGCCACCAGACCGGCGACGCGCTCACTTTCCGGCAGCGGCGTCGGATAGCTCCAGGCGAGGTCCTCGTGCCCGGTCACGTCGAAGTGGTCGGCGGCACCCTTGTACGGGCAGTGCGTGACGGTGTCGATCTTCTCGAGGAGATCCATCCGGACGTCGACGCGGGGCAGGTAGTAGCGGGTCGGCAGGCCGGTCTCGAACAGCAGGTGCGGCCGGACGGTGTCGGCGACGGTGACGCCGTCGACCTCGATGCGCACGTGCCGCGAGCTCGGCAGGATGTCGACGCGGACGCCGGGGTCGCGCGGGTGCGTGAAGATCTGCTCGTCCTCCTCGAACCAGTCGAACGCGCCGAACTCGAAGCGGACGTGGTCCCGGAGCTCCTCGATGGGCGAATCCGGGTATTCCAGCGCGGCGTCCACCGCCTCGGCTCCGCCACCCTTTATCGTCGACAGAACACCTTCTCCGCGGCTGGGCGAGTGCGACGTCCGGCCGGAGGGGGCGAGAACGCCGCTCACGACGTCCGCGCGCGGGAAGTAGTACGTGGGGTAGTACGGAACTTCCCACACCAGAAGGGGGTGCACCGTGTCCGCGACGACCTGCCCGCCGAGGAACACGCGTACCCGCTTCGCGCCTTGTGCCACGCGGACCCGGCCGCGTACCGGAGTGCTCATGCCCCGGTCAACGGGTCCCGGAGCGGGCGTATTCCGGCGAAACCGGGGTTCGGGCGGCTAGCGTGGCAGGAAGCACGAGGACGACAGGAAGCGGGCAAGGGTGGCCGGCGTAGAAGCTCCAACGGTCGGGACCCCCGCCGGGATGCGCAAGATCAACCAGCGGGCGGTGCTCGACCTGCTGCGCCGCGGCGGACCGGCGACCCGGCCGCAGGTGGCGAAGGACACGGGGCTGTCGAAGCCGACGGTGAGCCAGGCGCTGCTGGCGCTGGAAGCCGCCGGGCTGGCGCGCCCGACCGGGCAGACCTCCACCGGCACCGGGCGCTCGGCCGTGCTGTACGAGGCCGACCCCACTGCGGGCTACGTGCTGGGCGTCGACATCGGGCGTGAGCACATCCGCGTCGCGGTGTCGGACCTCGGCCGCACGATCGTGGCGCGCCGCGACGAGCGCAACACGGCGCGCTCCGGCGCCGCGCTGGTCACGGCGGTCGGGAAGATCGCGGCTTCGGCCGTCGCGGAGGCGCGGTTGTCGCAGACCGACATCGTTGTCCGCGTGGTCGGTTCCCCCGGCGTCGCCGATCCGGAGAAGCGCTGCTTCCGGCACGCGCCGAACCTGCCGGGCTGGGGCCGGGCCGGGTTGATCGACGACCTCGAGGCGGCGCTGGGCCCGGACCTGATGGTGGAGAACGACGCGAACCTGACGGCGGTCGGCGAGGGCGAAAGCGGCGCCGCGCGCGGGGCATCGGTGTTCGGCTGCATCACGATCGGCACCGGCGTCGGCATGGGCATGATGGTCGACGGCCGGGTGTTCCGCGGCGCGACGGGCGCGGCGGGCGAGATCGGCTACCTGCCGTACGGCCGCACCCGCGCGGCCGACTCCCCCGGTTCTCCGCCCGCGCGTGGCCACCTCGAAGAGGCGACGGCGGCCCAGTCGGTGGTCCGCGGCGCGCGCGAACTCGGTCTGGGGACGGCGAAATCGGCTCGCGAGGTGTTCCGCCTGGCCCGCGAAGGCGACGAACTGGCCCGGCGCGCCCTCGAAGCCGAGGCCGACCGCCTGGCGTACACGGTGGCCTCGGTCGCGGCGGTGATCGACCCGGAGCTGATCGTGCTGGGCGGCGGGATGGGGACCGCGGCGGACCTGTTGCTGGAGCCGCTGGATCGCGCGCTGCGGGCGTTCACGCCGTTGGTGCCGAAGGTGGTCCAGGGCGAGCTGGGCGAGGACGCCGTGCTGGCGGGGGCGATCAGCGTCGGGCTGCGGGCGGCCCAGGGCCTGGTCTTCGACCGCCGCGTCGGAGCTGCATGACGGCGCTCGCGGCTGCGGTCACTGCCCGGTGCTGATCAGGCCGCGCGCCAGGCTTCGCCGCCGGTCGAAACGCGCCACGGCGTCAGCTTCAGCACCGTGATCTTCGGGTCCCGGTAATCCTCGCCGCCCAGGATCTTCGGGTCGTAGCCCAGCGGTTCCGGTGCCGACGCGAACAACTCCCACAAGTACTTCCGGGTCGGGATGTCGTCGGCGAACTCCGCCCGGCACTCCGCCACCGCGACCTCGTGCTGCGGGTCCCAGTACGAACACGACACGTACGGCGATGCCGCCAGGTGCGCCACCTTCAGCGGCGTCGGCCGGGTGAACAGCCACCCCGTCAAGCCGTCCGGTCCCTCTTCCCAGATCGGGTGGACCACCCGCGACCGCGGCCGGCCCCGGCCGTCGACGGTCACCAGCGTGCACCACACGATGCGGTGCGCCACGCGGACGAACGCTCCGGCCAGCTCGGCCGGCACTCTGCTAGATTCCACAACCATGGTTGTGCACCCTACGCCGGACGACCTCGATCTGTCACTCACCGCCCTGTTCGCGGGCTGGGCGATGACCGACGAGGTGCAGCGGCGGCTCACCGCGCAGGGCTTCGGCGACCTGCGCTTCAACGACGGCGTCGTGATCCAGCACGTCCTGGCCGCGCCGCTGTCCATCACCGCGCTGGCCGAGCGCATGGGCGTGACGCAGCAGGCCGCGTCGAAGGCCGTCGCCGATCTCGAACGCCGGGGACTCCTGAGCCGCGAACCCGATCCGGCCGACGCACGCACCAAGCTGCTGCACCTCACCGAGCACGCGCACGACGCCGTCGAAGCCACCCGGACCCTCAGAGCAGAACTTCAGGGCGAACTGCAAACGGAGTTCGGCGCGGCCCGCGTCGAGGACACCCGGGCTTTGTTGGCCGCGATCATCGGTCGCTTCGGCGGCGGCGACGCGATCCGCGCCCGCCGGGTCCGCCCGCCTCGCTGATTACCCGCCACGTAATCGACCACGGAGCCCGCGAGGCCGACGATGGGCGGATGAGCCGAACGAACCGCATGATCGTCGTCGACTGCCTCGAGAACCTGTTCGTGCACAAGGACTTCGACGCCGCGAAGGCCGCGCTGCACCCCGATTTCGTCACCCACAGCCCCGGCCTGCCCGACGGCCGCGACGCGTTCGCCGACGCCGTCAGGAACTCGCCGCTGGCCGGCGCGACGGCGGAGATCGAACACGTCGTCGCCGAGGACGACCTCGTCGTCGTGCACCTGCACGTGGCCGGCCACGCCGTCGTCGACATCCTGCGCGTCGTGGACGGCCTGCTCGTCGAGCACTGGGACGTGAAGGAAACTAGCGCGTGATCACGCAGGTCCCCGACGCCGTCGCCAGCAGCTTGCCGTCGGCGTCGCGGACCTCCCCTTCGGCGAACGCGATCCGCGAGCCCTCCTTCACCACGCGCCCGGTCGCCCGGATCGCGCCGCGGCCCGCGTGGATGGCGCGCAGGTAGCTCACCTTCAGCTCCACCGACGAGTAGCCGACGCCGGCCGGCAGCGTCGTGTGCACCGCGCAACCGACCACCGAGTCGAGCATCGTGGCCGCGAGCCCGCCGTGGACCATCCCGATCGGGTTGTACAGCGACTCGTCGGGCTCGATGACGGCGACGACCTCGCCGTGGCCGATCCGCTCCCAGCGCATCCCGAAGTGCGCGGCGATCGGCGGCGCGGGCAGGCGCCCCTCGGCGATGGCCGTCAGGTATTCGAACCCGGTCATCGTGGCGCCGAGCCGGGCGGTCGGCAGCGGGTCCTGCCACGTGATGGTCTTCGAGCGGGTCTGCGCCCCGGCGGCCACGTCGGTCATCTCGGCTCCTCGACTATGACAACTGTCTTAATCGCAGCCTCGCCCGCGCACCCGCCCGCGTCAAGCGCGCGTGACCCAGGCCACGGGCCGGCCGGGCCAGGGTGGAATCATCCGGGGGTGGACAACGACCCCGGCCGCAAGCTCATCGACCCCGAACGGGTGGCCGCCGCGGTCGACGGGCTGGGCGACCGCGCCGTCATCGACGAGTGGGCCCAGCGCTTCTCCGTGGTCGCCGACCCGTCGCGGCTGGCTCTGCTGGTCTCGATCCACTACGCCCGCGAAATCAGCGTCACGGACCTCGCCGCGGTCACCGGCATGACGGACACCGCGGTGTCGCAGGCCCTGCGGCTGCTGCGCGCGCACGGACTGGTCACCACCCGGCGCGACGGACGCGTCGTGCGCTACCGGCTCGCCGACGCCACCGTGCACGAACTCATCCATCGGGTGCGGCCACACCCCCAGGAGTCCGCGACCGATGAGAGCGACCGGTAGCGTGCGAGCATGACGGGATTGCCCGAGACCATCACCGCCTGCCTGTTCGATCTCGATGGAGTTCTTACCGGTACGGCCGTCCTGCACAGCCAAGCTTGGAAACGGACTTTCGACGAGTTTCTTCGCGCCCGCGACGGCGCCGGGTTCAGCGAGTTCACCGACCAGGACTACGCGACCTATGTGGACGGCCGCCCGCGCGCCGACGGAGTCCGCGAATTCCTGCGCTCGCGCGGGATCGAGCTGCCGGAGGGCACCCCGGACGACCCGCCGGACGCCCCCACCGTGAACGGTGTCGGCAACCGCAAGAACGAGCTCGTCCTGAAGATCATCGACGAACGCGGCGTGAACCCCTACCCCGGCTCGATCCGGTACCTCGACGCGGCCAAGGCGGCCGGCCTACGGATCGCCGTCGTGACGTCGTCGGCGAACGGCGCGAAGGTGCTGGACGCCGGGGACCTCAGCAAGTACGTCGAAGCCCGCGTCGACGGCCTCACGATCCGCGAGCAGCACCTGAAGGGCAAGCCCGCGCCGGACTCGTTCCTGGCCGGCGCCGCGGCGCTCGGTGTCGAGCCCGCGCACGCGGCCGTGTTCGAGGACGCCCAGTCCGGCGTCCAGGCCGGGAAGGCCGGCAACTTCGGGTACGTCGTGGGCGTGAACCGCGCGAACCAGGCCGACCAGCTGCGGGCTCACGGGGCCGACATCGTCGTCGACGACCTCGCCGACCTCCTGGAGGATTGATGACCGAAGAAGAACCCCGCGGCTACGAGTGCGCGGCGTGGGAGCTGCGCTGGCGGGGGATGGACGTCGACGCCCTCCAGCGCACCGAGTCGGCGTTCGCCGTGTCCAACGGGCACATCGGGATGCGCGGCACGCTCGAGGAAGCCGAGCCGCGCGGCCTGCCCGGCACCTACCTGAACGGCTTCTACGAGCAGCACGAGCTGCCCTACGCCGAAGCGGGCTACGGCTACCCCGAAGAGGGCCAGACCGTCGTCAACGTGACCGACGGCAAAATCATCCGGCTGCTCGTCGAGGACGAGCCGCTCGACATGCGCTACGGCGCCGCCACCAAGCACGACCGGGTGCTCGACTTCCGCAAGGGCACGCTGTGCCGCAGCACCGAGTGGTCATCGCCGACCGGGCGGCGGGTCCGCGTGCGCACCGAGCGGCTGGTGTCGTTCACCCAGCGCGCGATCGCCGCCATCCGGTACGAGGTCGAGCCGCTCGACGAGGACCTGCAGCTGGTCGTCCAGTCCGACCTGCTGGCCAACGAGCCGATCGAGTCCGACACCAGCGACCCGCGGGTGGCCGCCGCGCTGAACTCGCCGCTGGTCGGTGAATTCCACCGCGCGTCCGACTACAACGCCGTGCTCGTGCACCAGACCCGCCGGTCCGGGCTGCGGATGGCCGCGGCGATGGACCACAAGATCGAGGTGGACGACGGGATCCGCGCCCGCATCCACTCCGAGGAGGACCTCGCGCGGCTGACCGTCGCGGTCGACGTGCCGAAGGGCGGGCGGCTGCGCATCACCAAGTTCCTCGCCTACGGCTGGTCCGCGCAGCGCTCGGTGCCCGCGCTGCGGTCGCAGGTCGAGGCGGCGCTGGCGGGCGCGCGCCAGACCGGCTGGAAGGGTCTGGTCACCGAGCAGCGCCAGTTCCTCGACGACTTCTGGGCCACCGCGGACATCGAGATCGAGGGCGATCCCGAGCTGCAGCAAGCGGTCCGCTTCGCGCTGTTCCACCTCCTGCAAGCCGGGGCCCGTGGCGAAAGCCGCGCGATCGCGGGCAAGGGGCTGACCGGCCCTGGCTACGACGGGCACGCCTTCTGGGACACCGAGTCGTTCGTCCTGCCGGTGCTCACCTACACGATGCCGGACGCGGCGCGCGACGCCCTGCGCTGGCGGCACTCCACAATGGACAAAGCGCGGGAACGCGCGCACCAGCTGGGGTTGCGCGGCGCGGCGTTCCCGTGGCGGTCGATCAACGGTGCCGAGTGCTCGGCGTACTGGCCGGCGGGCACGGCCGCGTTCCACGTCAGCGCGGACATCGCCGACGCCGTGCTGCGGTACCTGAACGCGACCGGCGACGAGGAGTTCGAACGCGACTACGGCGTCGAGCTGCTGCTGGAAACCGCGCGGCTGTGGGCGTCGCTGGGCCACCACGACCGGCACGGCGCGTTCCGCATCGACGGCGTCACCGGGCCGGACGAGTACTCCGCGGTGGCGGACAACAACGTCTACACGAACCTGATGGCGAAGCGGAACCTGCTGGCCGCCGCGGAATCGTGCGAGCGGAACCCCGAGGTGGCGGCGCGGTTCGGCGTCGACACGGTCGAGCTGGACTCGTGGCGCGCGGCCGCCGCGTCGATGTTCCTGCCCTACGACCAAGAGCTCGGCGTGCACCCGCAGTCCGAGGGCTTCCTCGACCACGACGAGTGGGACTACGAGCACACGGACCTCGCGCACTACCCGCTGCTGCTGCACTTCCCGTACTTCGATCTCTACCGCAAGCAGGTCGTGAAGCAGGCGGACCTGGTGCTGGCGCTGTACCTGTGCGGCGACTCGTTCAGCCTGGAGGAGAAGGCCCGCAACTTCGCCTACTACGAGGCGAGGACCGTGCGCGACTCGTCGCTCTCGGCGGGGACGCAGTCGGTGGTCGCGGCCGAGGTCGGACACCTCGAGCTGGCCTACGACTACCTCGCCGAAGCCGCGCTGACCGACCTGCACGACGTGCACAACAACGTGCGCAACGGCCTGCACATGGCGTCGCTGGCCGGGGCGTGGCAGGGTGCCGTGGCCGGCTTCGGCGGCCTGCGCGACCACGGCTCGACGCTGGCGTTCGCGCCGCGGCTGCCGCCGCAGCTGGACCGGATCACGTTCCGCCTGATGTTCCGCGGCACCCGGTTCCAGGTCGAGATCGACCGTGACCAGGCGACCTACCACGTGCTCGACGGCGCACCGCTGGAAGTGCTGAACCACGGCGAGCGCATCACGATCACCGCCGAACCGCAGCGCTTCGCGATCCCGAAGATCGACGCGGGCGACCCGCCGAGCCAGCCCCCGGGCCGCGCTCCCATGCGGCGCGACTCCGAAAAGGTGCGTCAGTACGCCGACCCGGTCAACCCGGTCACTCCGGAAGGTCGCTGACGGCGTCCCGCCCGGGTGGGGCCGGAACCTCTTCGGTCCCACCCGGGTTGACGTCCGGGTCGGGCGCGGTGGGCACGTCGTGGGTCAGCTTGCCGGGGGTCGGCAGCTTCGGGAGCTCGTCGTCTTCGTCGTCACGGGCGTGGATGCGCTGCTGCTCGCTCATGCTTTCCGGAATACCCGGTTTTCCCGGCCGCGGCCAGGGGTCAGGCCGCCACGACCTTGGTCCCGGCCTTTTCCCGCGCTTTGTCCTGCAGGGTCAGCAGCAGGCCGTCGCGGGTCGACCAGGGGCAGATCGAGACCTTGCCGCCCGCGACCGTGAGCAGCGCTTCCGCCACGATCGCGCCCGCCAGGGCCTGGTGGGCGCGGCTGCGGGAGATGCCCGGCAGCTCCGCGCGCTTCGACGGCGGCAGCGCGGCGAGCCGCGGGATCCAAGCGCGCAGGTCGTCGAGCCGCAGCTCCTTGCACTTGTTCGGGCGGGCCCCGGACAACCGCGCGAGCTGCTGCAGGACTTTCGAGCACCCGACGACGCGCGGGTCGTCGACGTCCGCGGCGCTCAGCGTGGTGGTCACGACGTCGAGCGCGTGCGCGCGCAACGCCTTGACCTGCTTGCCCGACACGCGTTCAGTCGGCAGCCAGTCCCGCGTCATCGACCGCGCACCCAACGGCAGCGACCGCGCGAAAGTGGCCTGGTCGCCGCTGCCGGCGGCCAGTTCGACCGTGCCGCCGCCGATGTCGAGCACCAGCAGCGGCCCGGCCTCCGCGCCGAACCAGCGGCGGGTGGCCAGGTAGGTCAGTTCGGCTTCGCGGCGTCCGGAGAGGAACCGCAGCTCGACGCCGGTTTCGCCGGCGACGTGCCGGACGACGTCGGCGGCGTTGACGGCATCGCGGATCGAAGAGGTCGCGAGCGGGTAGATGTGGCTCACGCCATGGCGGTAGGCGGTGGTCATGCCCGCGGCGACGGCGGCCGTGACGGCGGCGATGCCACGCGCGGAGAGCCGGCCGCGGTCGTCGAGCTCGCGGTCGAGGCGCAGCCGCGTCTGGTGGTTCAGCAGCGGCTCGCGCGGCGATCCGTCCACCGGGACCACCACCAGGCGGGCGCTGAACGATCCGACGTCCAGTACGCCCACCGCGGGTTCTTCGATTTTTCGCACGGTTCGGCGCACCTCACTTCCGGTCTGGTGGATATCCCCGGTTCGACAGGTCGAAACACGCAATACTGCCCGAAATCACCGCGGATCGCCGGTGATTGTCGGTTTTGACCCCTCCGGACGTGCCTTATTGACGCGAAGGTCACAGCCGGATAACCCGATCGAGTGAACTGCGGCACGCTGGACACGATTCGGTAACGCCCACTCTCCCACTCCCGACTTCACCGGTGTGCGGCAGGGGAACGTGAGCGAGCGGCATTCGACGCTCGTACGGCCGGCCGCCGCCGTGCTCGCGGTGGTGGCCGGGCTCGGTTGCGTCCTCCTCGGCGTCACGGCGGTGCTCACCCCGGGCGATCCGAGCACTCCCGGGGTGGCCGTGGACCGGCCCGTGACCGTCGGCGCCGGTGTCCTGCCGGCCGCGCTGGCAATCCCCGACCTGGGCCTCGCGCTGAACCACCTGGTCGACCTCGGCCACGTCGGCGGCCGCCGGGAGCAGCCCGGCACGGCGCTGGGCGTGGGCTGGTTCGCCGACGGCCCGGCCCCCGGTGCGCCGGGCGTCGCCGTGCTGTCCGGGCACGCCGGCTTCGGGTACTCACGCGGCGCGTTCGCCCGCCTCGACATGCTGAAGCCGGGCGCCCCGGTCGTCGTGCGCGACGACGAAGGCCGCGAGGCCCGCTTCACCGTCCGCAAGACCGCGACGTTCCCCGCGGACGAGCCGGACAGCACGCTCGTCGCGCCGGAAGGGCCGGGCCCCGAGCTGCGCCTGATCACCAGCGACGGGACCCACGACCTCGCCGGGATCGACTCCCCGCGAATCGCCGTCTACGCGGTCCCGGTCTGAGCCGCGCTCAGCCGAGCAGCTCCCGCAGCTGGGCCACCGCCGAAACCCGCGCCTCGCGGCCGGGCAGCATCGGGTTGACGACCAGCGTCGTCGCGCCGGCTTCCTCGAACGCCGCCAGCCGCTCCTTGACGTACCCGGCCGGGCCGACCAGCGAGATCGAGCGCAGCAGCTCGACCGGCACGGCCGCCGCGGCCTCGTCCTTCTTGCCGTCGAGGTAGAGGTCCTGGATCAGCTTCGCCTCGGCCTCGTAGCCGTAGCGGCGGGCGAGGTCGTTGTAGAAGTTCTTGCCGCGCGCGCCCATCCCGCCGACGTAGAGGGCGACGAGCGGGCGCAGGTGGTCGAGCAGCGGCTCGACGTCGTCGCCGATCGCCAGCGCGGCGCTGACGAACGTGTCGAGCTCGCCCAGCGCCGGGTCGCGCTTGGCCTTGCCCGCGGCCAGGGACTCGCCCCAGACGTCGGCGGCCTTCTCCGGGTGGAAGAAGATCGGCTGCCAGCCCTCGGCGATCTCGGCGGTGAGCGCGACGTTCTTCGGCCCGAGCGAGGCCAGCAGCACCGGGATGCGCTCGCGCACCGGGTGGTTGATCAGCTTGAGCGGCTTGCCGAGACCGGTGCCCTGCTCCGGCGGCAGCGGGATCGTGTAGTGCTTGCCGTCGTGGACGACGCGCTCGCGGCGCCACACCTGCCGGCAGATCTCGACGATCTCGCGGGTGCGAGCCAGCGGCGCGTCGTACTTCACGCCGTGGAAACCCTCGATGACCTGCGGCCCGGAGGCACCGAGCCCGAGGATGAAGCGGCCGTCGGAGACGAAGTCGAGGCCGGCCGCGGTCATCGCGGTGAGGGTCGGCGTGCGGGTGTAGATCTGGAAGATGCCCGACGCGAGCTGGACGCGCTCGGTCTTCGCCGCCAGGTAACCGAGCTGGCTGACGGCGTCGAAGGAGTAGGCCTCGGGAACGAAGGCGACGTCGAGGCCGACCTTCTCGAGTTCGACGATGTCCGCGACGCTGTCGGCGAAGCCTCCGGCGTAGTTGATCGCGGTCCCGATCCGCATGGCCACCTCCATTGCTGAGCAAGCGCTTAGTAGCGGATCCTAACGGGACCGGCCGGCCCGCGCGGCGGCGATGTGCGCGCCGCCACTCACCGGCCCGGGGCTCCGGCGGAGCCGGGTTCTCGGTGACGCTCCGGATCGTCACGGCCGGGCGCGGAATTCGCGTGCTCCGGCCCGGGCCGGCGTGATCACAGCCGGATCTCGCGTGATCCGGCCCGGAACTCGCGTGATCAGGGCCGTAACTCGCGAGTTCCGGCTTCAATCACGCGAGTTCCGGGTTCCGTCACACGAGTTCCGTGGCCGATCACGCGGGTTCGGAATTCGGCGCGGGTCAGCCGGGGACCACCGTGCCCCGGACGTCGCCGAAGCCGATCCGGGTGCCGGCCGGGCCGGGGGCCGTCGCGGTGATGACCACCTCGTCGCCGTCCTCCAGGAAGGTGCGCTGCTGGCCGCTGGGGAGGCGAGGGGTTCGCGGCCGCCCCAGGACAGCTCCAGGAGCGAGCCGCGCTGGTCGCGCTCCGGGCCCGTCACCGTGCCCGAGGCGAACAGATCGCCCGTACGCAGGCTCGCGCCGTTGACCGTCAGGTGCGCCAGCTGTTGCGGCGCCGTCCAGTACTGCGTGGCGAACGGCGGGCTCGACACCAGGTGGCCGTTGAGGCGGACCTCGATCGCCAGGTCCAGTCCCCACTTTTCCCTGGTGCGCAGGTAGTCGAACGGTTCCGGGTCCTGCGGCGGGCCGTCGACCCGCGCGTGCTCAAGCGCCGCGAGGGGGACGATCCACGGCGACACCGACGTCGCGAACGACTTGCCGAGGAACGGGCCGAGCGGCTGCGACTCCCAGGCCTGGATGTCACGGGCCGACCAGTCGTTGACCAGGCAGACGCCGAAGACGTGGGCCGCGAAGTCCTCAGTGGACACTCGCGTGCCCGGCGTGGACGGGACGCCGACGACGAACCCCACCTCCGCCTCGATGTCCAGCCGCCGCGACGGACCGAACGCCGGAACGTCGGCGTTGCGCGGCTTCCGCTGCCCGTGCGGGCGGACGACCGGCGTGCCCGACGCCACCACCGTGCCCGCCCGGCCGTGGTAGCCGATCGGCACGTGCTTCCAGTTCGGCGGCAGCTCGGCCGCGTCGGGCCGGAAGATCCGGCCGGCGTTGAGGGCGTGCTGCTCGCTCGAGTAGAAGTCGACGTAGTCGGCGACCTCGAACGCCAGGTGCGTGGTCACCTCGGCCAGGGGCACGAGGTGCGGGCGCAACTGGTCGGCGTACCGGGGTTCGGTCAGCCAGGTCCGGACGCTCTCGCGGACCTCCCGCCACGTGTCCGGCCCCGCGGCCAGCAGCGGGTTGAGCACCCCGGCGGTGAGCAGCGGCGCGAAGGCGGACGCGGTCTCGGCGGCCGCGGCGGTGAGGTCGAGGACCTGCTCGCCGACGAGCACCCCGACCCGCCGCTCGGGCGCGCCGCGGACCGAGAAGACGCCGTGGGGCAGGTTGTCCAGGCCGAACGGCGTGTCGTCGGCGAGGTCGAGCCAAGTCACGTCTGCTCCTCGTTGTCCGGACCGGACGGCGTTTCGGCTGCCGGGTCGAGCCAGGTCACGGCTGCTCCTCGTCTCGGTGGTGCCGGCTCCGCGGCGAGCCTGCGCGGAGGTCGAACCCGGTCACGGCCGCTCACCGTCCCGGTGATGCGGGCTCGGCAGCGGCGCGCCGGGTCACGTCCGCTCACCGCCCCTGCGGTGCCGGCCGAGTCCGGCCAGCCCCGGGGCTCGACCGCTCCGCTGTGCGGTCGAGCCCGACCGGGACGTGAATCGGCGCCACCTGCGATCGGTCACGATCGCGGCCGACCTCAACGGCGAGCCGCCGGTGAAGCCGGCCACGATCACTCCTTGTCCCCGGCGGAGCGCGCCGCCACCCAGGCGGCCACCACGTCCGCCAGGACCGGGAGCGGCAGGGTTCCGCTGCCCAGCACCGTGTCGTGGAACTCGCGGATGTCGAACCGCTCGCCCAGCGCCCGCTCGGCGTCGGCGCGCAGCCGCTCGATCTCCAGCCGGCCCACCATGTAGCCGAGCGCTTGCCCGGGGTGGCCGGCGTAGCGGTCGATCTCCGCCTCGATCTCGATCCGCGCCATCGGCGTGTTCTCGAGGAGGAAGTCCACCGCCCGCTGCCGGCTCCAGCCCAGCGCGTGCAGCCCCGTGTCGACGACCAGCCGCGCCGCCCGCATCGAGTCCTGCGTCAGCAGGCCGAGCCGCGAGACGTCGTCGGAGTACAGCCCCATCTCGTCGGCGAGCCGTTCCGCGTACAACCCCCAGCCTTCGGCATACGCGTTGAATATGGCGATCCGCCGCAGCAGCGGGACGCCGGTGAGCTGCTGCGCGAGCGTCAGCTGGAAGTGGTGCCCCGGCACGGCTTCGTGGAACGCGACCGACTCGCCGAGCGTCCGCTGCCGCTGGTCCGCCTCGTGCGTGTTGGCGTAGTACGTGCCCGGCCGCGAACCGTCGAGCGACGCGTCGATGTAGTAGGCGATCGAGCCGCTCTCGGCCTCGGCGGCGGGCACCGGGGCGACCTCGCACTTCTGCTCCGGAATGCGCGAGAACCACTGCGGCGCCACGGCTTCCGCCCGCGCGATCGTCTGCCGCGCGGCGTCCAGCAGCTCGTCACCGTCCCGCCAGCGCAGCGCCGGGTCCGTGCGGATCCGCTCGAAGATCTGCGCGAGATCGGTGGTGTCGAACACCTTCTGCCCCAGCTCGCGGTACTCCGCCGAGAGCTGCTCGATGATCGCCAGCCCGGTGTCGTGCAGGTCCTGGGCCGTGCGCTCGGTCGTCGTCTCCGCGCGGATGAGCGCCGCGTAGCGCTCCGGCCCGCCCGGCAGGTCGCCGATGCCCGGCGACGACTCCGGCCGCCCGGCCGGGACCACTTCGCCGGCCAGGAAGTCGCGGTAGCGCGCGTACGCCGGCCACACGACGTCCGCCAGCAACCGGTCACGCTCGGCTTCGAGCCCGTGGACCGGCACCTTCAGCGGGTCGGCTTCCGGGGCCGCGAGGTAACGCTCGACGTACCCGACCCCGATGCGCGCCAGGAACTCCGGCGGCGTGAGACCCTCGGCGAGCGCCGACCGCTGCCGCTCGATCAGCTGGTCCATGTACGTGCCGACCGCCGCGAGCCGGCTCAGGTAGCCGCGGGCCTTGGCCTCGTCGTCGATCACCGTCTGGGGCAGCATCATCAGCAGTTCCAGCGCCGGTGCGGCGAGCCCGTCGCTCACCGCGATGTCGGCGCGGCCGGAGTCGAGCACGTCGATCGTCGTGCGCGCCTGCCAGATCACGACGTCACGGGTGACGCGCTCGGCGGCCGGCAACGCCGCCGCGTCGAGTGCTTCCGCCCGCGTGATGATGCCGGCGAACGCGGCGCGCTGCCGGGCGCCCGCCTCGGCGGACTGGTCGGCGAGCCGGTCGTGCGCGCCCGGGAGGCCGTAGAGCGACGGCAGCAGCGGCTGTGCCTCGAACATCAGCTCCAGGCACTCGTCCGCGAGCGAATCCGGGGTGTCGGTCCGGCTCGCCACCCAGTCCGTGACGACCTTGGCCAGTGCCGGCAGCGGCAACATCCCGTGGCCCAGCACGACTTCGTGGAAGTCGCGGATGTCGAAGCGGTCGCCGAGCGCCGCCTCGGCCTCGGCGCGCAGCCGCTGGATCTCCAGCCGCCCCACCATGTACCCGAGTGCCTGGGCGGGCCAGCCGGCGTACCGGTCGATCTCCGCCTCGATCTCCATCCGCGCCATCGGCGTGTGGTCGACGAGGAAGTCGATCGCCCGCTGCCGGCTCCAGCCCAGCGCGTGCAGCCCGGTGTCGACGACGAGCCGGCCCGCGCGCATCGAATCCTGCGTCAGCATGCCCAGCCGGGCGACGTCGTCGGAGTACAGGCCCATCTCGTCGGCCAGCCGCTCGGCGTAGAGCCCCCAGCCCTCCGCGTAGGCGTTGAACATGCCGATCCGCCGCAGCAGCGGCAGGTCCCGCAGCTCCTGGGCGAGGCTGAGCTGGAAGTGGTGCCCCGGCACGGCTTCGTGGAACGCGATCGCCTCGCTGGTGAAGCGCGGGCGCTTGTCGGCTTCGTGCGTGTTGGCGTAGTAGGTACCCGGCCGGGAACCGTCGAGTGACGGCTGCAGGTAGTACGCGATCGTGCCGCTCGCCGCGTCGGCCTCGGGCACCGGCGCGACCTCGCACTTCTCCGCCGGGATGCGCGAGAACCACTGCGGCGCCACGGCTTCGGCGCGGGCGATGGCGTCCCGGGCCGCGGACAGCAGCTCCTCGCCGTCCCGCCAGCGCAGCGCCGGATCGGTGCGCAGGCGCTCGAAGATCTCGGCGAGATCGGTGGTGCCGAACACCTTCTGCCCCAGCTCGCGGTACTCCGCCGAGAGCTGCTCGATGATCGCCAGGCCGGTGTCGTGCAGGTCCTGGGCCGTGCGCTCGGTCGTCGTCTCCGCGCGGATGAGCGCCGCGTACCGCTGTGCCCCGCCCGGCACGTGGCCGATCCCGGGCGCGGTGTCGGGCCGGCCGACCGGCTCGACCTCGGTCCGCAGGAAGTCGCGGTAGCGGGCGTAAGCCGGGTGGACGACTTCGGCGAGCAGCCGGTCGCGGTCGGCTTCGAAGCCGTCGACGGCCGCCGTCGTGGCCACCTTCAGCGGGTCGCTGTCCGGCGAGGCGAGGTAGCGGTCGATGTACTCGACGCCCACGCGCGCGAGGTACGCCGCCGGCACGAGCCCGTCGGCCAGGCTCTCCCGCTGGCGCTCGGTCAGCGCCTCGAGGAACGTGCCGATCGCGCCGAGCCGGGCGAGGTAGCCGCGGGCCTTCTTCTCGTCGTCGAGCTGGTAGTACGGCAGGTAGAGCAGCAGCCCCAGCGCGGGCGCGGTCAGCCCGTCGCTGACCGCGATGTCGGCGCTGCGGGCCCCGAGCCGGTCGGCTTCCACCTCGGCGGAGGCGATGACGACTTCGCGCGTCACGGCTTCTTCCGCGGTCAGGCCCTCACCGGGCAGCGCCCGGGCGCGGGCGGCCAGGTCACGGAACGCGGCGAGGAACCGCTCCTGCGCGGCCCGGCTCTGGTCGGCGAGCCGGTCGTGGTCGGCGGGCAGGCCGAAGACCGACGGGTACAGCGGCTCCTGCTCGAAGGTCAGCTCGACGAGCTCGGCGGCCAGGCCGTTGGCCGTGTCGCCGTGGCCGGCCACCCAGTCGTCGACGACGGAAGCGAGTGCCGAAAGCGGCAGCGCGCCCCCGGCGAGCACGAGGTCGTGGAACGCGCGGACGTCGAACCGGGACCCGAGCCGTTCCTCGGCGCCGGCGCGGATCCGCTGGATCTCCAGGCGCCCCACCATGTACGCCAGCGCCTGCCCCGGCCACGCGATGTAGCGGTCGATCTCGGCCTCGATCTCGACGCGGGCCATCGGCGTGTGCTCGGCCAGATAGTCGACGGCCTGCTGCCGGCTCCAGCCCAGCGCGTGCATCCCGGTGTCGACGACCAGCCGGCCCGCCCGCATCGAGTCGGCGGTCAGCATGCCGAGGCGCGCGACGTCGTCGGAGTACAGCCCCATCTCCTCGGCGAGGCGCTCGCTGTAGAGGCCCCAGCCCTCGGTGTAGGCGGTGAAGCCGCCGATGCGGCGCAGCAGCGGCAGCTCGGTCAGGTCGGTCGCGATGCTGAGCTGGAAGTGGTGCCCCGGCACCGCTTCGTGGAACGCGACCGACTCGGCCGAGTGCCGGAACCGCTCGGTGGCCTCGTGGGTGTTCGCGAAGTAGATGCCGGGCCGGGAGCCGTCGGCGGCCGGGCGCAGGTAGTACGCCGGGGGCGCGCCGGGTGCGGCCTCCGCCGGCACCGGTTCGACCAGGCAGGGCTGCGCCGGGACGTGGCCGAACCACTTCGGGGCTTCGGCGGTGGCCCGGGCGACGGCGGTGCGGGCGGTGTCCAGCAGCTCGTCGGCGCTGCTCCAGCGCAGCTCGGGATCGGTGCGCAGCCGCCGGAAGATCTCCGCGAGGTCGTCGGTGCCGAACACCTTCCGGCCCAGCTCGCGGTACTCGCCGGCCAGCGAGTCGATGATGTCGAGACCCGTCCGGTGCAGGTCCTCCGGGGTGCGGTCGGTCGTCGTGTGCACCTTCGCGAGGCGCACGTACGTCTCTTCGCCGCCGGGCAGCCACTTCAAGCCGGGCTGCTCGGCGGACCGGCCGTGCGCCTTGACCTCGGTGACCAGGAACTCGCGGTACTCGGCGAAGGCCGGGCGCACGACGTCGGCCAGCAGCTCGTCGCGCCGGCGGCCGAAGTCCTCGTCCGGCGCGGGCTGGCGGCGCAGCGGGTCCGCGTCCGGGTCGGCGAGGTAGCGGTCGAGGTGCGCGATCGCGGCCTCGACCAGGTGCGCCACCGGGACGAGGCCGGCGGCGATGCCCTCGGCGTGGCGCCGCGCGGCCTGGCGCAGGTACTCCGGGATCGCGGCCAGGCGCCCGAGCTGGGCTTCCGCGACCTCCCCCGCCGTCACGGTCGTCATCGGCAGCGCGATGAGCAGCGAGGCCGCGGGCGCGACCATGACGTCGGTGACCGTGAACTCGGCCATCCGGCTGTCGATCGACGCGATGCGGTCTTCCGCCGTGGCGATCAGGACCTCACGGGTGACGCGGTCCTCGGCCGACAGCCCGGCGGCGTCCAGCGCGCGAGCGCGCTCGGCGAAGTCCGCGAGCCGGGCCCGGTGCGCCTGCTCGGCTTCGGCGGACAGGTCCGGCAGGCCGGGCTCGGCCGGGCGGACGCCCAGCAGCGCGGGCGTCAGCGGATCGGCGGCGAACAACGCTTCGACGAACTCGTCGGCGAGTGCGGTGACCGCGGTCATGGCAGGACCCCCAGCTTCGGTGATGTGCTCCACGGCCGACCCTAACGGAGATCACCGACAGGAACGGTGTGCTGTTCGCCGGGGGCGGACCACCTCGGCGCGGCCGCTCCGGCGAGGCGGTAGCGTTCAGCGGGTGGCCGTGACCGATCCCGTGGATACCCGACTGCTCGCCGCGCTCGCCGACCTCGGCAAGGCCGCGGTGCACGAGCTGGCGGCCAAGGTCGGCATGGATCCGCGCGAGGTCGCCTACCGGCTGGTGGCGCTGTCCGGCAGCGGGCTGCCGCTGCTCGTCGGCGTCGAGAGCGACCCCCAGGGGTTGCGGGCGGCGATCGCGGGCTCGCCGCCGTCGTGGGCGAACCGGCCGCCACCGCAGTTCCCACCAACACAGCAGTTCCCGCCGTCACAGCAGTTCCCGCCGTCACAGCAGTCCCCGCCCTCGCAGCAGTTCCCGCCTTCGCAGCCGGTGCCGCAGCAGCCCGCGCCGCCGATGCCGCCGCCGGGCCCGCACGGGGTGCCGTCCGGTCCGTACACCGTGCAGGGTGCGGCTTCGGGGCCGTACAACGTCCAAGGAGCGCCCTCGGGGCCGTACAACGTGCAGGGGACGCCGTCCGGGCGGTACCCGGGCCCGCCGCGGCCGCCCCAGCAGTTCGCCCCGCCGCCGGATCCGGTGGTGAGCACGTGGGGCCTGCCGCAGACGGCCTCGTGGGCCCGCGGTGACCAGCCCGGCCGCCCCGCGGCTCCGGCCGGGGGCAAGAAGGGCCGGCTCCGCGAGGTCCTGGAAACCCAGGGCCTCGAGGGCGAGCAGCTTTCGGTGCAGCTACTGGAGGTTCAGGACCCGGCGGACTACCTGTTCAGCGCGGCGGGCTACCGCTTGGAAGAGGGCGAACGCGCGGTGGTCGTGCACACCGAGATCACCAACCGCGGGGCGATCCCGTTCGCGTCGCTGCCGGACAACTACCTCGAGCTGCTCGCCGCCGACGGCGCCGCGATCGGCAAGGCCCCGGTGTCGCTGACGTCCCGCCCGCCGCACAAGATCGGCGTCCAGCCGGGCGAAACCCTGGGCGGCCACACGGTGTACGTCCTCCCGGACGCGACGCGGGTGGTGTCGGTGCGCTGGAGCCCGCGGCCGGAGCCGGACGAGCGCACGCTGACCTGGTCGATCGAGGACTAGTAGCTTTCGTCGCGCCGCGGCCGGTGCGAATGTCTTGAATGAGTCATTCAGGTCTTCGGAGGTCCTGAATGACTCATTCAAGACCTTTGGTCCGGGCTACCGACTCCGGCTCGGGCTCGGCGAACGCCCTGACTCCAGCGGCCCGAACCTCGAACAACTTGCCGAGCGCGATCAGTAGCTCTCGTCGCGCAGGATCTCCAGGGCCTTCGCCAGGTCGTCCGGGTACTCCGACTCGAACTCGACCCAGCGGCCGTCCGCCGGGTGGGCGAATCCCAGGGTCTTCGCGTGCAGCCACTGGCGGCTCAGGCCGAGGTGGCGGGCCAGGACCGGGTCCGCGCCGTACGTCAGGTCGCCGACGCACGGGTGCTTCAGCGCTGAGAAGTGGACACGGATCTGGTGCGTCCGCCCGGTTTCGAGCTTGATGTGCGCCAACGACGCCGCGCGGAACGCCTCGACCACCTCGTAGTGCGTCACGCTCGGGCGGCCGCCCTGGACGACCGCGAACTTGTAGTCGTGGCGGGGGTGGCGGTCGATCGGGGCGTCGATCGTGCCGCGCATCGGGTCCGGGTGGCCCTGGACGATCGCGTGGTAGCCCTTGTCGACCGTGCGTTCCTTGAACGCGCGCTTCAGCACCGTGTATGCGTGCTCGCTCTTGGCCACCACCATCACGCCGGTCGTGCCCGCGTCGAGCCGGTGCACCACACCCTGGCGCTCGGCCGCGCCCGACGTCGCGATGCGCAGGCCGGCCGCGGCGAGGCCGCCGACCACGGTCGGGCCGGTCCAGCCCGGGCTCGGGTGCACGGCGACGCCGACCGGCTTCGAGATCACGACGATGTCGTCGTCGTCGTGGAGGATCCGCATGCCCTCGACCGGTTCGGCGATGACCTCGACCGGGTTCGCCGGCTCCGGCAGCGTGATCTCCAGGAGCCCGCCCCCGGACAGCCGGTCGGACTTGCCGGCGGGACGGCCGTCGAGCAGCACGTCGCCGGATTCGGCCAGCTCCGCGACGACGGTCCGCGAAAGGCCCAGCAGCTTGGCGAGGCCGGCGTCGACCCGCATCCCGTCGAGCCCGTCGGGCACGGGGAGCATCCTCGAGCTCACGCCTGTTCCTCCGGCTGCTCGGCCTTCTTCTTGTCCTTGGTCGACGTGCCGTCGTAGTCCTTGCCCAGCAGGGACAGCAGCACGATCAGCGCGCCACCGACGCAGATCGCCGAGTCGGCGATGTTGAAGATCGCGAAACCCTTGCCGTTCGGGGCGAACGCCGAGATGAAGTCGACGACGTGGCCCTGCAGCCCGCCGGGCGCGCGGAAGATGCGGTCGGTCAGGTTGCCGGTGGCGCCGGCGAGCACCAGACCGAGGCCGATGGCCCAGCCGATCGAGCGCAGCCGCCGGGACAGCCAGATGATCGCGATGACGACGGCCAGCGCGACCAGCGCGAGCACCCACGTCATGCCGGTGGCCATCGAGAACGCCGCACCCGGGTTGCGGATCACCTGCAGGTAGATGAGCCCGCCGAGGATCCTCAGCGGCTCCTTGCCCTCGAGGTTGGCGGCGACCAGGTTCTTCGTCACCAGGTCGATCGCCCAGAACACGACCGCGACGGCGAACACCCAGCCCACGCGGCGCTTCGGCAGCGGCTTCACCGGCGTCTCGGCAACGGGCTCGGGCACCGCCTCTTCGGGCGCGGCGGTGTCGGGTTCGGAGTGGCTGGGGTCGGTGCTCACCGCTCCATTCTCCACGTCGCTGGTCAGGCCGTGTCGGCGGCGGTGACCGGTCCGCGCAGGAGCACGGCGAACGCGGCCCCGAACAGGACGCCCGCCGCCACGAGTGCCCCGGCCGGCGGCGCCGGGAACACCACCGTGACCAGGACGAAGACGCCGGTGACGGCCAGCACGAACCAGCTGCGTTCGTAAGCGGCGAGCACCAGGAGGCCGAGCGCCGCCAAGAGCGCGCCCCGCACGTCCCCGGGCAGCCGCAGCTCGAGCGCGCCGACCAGGTCCAGCAGCGGGACGGCCACCAGCGCGCCCAGGGTGCCGAGCACGAACCGGACGGGCCGGGGCGGTGTCTCCGCCCGGCGCAGGTTCAGCCAGTACCAGCCCGCCACGGCGAGCACCACGCAGGCGAGGCCGGCGAGCCAGCCGAGCGTCGCCGATGGCACGACGTCGACCGCGGTGGCGGTGGCGGTGCCCGAGAGCTGGTTGTCGGGGAAGCTCGTGCCGCCGACCCCGCCGGTGCCGAGGCCGGCCAGGCTCTGGCTCAGCTGGTACCCGCGCATGTTCACGAACTCGCCGGTGGCGGTGGCATCGGCCGGGATCAGCGCGACCGCCACCATCACGAGCTGCGCGAACCCCAGCGCCGCCAACGGGAACCAGGACCGCCGCGAACTCCCCATCCGGGCAGGATAGCGGCGAACACCCGGCGACGAGGACGGTCCTCGAGACGAGCGGCCGAGGCGAGCCGCTCAGCAGAACGGCGGCAGCTCCCGCGGGTCGCCGACCGGGGCCCAGCGGCCGTCCACCTTCGCGTACTCCCAGCGGGCCCCGCGCGCGACGATCCGGCGCAACGCCAGCACGACGCGGTCGACGTGCTCCTCCGTGCTGCCCAGCCCGAGGCTCACGCGGATCGCCTGCCGCCCGTCGCCGCCGGTGACGCCGATGAGCCGCCGGGCCGCGATGTGCGCGCAGAAAGCGCCGTCCCGGACGCCGATGCCGTATTCGGCGGACAGCACGGCCGCCACCCAGCCCGGGTCGAAGCCGTCGACGACGAAGCTGACCGTGCCGACGCGGTCGACCGGCGCGTCGAACAGCCGCAGCTCGGCGCAGCCCGGGATGCCTTCGAGACCCTTGCGCAGCCGGGTGAGCAGAGCCTGCTCGTGCGCCACGACGGCGTCCCAGTTCTCGCTGAGCGTCTCGCACGCGACGCCGAGCGCGTACACGCCGACGGTGTTGGGCGAGCCGGCTTCGTGGCGCTCGGGCCCGGTGTTCCAGACCACTGCGTCCTCGGTGACGAGCTTGGTCGCGCCGCCGCCGGCGAGGTACGGCCGCGCGGCGCGCAGCCAGTCGGCGCGGCCGATCAGCGCGCCCGCACCGAAAGGCGCGTACAGCTTGTGGCCGGACAGGGCGACGTAGTCGACGTCCAGCTCCTTGATCGAGATCCGGCGGTGCGGGGCGAGCTGGGCGGCGTCGAGCGCGATGCGGGCGCCGTGCTTGCGCGCCACGGCGGCGATCTCCGCCACCGGCAGGAGCTCACCGGTCACATTGGACGCTCCGGTCACGACCACCAAACGCGGTCCCTGCGGGGAATCCGCGAGGGCTTCGTCCACAGCGGACACTGCGGCGAGGCGGGTGCGCGGGGTCGGGATCCGCCGGACGTTCGGGCCCTGCCACGGCAGCAGCGCGGCGTGGTGCTCGGTGTCGAAGACGACTACCGTGGTGTGCCGGGGCAGGCTGCGGGCGAGCAGGTTGAAGGAGTCGGTGGTGTTGCGGGTGAAGACGACGGTGTCGGTGCGGCGGGCGTCGACGAAGCGGCGCAGCACGTCGCGGGTGCGCTCGTAGAGGCGCGTCGAGACCTGCGACGCGAAGCCGGCGCCGCGGTGGACGCTCGCGTACCAAGGCAGGAACTCGTCGACCTTCGCGCGGACGGCGTCGAGACAGGGGGCGCTCGCGGCGTGGTCGAGGTTGGCGTAGCCGACGGTTTCGCCGGTGACGAGCGGAACCCGCAGGGACGCTCCGGCGACGGCCGGAATGCTTTGCGGGACAAGGGTTCCAGGGAAATCAACCGGAGCGGTGGTCGTCCTGGTGCGATCGATGGCGAGAGTCATCGGTGCCTCCTCGGCGGTCCGGGGGACCCCGGCGAGGGGCCCGCGCTTGCCGGTCGCACCCGCGACCGGCCCGGTCTTCACCCGGGGCACCCCACCGCGGTAGGAGGGTTGCCGGCCAGCAAGCCGGGGCTTCGCGCTGGCACTCATGACCTGAGCCAGAAGGTAACCGAGAACGCCGCCGGCGGCCAACCCCCGACTCACATTCTGAGACGCCGCTCACAGGCTCCGCCTTCACGGACCTCAGAGTTTCGCGCGGAAGCGTCCCGGCAGCTGCGTCACGGCGCTGTCGGCGAGGTGCGTCGCCGTGCCGGTGTACTGCTCGGCGCCCGCGGTGAAGCGCCAGCCGCCGATGGTCTTGCCGTCGACGGCTTCGCCGCTGGCCGCCGCCACGGTCGTCGAGACCTCGGCGAACGACTTGCCGTCCCAGTTCGCCGCCGGGGCGTCCGGCAGGGTCCAGAGCGTGAAGTGCACGTGGGCGCCGGTGCTGCTGCCGCCGCACGGCAGCGCGTTGCCGGTCGAGCCGAGCTCGGCCCCGGCCTCGACGTGCTCGCCGTCGGTGACCTCGATGCCTTCCATGTGGTAGTACCCGGTCCGCCAGCCGCCGGCGTGGTCGATGGTCACCCAGTCGCCGCCCGCGCAGTGCTGCAGGTGGACGGTGCCGGCCAGCGGCGCGCGCACGGTGCGGTCGGCCGGGCTGAAGTCGATGGCGTTCTTGACGCCGGTGCTGCCGTCGTCGGAGTGGATGCCGGCCGAGTAGACCTGCTGGCCGGCCTTGAACGGCAGGGCGAGCGCCGGGAACGGAGCCACTTCCGCGATCGCGGCCGGCGCGGCGGCCAGCCCGAGGACGGCGGTCATCGCGGCCGCCAAGACCGCCCCACGAACGTCCAGTCTTGTCACCGTGCGTACTCCTTTGACCTAACGCTCACCCATTCGAACTAACCGGATCGAGCGCACAGTAAGCCAAAGATTGGATCACTGGGAAGATCACGTGATCTTTTCGCGAGGGCCGCTCACCCTCGCGGGAAAAGATCACCAGGTCGACGGGGAAACCGGACAAGCACCGGACAACGGCCAGCTCAGGGCATCGTCCGTGACTGAGGAGGCATCGCGTGTGATTGGAAGGGCATCACGCGTGACTGGAGAGGCGTCACGCGTGATTCCGGGGTCGACCCGAGTCGTCCGATCGGTCACGGTGCGGTCGCGACCACGAACGGGTTAACGGCCCGACTCGCCCTTCCAGCGGGCCAGGCGGCCGGCGCGGTCCACCGCACGGAGGCGGCGCTCGACGGAGTCGCGGACGACGCTCGTCGTGACCACCAGCAGCTGGTCGTGCTCCTGGAGCCGGCTGGTCTTCTGCGGTGTGAAGCCGGCGCCTTCACGCACAACCAGGCTGACCGTCGCGCCGACCGGCAGCCGCAGCTCGGACAGGTACACACCGTGCAGCTTCGACCCGAGCTGGATGCGGACCTGCAGCAGCTCGGCGCCCAGCTCGTCCAGTGGCGCAGAGTCGACTTCGATCTCGTGCGGCTCGGACTTCTTCGCCAGCCCGAGCCACCGCCCGAGCGGCCCGAGCGTCGCGCCCTGGACCAGCGTCAGCACGATGACCAGCACGAACACCGCGTCCACCAGCCGTTGCGCGCCCGGCACCCCCTGCGACAGCGGGATCATGGCGAGCACGATCGGCACCGCGCCGCGCAGCCCGGCCCACGACAGGAATGCCTGTTCCCGCCACGGCAGCCGGAACGGCAGCATCGCCAGCACGACCGAGATCGGCCGGGCCAGCAGCAGCACGACGGCGCCCGCGACCAGGCCCGGCACCACCGCCTCGAGCAACCGGCCCGGCGAGGCGAACAGGCCGAGCAGCACGAACAGCCCGATCTGCGCCAGCCAGCCGAGCCCCTCGGCGAACGACAGCGTGTCGGAGCGGTGCGGCAGCCGCGAGTTGCCGAGCACCAGCGCGGCGACGTAGGTGGCGAGCAGCCCGGACGCGTGCAGCAGCTGCCCGGACGAGTAGGCCACGACGCACACCGCGACCGTGGCGAGCGGGTAGAGGCCGGTCGCCGGCAACGCGGCCTTGCGCAGCGCGAGCCCGCCGAGCCAGCCGAAGGCGAGCCCGATCGCCAGGCCCGCCGCGAGTTCGTAGACGACCAGCAGCGGCAGCGTCCAGTCCACAGTGGCGCCTTCGGCCAGCACGACGACGGCGATGTACGCCGGCGCGTCGTTGATGCCCGACTCGAGCTCCAGCGCTCCGGTGAGCCGTTTGCCGATCCCGGCCGAGCGCAGCACCGAGAACACCGCGGCCGCGTCGGTCGACGCGAGCACCGCGCCCCACAGCAGCGCGAACCGCCAGTCGAGACCCAGCAGCCAGTGCAGGGCGGCGCCGGTCACCGCGACGCTCACCACAACGGCCACAGTGGACAGTGCGATCCCGGTGCGCAGCGCGGGTTTCACCGCCGACCAGCGCGTCGTCAGCCCGCCTTCGGCGAGGATCATGACGAGCGCGGCGAGGCCGAGCGACTGGGTCAGCTCGGGGTTGTCGAAGCGGATGCCGAAGCCGGCTTCGCCCAGCAGCACACCGATCGCGAGGTAGAGCAGCAGCGAAGGCAGGCCCAGCCGGATCGACACGCGCACGGCGAGCACGGAGGCGAGCAGCACGACGCCGCCGACGCCGAGCAGCACGGGAAGCTGGTCCATGCCGCCTCCCTCCGAGTGCCGTGGGCCCTCAGAATAGTGAAGCGGTCGAGTTAACTCCTTCGTGTACCGCTGGGGCGCGCCGACGGCGTGGTGTGTTAAGGCCCACCGAGCGCGGCGAGATCGACACCGAGCGCGGCGAACGGCTTCTGCGCCGCCGGAAACACCTTCACGGCGCGATGCCCGTCACGCCCGACCCAGCCGGCGTCGACCGCGCGCTCCAGCAGCGCCGCGGGAACGGCTCCGGCGAGGTGGTCGCGCCGCTCCGTCCAATCCAGACAGTCGCGCAGCGGCGACCGCCGCCCGCGCGCGACCGGCACGCCGAGCTCAGCCAGCACCTCGCGGCCGCGGCCGGTCAGCGCCAGCCCGCTGCCGGCGTCGAGCAGACCGGTGGCCAGCATGCCGTCGCGGACGGCGACGCCGAGCACGCCGGCGAGGTGGTCGTAGCAGGTGCGCGCGAACCCGAGCCGCTTCACGCGCAACGAAGACTTCAGCCCGGTCACCGGCCGGTGCTCGGCGTGCTGGGCGAGGTGCTCGATCAGCTCGGCGACGCGCGGGTCGGCGATCCGGACGTAGCTGGCCCGGCCCTGCTTGACCCGGGCGACGAACCCGGCGTCGACCAGCCGGGTGACGTGCTCGCTGGCCGTGGAGAGCGCGATCCCGGCCGCCTTGGCCAGCTCGCCGACGGTCCACGCCCGCCCGTCGAGCAGGGCCAGGCACATGGTGGCGCGGCTCGGGTCCGCGAGCACCGCGGCGACCTCGGCGAGAGCGATCGTCTCCATCCGACCACGGTACGGCGGCCACCCTTCGCCCGCGGCCGAAGCATCGCGGCACTTTCACGTGAAAGTGCCGTTCGGGTCAGAGGGCTTTCAGGAACTTCGCGGCCAGGGTGACCGCCGGGCCCGAGTCGTTCGAGTCCTCCAGGACCACCGCGAACGCCACGTTGCCGCGGTACCCGACGAACCAGCCGGTGGCGTCCGAGCCGTCGCCGAACTGGGCCGTGCCCGTCTTGCCGAACACCTCACCCGCGCCCGCCGCCCCGCGACCCGTTCCGCTGGTCACCACCGCGCGCATCATCTTCCGCACCTGGCCGAGCACCGCGGCCGGCGGCGGCGAATAGCCCTTGACGACCGTCGTCTCGAGGTCGTGCCACAGCCGCGGCGTCAGCGCCTTGCCGGACGCGACCGTGGCCGCCATCAACGCGCCGCCGAGGCAGCTCGCCTGGATCCGGCCCTGGCCGAATCCGTCCTCGACCTGCTCGTCCTTGCTCGCCGCGGGCTCGACCTTGCCCAGCTCGGTGTCGATCCCCGGAATCTCGTAGTCGGCGTTGAGGCCCAGCTCGTCGGCCGCCTTCTGCAGCCCGTTGGCCGGGAGGTCCAGCGCGAGCTGCCCGAACGTCGTGTTGCAGGACCGCGCGAACGCCGTCTGCAGGTTCGTCGCGCCGAGCTCGAAGCCTTCGTTCTTGACCGTCCGCGTCCCGATCGTCGCGACGCCGGGGCAGTCGACCGGCGAGGTCGCGTTGAGGCCGCTCTGCTGGACCGCGGCGACCGACGTCGCGATCTTGAACGACGAACCCGGCTCGTACAGCCCGTGCAGCGCCTTCGGGGCGTTCCCCGCGGCCGCGTTCTGCGCGACGGCCAGGATGTCGCCCGAGCCGGTGTCGAGGGCGACCATCATCGCCGAGCCTCGGTAGCTGTTCACCGCGGCCTGCGCGGAGTTCTGCGCGGCCAGGCTCAGGCTCGACGTCAGCGTCTTGGCTTCGCCGTCGGCCTTCCCGAACAGCGTCTCCACGCTCTTGCCGCTGGTGTCGACGCGCTCGACGGCGAAGCCGCCGCCGGCCGCCGCCGTGACCTGCCCGGTCAGCGCCGAACGCAGCAGCGGCGCCGGGTCGCCTTCGACCGCGTGCAGCCCGCCGGCCCCGCTGATCAGCAACGGCTTGCCGTCGCGGTCGGCCACGGCCGTCGTGTCCTGGACGGCCGTGCTGATCACCAGCCGCTGCCCCGCCTCCAGCTTCGGGTGCAGCAGCGACGGCGCCCAGTGCACGAGCCACTTCCCGCCGGCCTGGGCCAGCTGGAACGGCACGTCGTAGGCCCAGATCCGGCCCGGCTTCAGTGCCCACGACAGGCTGAACGTCCCGCCGGTCTGCGTCGCCCCCGCCGGAGTCGGCTGCAGGACGGTCAGCTTGGCCGTCACCGACGACGGGTTCAGCGTGTTCCGCGCGTCCCGCAGGGCCACCGCGGCCGCCGGCGCGGCGTCGGTCAGCCGGCTCGCCGCGTCCGGGTTGTTCTCGGACAGGTCCTGCAGGTACTCGGTGATCGCCGAGTGCGGGTCGCCGGCGCCCGGGCTCTCGACGCTCGTGGCGCCGGCTTCCGCCTCCGGCGCCGCTCCCCCGCCGTTCAGCACGAAGAACGCCGCCACCACGACCGCGACGACGAGCAACGCGCCGCCGATCAGGACGCCGCGTCTTTTGGCAGGACTCATTTCCGCGTACCCCTCCCCCAAGGAACGCCACCGTCGTGGGTGGCCGGCCGATCTTACCGGCCACCCACGACAGCCGGTCAGGCTTTTGCGACCGAAACCGTCACCTTCGTGCCGTCGCCGACCGTGCCGGCGGAGCCGTCGGTCACCGCGGCGTGGGTCACCGACGTCGCCAGCGTCTCCGACGCCAGGAACTCCTCGTGCGTCCGGGCCGCTTCGACGACGTCGGCGGGCGCGTCGACGGTCAGCGAGATCCGGTCGGCGACGTCCAGCCCGGCGTCGCGGCGAGCCTGCTGCACGACCCGGACCAGGTCGCGGACCAGGCCCTCGGCCGCCAGTTCCGGCGTCACCTCGGTGTCGATCAGGACCAGGCCGGACCCGCCGGGCAGCTCCGCCGCCGCGCCGCCGCTCTTGGCCACCAGCCGCCGGTCGAACTCGCCCTCGTGCAGCGCGATCCCGGCCGCGACGACGGCGCCGCCCTGGAGCGACCAGTCGCCCGCCTTGACGGCCTTGATCACCGTCTGGACGTCCTTGCCCAGGCGCGGGCCGGCCGCCCGCGCGTTCACCGCGACCTCGAACCCGCCGTGCGCGGCGACATCGGTGGTCAGCTCGACCGCCTTGACGTTCACCTCGTCGCGCAGGATGTCGGCGAACGGCGCCATCGACTCGGCGTCGCCGGCCGCCACGACCAGCGACGACAGTGGCAGCCGCACGCGCAGCTTGTTGCTCTTGCGCAGCGACAGCGCCGACGACGCCACCTGCCGCACCCGGTCCATCGCGGTGACGAGCGCCGCGTCGGCGGGCAGGTCGAGCGCGTTCGGCCAGTCGGTGAGGTGCACCGAGCGGCCGCCGGTGAGGCCGCGCCAGACGACCTCGGTGGTCAGCGGCAGCAGCGGCGCCGCGACCCGCGACGTCACCTCCAGGACGGTGTGCAGCGTGTCGATCGCGTCCTGGTCGCCGGCCCAGAAGCGGTCCCGGGAGCGCCGCACGTACCAGTTCGTCAGCGTCTCGAGGAAGTCCCGCACGGTCTGGCACGCGCCCGCGACGTCGTAGTGGTCCATCGCGGACTCGACGTCGGTGACGAGCTCGTGCGTCTTCGCCAGCACGTACCGGTCCAGCACGTTCGGCGAATCCGTGCGCCACTTGCCTTCCACGCCCTCGGCGTTCGCGTACAGCGCGAGGAAGTAGTACGAGTTCCACAGCGGCAGCACGGCCTGGCGGACGGCGTCGCGGATGCCCTTGTCGGTGACGACCAGGTTGCCGCCGCGCAGGATCGGGCTCGCCATCAGGTACCAGCGCATGGCGTCGGAGCCGTCGCGCTCGAAGACCTCGTTGACGTCCGGGTAGTTGCGCAGCGACTTGGACATCTTCGCGCCGTCCGAGCCCAGCACGATGCCGTGCGAGACGCAGGTGCGGAACGCCGGCCGGTCGAACAGCGCCGTCGCGAGCACGTGCAGCAGGTAGAACCAGCCGCGGGTCTGCCCGATGTACTCGACGATGAAGTCGCTCGGGTAGTGGTGCTCGAACCAGTCGGCGTTCTCGAACGGGTAGTGCACCTGTGCGTAGGGCATCGAGCCGGAGTCGAACCAGACGTCGAGAACGTCCGAGACGCGGCGCATGGTCGACTTGCCCGTCGGGTCGTCCGGGTTCGGCCGGGTCAGCTCGTCGATGTAGGGCCGGTGCAGGTTGTCGAGCCGCACGCCGAAGTCGGCCTCCAGCTCGTCGAGCGAGCCGTAGACGTCGGTGCGCGGGTACGCCGGGTCGTCGGACTGCCACACCGGGATCGGCGTGCCCCAGTAGCGGTTGCGCGAGACCGACCAGTCGCGCGCGTTCTCCAACCACTTGCCGAACTGGCCGTCCTTGACGTTCTCCGGGTACCAGGTGATCTGCTGGTTCAGCTCGACCATCCGGTCCTTGAACTGCGTCACGGCGACGAACCACGACGAGACCGCGCGGTAGATCAGCGGGTTCCGGCAGCGCCAGCAGTGCGGGTAGGAGTGGTCGTAGGTCTCGTGGCGCAGCAGCACGGAACCCTGCTGCCCGGCCGAACCCGTGCCGTTCTTGAGGTCGCGGACGATGTTCGGGTTGGCGTCGAAGACCTGCTGGCCCTCGTAGTCGGGCACGGTCGCGTCGAACTTGCCGTGCGCGTCGACCGGCGTGACCGGCGGGATGCCGGCGGCGTCGGTGACGGCCTTGTCCTCTTCACCGTAGGCGGGCGCGATGTGCACGACACCGGTGCCGTCCTCGGTGGTGACGTAGTCGGCCGCCAGCATCCGGTGCGCGTTCTCCGTGCCCACGAAGTACGGGAACGGGGGCGCGTAACGGCTTCCGAGCAGCTGCGCCCCGGTGTAGTGCGCGACGACCGTCGGCTCTTCACCGAGTTCACGCGCGTACGCGGCGACACGCGCTTCGGCGAGCAGGAACCGCTTGCCCGGGAGGTTCTCGCTCTCCACGACGACGTACTGCACCTCGGGGTGCACCGCGGTGGCGAGGTTCGACGGCAGCGTCCACGGCGTCGTCGTCCAGATCAGCAGGTAGGTGCCGTCGAGCTCGTTGTCGTTGCCCTCCAGCCGGAACCCGACGGTGACGGCCGGGTCCTGGCGGTTGCGGTAGACGTCGGCGTCCATGCCCAGCTCGTGGTTGGACAGCGGCGTCGCGTCACGCCAGCAGTACGGCAGGACGCGGTAGCCCTCGTAGACGAGTCCCTTGTCCCACAGGCGTTTGAACGCCCACAGCACCGACTCCATGTAGGTGACGTCGAGCGTCTTGTAGTCGTTGTCGAAGTCGACCCAGCGCGCCTGGCGGGTGACGTAGTCGCGCCACTCGTCGGTGTAGCGCAGCACGGACTCGCGCGAAGCCTCGTTGAACTTCGCGATGCCCATCTCTTCGATCTCGGACGTCTCGGTGATGCCGAGCTGGCGCATCGCCTCGAGCTCGGCCGGCAGACCGTGGGTGTCCCAGCCGAAGCGGCGCTCGACCTTGCGGCCCTTCATCGTCTGGTAGCGCGGCACCAGGTCCTTGACGTACCCGGTGAGCAGGTGGCCGTAGTGCGGCAGGCCGTTGGCGAACGGCGGGCCGTCGTAGAAGACGTACTCGTTGTCGCCGTGCTCGCCCGTGGGGCGCGCGTCGATGGTCGCCTGGAACGTCCGGTCCGACTCCCAGTAGGCGAGGACCTGCTTCTCCAGTGCGGGGAAGGACGGCTGCGACGGAACGCCGGTGCCGTCGTCCAGCTGGGCTTGGGGGTACATCCCGGTGCTCCTCGGTTCGTCGCTCGCGTACGGACGACCGGCTCCCGGTCACCCACACGGGGACGAAACGCCTGGCGGCGCACCGCGGTACCACCCCGCTTGCCCGGCGGTGGAGCTGCCGGGCCGCTCGTTCGACGGCTGTCACGGGCCGCACCCGTCCGGTTCTACTGCGAGCGTGAAGCTCGGTTCTTCCGGAGGCTCCCCGGTGATGGCCGGATCGACGCCTTGCTGGTTACCAGGTTAACCGGCCCGCGCAACCCGGTTGTCACGAGGGGCACGTACGCCGGCCAGCGTCACGCCGATCGCCAGCAGCCACAACGCTCCCGCGACCAAGCCGGCCTCGTGCAGCCCCGCGACGAACCCGTCGCCCGGCTCGCCGGCGACCGCGCCGAGCACCGCCACGCCGAGCGCGCCGCCGGCCTGGCGCGCGGTGTTGTTGATGCCGCTGGCGACGCCCGCGCGCTCGGGCGGGATACCGCCGACCGCCGCCGTCACCACCGCCGTCGTCAGCAGGCCCATCCCGACGCCGAGCCCGAGCAGCGTCGGCAGCAGGGCCACGTAGCCGCTGTTTCCGTTGAGCAGCACCAGGTTCAGCATGCCGAGCGCGCCCAGCGCCAGCCCGGCCACCATCAGCGGACGCGGCCCGAACCGGCCGGTCAGCCGGCCCGCGACCGGCGCCAGCACCGAAAGCGGCCCGAACAGCGGCAGCACCTCGAGCCCGGCTTCCAGCGGCGACGCGTGGCGCACGCCCTGCAGGTACAGCGTCAGCACGAGGATGGCGCCGATGCCGGTGAAGTTCATCGCCGCCGCGACGAAGTTCGCACCCGACGTCCGCCGGGCGACGTCGAGGGGCAGCATCGGGTCCGGGGACCGGCGCTCCACGGCCAGGAACGCGACCAACGCGACGACCGCCACCACCGCGGCGACCGCACTTCCGCCGATGACCGCGTAGACGCCGGCGCCGAGGGCGGGCGCGGCGGTGACGACGCCGGCGACGTCGACCCGGCGGCCGGAGGCGCGCTCGCCGCGCGGCACGAGCCGCCGGGTCGCGAGGGCGGCCGCCACCACGATCGGGACGTTGAGCCAGAACACCGGCCGCCAGCCCGCCGCCGACACGACGGCGCCGCCGAGCACCGGGCCCGCCGCCAGCGCCAGCGCCGACACCCCGGCCCAGACGCCGAGGGCCCGCGCGCGCTCCGCGTGTCCCGGATAGGCGTTCGTGATGACGGCGAGGGTGCCAGGCAGCAGCAACGCGGCGCCGAGGCCTTGCCCGGCCCGAGCGGCGACGAGCCACGCCGCGGTGCCGGCGAGTCCGCACGCGGCCGACGCCGTGCCGAACAGCACGAAGCCCGCGAGGACGACCCGGCGGTGGCCGAAGACGTCGCCGAGCGCGCCGCCGGTGAGCAGCAACGCGGCCAGGACGACGGAGTAGCCGTCCACCACCCACTGCTGCGCCGCGAGGCCACCGTGCAGGTCGGCGCCGATCGCGGGCAGGGCGACGTTGACGACCGTGACGTCCAGTTGCACCAGGAACATGCCGGCGCACATGGTGACGAGGAGGGCGGAACGCATGGTCCCAGTGGACCGCGCGGACGCTTCCGTCGCGGTGGAAGTGTGCCGGGGGCATCCTGGAGGCATGGAAGGCGACGCCGACATCGCCCGCACCGCGGCGCTGTTCGCGGACCCGGCGCGGGTCCGCGTGCTGCTCGCGCTCGCCGACGGCCGGGCACTGGCGGCGTCCGTGCTGGCGGCCGAAGCGCGACTGTCCGCGCAAGGGGTCAGCGCGCACCTGGCAAAGCTGCGGACGGCGGGCCTGGTGGTCGCGGAGAAGTCGGGGCGGCACCGGTTCTACCGGCTGGCCGGCCCGGACACCGCCGAGCTGATGGAGACGCTGGCGCGGTTCTCGCCGGCACAGCCGGTGTCGTCCCTGCGCGAGGGCACGCGCGCGGAGGCGCTGCGCACGGCTCGGACGTGCTACGACCACCTGGCGGGGCGGCTCGGGGTGGCGGTGACGTCGGCGCTGCTCGAGCGGGGTGCGCTGGCCGGAGCGGCCGACACGCGGCGGCGTCCGGGAGACCGGATTTCGGCTCCGCTGCGCGAACACCCGTACACGCTGGGTCCGTCGGCGCACTCGGTGTTCGGCGAGCTGGGCGTGGACCTCGACGCGGTCGCGGCGGGCCGCCGTCCGCTGCTGAAGTTCTGCCTGGATTGGAGCGAACAGCGTCACCACTTGGCAGGGGCGCTGGGCGCGGCCGTCACGACGCAGTTCGTGGACGCGGGCTGGGTGCGGCGGCGTGGGCAAGCGCATCGCGCGGTGAAGCTGACGCCGGAAGGAGCACGGGCGCTGGCCACCCATCTGGGCCTGAGCGACCTCGCCGCTTGACGGCGTGTCGTCGCGCCGGGCTCGCGTGTCGCCGCTCAGCGGTGGGCGGCGACCAGGTTCGCGTCGGGGCAGCAGCGGTCACAGGGAGTGAAGCCGAGCTGACGGGCCTCGCCGATACCGATCGGGATCGTGTCGCGGGTGCCGAGCCAGACGCACGTCGTCAGGTGGTAACGCGGGTGCTCGTCGACGACCACGACCTCGTCCTCGAGGTCGGCCAGGATGGCGATGTCGGCCGCCGTGGTCTCTTCCTCACCCGGGTCGGTCTCGGGCTCGGGCTCGGGCTTCGTTTCGGCCGGGGCCTCCGCCGCGGCGGGTTCCGCCGTCACCGGCTCTTCGGGCTCGGGCGTGTCGGCCGGATCGCCCAGGTCACCGGCTGCCGGGATGAGGACGGTCTGCTCCGCCTCGGCCGGGTGCTCTGCTACCGGGTGCTCGGCGGCCGGCGGGTCTTCGGAGACGGGCTCCTCGGAGGCAGGTTCTTCGGGTGCGGGTTCGGCGGGTGCCGCCGGACGACGCCGGCGGCGCAGCCAGTCGGCGACCAGGATCAGCCCGGCGAGCACCGAGAGGCCGATGGAAACCCACGCCCACAGCGAAGAAGCGGTGATGAGCGCGGAGACGAGCAACCCCAGAGCCGCCAGTACCAGTACCAGCACGATGTAAAGCACGCTGAATTACAGCACGAACGGGGCAAGATCGTCGGTCGACCCGCCCACGTGCGGTACCGGATCGACTCCGAACCGTGGGCCACCCCGCCGGCTCGTGCCGACGGGGTGGCCCCGGAGGAAAACTCAGCCCGCTTCGGCCCGCGGGCCGAACGAGTAACCCTGGCCGCCGCTCGACGAACCGGACGACTGGCCGGAGTTCGAGGAGGCCGACGCGGGTGCGGCGGAGCCTCGGTCGTCGAGTTCGCGCAGCTGGGACTCGAGGAACCCGCGCAACCTCGTGCGGTACTCCCGCTCGATCGTGCGCAGCTCTTCGATCTTCTTGCCCAGCCCGCCCTTCTCGGAGTTCAGGCTGTTCATCGTCTCGGTGTACTTGCGCTGCGACTCGCGCTCCAGCGTCGTCGCCTTGTCGCGCGCCTGGCGCTCCAGCGTCTCGGCCCGGGTCCGCGCGTCGTTCAGCATCGTGTCGACGCGCGTGCGCGCCTCGTTGACCATCGAGTCGGACTTCGCCCGGGCGTCCGAGAGCAGTTGCTCGGACTTGGTGCGGGCCTCGGCCAGCATCCCGTCGGACTCGGTCTTCGCCTCGGCGGTCAGCCGGTCGGCCATCTCCTGTGCCAGGCCCAGGACCTTGGCGGCCTGCACGTTCGGCTCGGCGCTGTCGCCGACCATCGAGTGCGCCTGGGTCTGCTCCATGGCCGACTGTGGCGGCGGCACGGGCGCGAGGCGCCGCGAGGGCTCCTCACGCATCGGGGGCGCGGATTTGGCACTGTCGAGCTCGCCACGAGTCGACTCGAGCTCGGCATCGAGCTGCTCCATCTGCTGGCGCAGCTCGTTGTTGTCTTCGATCAAGCGGGCCAGCTCGGTCTCCACCAGGTCGAGGAACGCGTCCACCTCGTCCTCGTTGTAGCCCCTCTTGCCGATGGGCGGCTTGCTGAACGCAACGTTATGCACGTCAGCGGGGGTCAACGACATCAGATCACCTCACGCACTCCATGGCCTGCAGGGTCCACCCAAGTTTCCCCGATCAACTTGGAGTCGCCAGTTGCATCGCGAAGAACACAACCAACAGCAGCACCATAATCGACAAGTCCAGTCCGACGCCGCCGATTCGAACCATCGGAATGATTCGTCTGAACAGACGAACCGGCGGGTCCGTCACTGTGTAGATGGTCTCGAGCGTCACCGCAACCCCCCCGGCCGGATGCCACTCACGGGCGAACGTCCGGACGAGTTCGATCACGATCCGTGCCGTCAGCAGCAGCCAGAAGGCGAACAGCACGTACCAGACGACCAGCCACACAGCTTCCACGTACCTACTCTAACCGGGCGTCCTCGGTGAAGACGCAGTTGAGGGGGTCGACGCGGCATCGGGTCGACAAAATCACGTCTGCTTGCGCTCAGCGGTAAGCGCGACTTCAGCCGCGCAGGAACAATCCGCCCTCGGCAATCCGCCGGCGGTCCTCCGCCGTGACGTCCACATCGGGCGGTGAGAGAAGGAACACCTTGTTGGTCACCTTGTCCATCGACCCGCGCAGCGCGAACGCCAGCCCGGCCGCGAAGTCGACGAGCCGCTTGGCGTCCGCGTTCTCCATCTCGGTGAGGTTCATGATCACCGGGATGCCCTCGCGGTAGTGCTCCCCGATCGCACGCGCCTCCGCGTAACTGGTCGGGTGCAGAGTGGTGATCCGGCTCAACGGGTCACGCACCGGCTGGCGCACGACCGGCTCGGTGACCGGTCGCAGGCGCGCCACGGGCTCCGGCTGACGGTCCATCGCGAGCGCGCCGTGGACGGCCGGCTCCGACCCTGCCACGGAGCGTGACCGGCTGCGGCTGACGGGCTCGTCGTACGTGTCGTCGACGTCGCGGTACCGTGAGCGCGACGACCGAGGGGCCGGCTCCTCGTAGGAGTCATAGTCGTCCTCGTAGCCGCGTCGGTAATCGTCCTCGGCTTCGTAGCCGTCGTCGTCAGCGGGCACCATCCCGAAGTAGGCCTTCAGCTTCTGCAGCGCGCTCATGCCTCTCCCTAGCCCTAGCCGCTCCCGCACCAACGCTTCTCCACGCCGTCAGTGCCCCGCACGGGCGGCCACTAAACGTGACGACCGCGCGAGCTCCCTACGGCGAGGCTAAACCGCGTCCGCCGAGCAACGCGGTTCCGACACGCACACAGGTTGAGCCGTGCGTGATCGCCTGCTCGAGATCATGGCTCATCCCGGCAGAGACTTCTGCGGCATTCGGGTGATCTTTGCGGAGCCGCTCACCGGCCAGAGCGAGCCGTTCGAAGACGGCTGACGGGTCCGCGCCGAGCGGTGCGACGGCCATCAGGCCGCGAAGCCGCAGTTCACCCGTGTGAGTGACGCGCTCGGCGAGCGCGCCGACCTCGTCCAGCGGGCAGCCGCCGCGCTCCGGGTCGTCGTCGAGGCTGGCCTGGATCAGGACGTCGAGGGGTTCCTCACGTTTACCGGCGTCACGCGCGGTGTGCACCGCCTTCGCGAGCGCGTCGGCGAGCCGGGCCGAGTCGAGGGACTGCACTTCCTGTGCCCATTCGACCACGGACCGCGCCTTGTTCCGCTGCAGCCGGCCGACCATGTGCCAGCGCAGGGTGGCCTCGGGCCGCAGCCCGGCGACCTCGACGGTCTTCGGGCCGGCGTCCTGGTCGCGGTTCTCGCCGAGGTCGGTGACGCCGAGGTCCGCGAGCAGCGCGGCGTCGGACGCGGGGAAGGTCTTGGTGATCGCGATCAGCTTGACCTCCTCGCGCGGCCGGCCGGCGGCGCGGCACGCGGCGGCGATCCGCTCTTCGACCTCGGCGAGGTTCGCGGCCAGCTCGGCCTTGCGCTCGGTGCTCATGCCGCCTCCGCGGGGAGAAGTACGTCGGCGGTCACGCTTCGATCCAGGTGATGCCCGCGATGCGCCCGGTGGTCCCGTCGCGGCGGTAGCTGAAGAGCGTCTTGTCCTCGTTCGTGCACCGCGGGTCGACGCCGATCTTGCCGACGCCCAGGTCCGCGAGCTGCCGCCAGAGCCCGGCGCGCAGGTCGAGGCCGGGGGTGCCCTGGCGGGTCTTGCAGGCACTGCCGGGAACGTGCTTCTCGACGTCGGCGGCCATGGCGGCCGGGACCTCGTAGCAGTCGCCGCAGATCGCCGGGCCCAGCAGCGCCTCGATGCGGCCCACCTCGGCACCGGCTTCCCGCATGGCCTCGACCGCCGCCGGGACGACCCCGACCCGCGTGCCGACGCGCCCGGCGTGCACCGCCGAGACGACGCCGGCCTCGGCGTCGGCCAGCAGGATCGGGACGCAGTCGGCGACCAGCACCACGAGCGCGACACCCGGGGTCGCGGTCACGAGCGCGTCGGTCGCTTCGGCGGCCCGGGTCTCGGAGCCGTCCACAGTGGTCGCCGTGCGGCCGTGGACCTGTTCCATCCAGGCCAGCTTGTCCTCGGCCAGGCCCAGTTCGGCGGCGAGGCGCTTGCGGTTGGCGTAGACGTTCCCCTCGTCGTCGCCGACGTGGTCGCCCAGGTTGAACGTGTCGTACGGCGGCCGCGACGCGCCGCCCGCCCTGGTCGTGACCACTCGCCGAACCCGCATGTGCCCATCCTCCCAAACGCCGTGAAGGCCACCTTCAGGAACTACAAGTTCCTCAAGGTGGCCTTCACGAACCAGTGACTCTAGCGCCGCATGAACGGCGGGACGTCGACCTCGTCGTCCGACGGGTCGTCGTGCACCGGCATCGCGCGACCGGGCAGGCTGCCCTGGGTCGCGTTGGAGCCCATCGGCGAGTAGCCGCGGGAGCCGCCACCCGGCTGCGGGAGCCCGCCCGAAGACTGGTTCCCCGTGGCCGAGGGCAGCGGCGAGTGCGACCGCGGCGGCGCGACCGGGTAGCCGGAGCTGCCGGCCGACGGCACCGGGGTGGCCCCCGACGGCGGCGTCGGCGGGTGCGAGACCTGGCCGGCCGAGGCCGACGCGGTGGTCCCGGACGAGCGCGAGCCGGAGCCGAACGTCGACGGGTCGAGCTTCTTGTGGGTCGGCGCGCCGGCGTCGAAGCCGGCCGCGATCACCGTGACGCGGACCTCGTCGCCGAGCGAGTCGTCGATGATCGTGCCGAAGATGATGTTGGCGTCCGGGTGCGCGGACTCCTGCACCAGCGACGCGGCCTCGTTGATCTCGAACAAACCCAGGTCCGAACCACCCGCGATCGAAAGCAGCGCGCCGTGCGCACCATCCATGGAGGCCTCGAGGAGCGGCGAGTTGATCGCCTTCTCCGCGGCCTGGATGGCCCTGCCTTCACCGCGTGCGCTCCCTATTCCCATCAACGCCGAGCCCGCGCCGGACATGACGCTCTTGACGTCGGCGAAGTCGAGGTTGATCAGGCCGGGGGTGGTGATCAGGTCGGTGATGCCCTGGACACCGGAGAGCAGGACCTCGTCCGCGGAGCGGAACGCGTCCATCAGCGAGACGCCGATGTCGCCGAGCTGCAGCAGCCGGTCGTTCGGGATCACGATGAGGGTGTCGCACTCGTTGCGCAGCGACTGGATGCCGTCTTCGGCCTGCTTGCCGCGGCGCTTGCCCTCGAAGGTGAACGGGCGCGTCACGACGCCGATGGTCAGCGCGCCCAGCTTGCGGGCGATCTGCGCCACGACCGGGGCGCCACCGGTACCGGTGCCACCGCCTTCGCCGGCCGTCACGAACACCATGTCGGCGCCCTTGATGACCTCTTCGATCTCTTCACGGTGGTCTTCGGCGGCCTTCTGACCGACCTCGGGGGCGGCGCCCGCGCCGAGGCCACGGGTCAGCTCGCGGCCGATGTCCAGCTTGACGTCGGCGTCGGACATGAGCAGTGCCTGGGCGTCGGTGTTCACCGCGATGAACTCGACACCCTTGAGGCCGACCTCGATCATGCGGTTCACGGCGTTCACGCCGCCACCGCCGATGCCGACCACCTTGATCACCGCAAGGTAGTTGTGCGGGGGCGTCATCGAAGTCCGCCTTCCTGATCGTTGTGCCCGTACAGCCCGCCGGCCGGTGATCGACTCTCAACCTAAACCCCAGATTGAGAGTTATGTCAACTGCCGACGTTAGGCAGGACGGTAGGCACCAGGCAGGCTCTAATCCAGTAGGCACGCCGTGTGTCGCAAAGGTGTTTTGCCACAACACGTTCGAGCGCGCAAGAGCGAGGAGCCGCGTTCACCGCTCCGGCCCCGTCTGCTATGGCGTGGATCAGGCCGGTACGGACATGCTCATGAGCACGTCCGTGGGCGCCCCGCTGGGCGATCCACCGGCCTGTTCGACGCTCACGGCGAGCTTGTCCGCGGACCCCACGCCGTCGGCCACGACCAGGCCACCGTCGGCCGCCGAGGCGATCACCCCGGCCGAGCGCGGCGCGTCCGTACCGGTGATCAGCCAGGCCTCGTACACCTTCCCGCCCGGCTGCGCCGGCAGCCCCGCGTCCATCACCATCACGCGGTTCAGCGACTTCGACAGGACGACCGTCACGCCGCCGCCGGTGGGCGACTCGCCGTGCGCGGTCTTCGCGTCCGGCGCCGCGAGCAGCGTCGCCACCGGCGCGTAGCGGTTCTTCGCCTGGTCGAGCTGCGTCTGCGCCGACTGCAGCTCCTGCTGCTGGGTCAGCGCGATCCCGCCGAACACCCCGCCCGCGGCGAGCCCGACGACGGCGGCCGCGGCCGCCACGACGACCGCCCAGCGCGGGGCCCGCCCCGACCGCCGGTGCCGGTCGGGCGAGCCGGGCCGCGTCCGCGGCGGCAGCTGGCGGGTCGCGTGCATGGCGGTCAGGACGCGGTCCTTGAACTCGGGCGGCGGCTCCTCGGCCATCGCCGCGCCCAGCCGGGCCGCGGTCGCGCGCAGCTCGGCGACCTCCTGCGCGCAGGAGTCGCACTGCTCGAGGTGGCGGCTGAACTCCGCGCGCTCGAGGTCGGAGACGGCGTCGAGGGCGAAGGCGCCGGCGAGGGTGTGCATCTCGGGCGTGCTCACGCGGTCACCCCCAGGCAGTCGCGCAGGCGGATCAGCCCGTCCCGGAGCCGCGTCTTGATGGTTCCTTGCGGCGTCGACAGCACTTCGGCCACCTCGCGATACGTATAGCCCTGGTAGTAGGCGAGCAGCACGGATTCGCGCTGCAGATCGGTCAGGAAGGACAGGCACTTGCGCACCTGGGAGCGTTCGAGCCGCGCGGTGACGGACTCGGCGACCTCGTCGAACGGACGGCCGCGGGCGGCTTCGAAGGTCGCCTTCTGCTCCCGCTCGGTGCTCGCGCGCGCCGAGCGGACGCGGTCGACCGCGCGGCGGTGCGCCAGGGTCATCGCCCAGTTCAGCGCCGAACCCTTGTCCGGCGCGTACCGCGTCGCGGTGCGCCAGAGCTCGACGAGCACCTCTTGGGCGACTTCTTCGGACTGGGCCGCGTCACGCACGATCCGCCGCACCAGCCCGAAGATCGGCCCGGCGAGCTGGTCGTAGAGCAGCTCGAAGGCCCGCTCGTCGCCCTTCGCGACGCGCGCCATGAGCTCCTCCGCGGTGGGCGCGGCGGGGGCGTCCGAAGGAACCGGCGCCACGGGGCGCCGGCGGGCCGACTCATCCATGCAGCTGTCCTCCGGCGTTCTGCGGGGTGCGCGGCACGACCGCGGCCCTCCGCAGCCACAACGCGACGCCGTGGCGGCGGATCAGCGCGGACACCCGCTGCGGGAGCAGCGGCCGGGCCAGCACGAGCCGGACCAGCCACCGCGGGTTCACCGGGCGGCGAACTCCCCGCAGCGTAGCGACCAGCGGCGTGGTCGTCCCGCGGCGCAACGCCACGGTGAGGTCGAGCAACGCTTCCGGGTGCGGCAGGCGCATCCGGTACTCGCCGTCCATCTCCTGGAACGGCGAGACGTAGAACGCCTTGTCCGCGCGGGCGCGGCCGGCCTCGTCGGGGTGCAGCAGGTAGGCGTGCCGGCCGCCGTAGGTGTTGTGCACCTCGGCGACGACGCACGCGAGCCGGCCCTCGGGGTCGTGGCACCAGTAGACGCTGATCGGGTTGAACACGTACCCGAGCACGCGCGCGGCGGCCAGCATGACGACCTTGCCGCCGCGCAGATCGACGTCGCGCTCGGCGAGCCACGCGTCCAGCTTCTCCCGGATCCCGCGCGGGTCGCCGGCGACGAAGTGGTCGCGGCGGTCGAACCGCGCGAACGGCCGCAGCCACCACGGCAGCCGCGGCGGTGCGTCGAGGTCGACGAGCCACAGGTACACGCGGTGCGTGAAGGAGTGCGGCGGGTCGATCCGCCGCACGTGCGCGACCGTGGCGTCGTAGAGCGCGTTCGTCACCAAGCCACTCCGAGGCTTTCGGCGGCGCGGGCACCCGAAGAACAACCGTCCTCGTGGAAGCCCCAGCCGTGGTAGGCGCCGGCGTAGGCGAAGACGCCGTCGTTGAGATCGGGCAGCCGTCGTTGCGCCGCAACGGATTCCGGCGTGTAGACGGGGTGCTCGTAGCGCATCTTGGCGACCAGCGCCTCCTTGCCGGTGCCCTCGCCCGGGTTGAGCGTGACGACGTAACCGGTCGGCTCGTCCAGCCGCATCAGGCGGTTCATGTCGTAGCTGACCTGGACCGCGCCGGTCGGGGCGCCGCACGCGGGGGCCCGGTAGTTCCAGCCCGCGCGGGCGTCGGCCAGCGACGGCAGCACGCTCGTGTCGGTGTGCAGCCAGGCTTCGTTCTCCGAGTAGCGGAACGCGCCGAGCACCTCGCGCTCGGCACCGGTCGGGTTGGCCAGCAGCGACAGCGCCTGGTCGGCGTGCGTGGCGACGACGACCTTGTCGACGCGGTGCGGGGTGTCGGCGTCGTCCCGGATCTCGACGCCGCGGGCGGTCCGCAGCACCGACCGGACCGGCGTGGACAGGTGCACCGCGGTGAGCTGCTTGGCCGCGCGTTCGACGTATTCGCGGGACCCGCCGACGACGGTCCGCCAGGACGGCGAGTTCTTGACCGAGAGCATGCCGTGGTTGCGGAGGAACTCGAACAGGTAGCGCGCCGGGTAGCGCAGCGTGTCGCTGCGGTCGGCCGACCAGACCGTCGAGACCAGCGGCAGCATGAAGTGGTCGGTGAAGTAGCGGGTGTAGCCGCCGATGGCGAGGAACGCGCCGAGCGTGACGTCGCCGGTGTCTTTCGCTTCCAGCAGCCGTTTCGCGTGCCGATGGAACTTTTTCACCTCGGCCAGCATCCGCAGGTAGCGGGCGCGGACGAGGTTGCCGCGCTGGGCGAACAGCCCGGGCAGCCCCTTCGCACCGGCGTACTGCAGGCCGCAGCCGTCGCACCGGATGCTCATCGACATCTCGGTGTCGCGGGTGTGCACGCCGAGCTCCGCGAACAGCTTCAGCAGCGTCGGGTAGGTGCGCTCGTTGTGGACGATGAAGCCCGAGTCCACGCCGATGGTGCCGCCGTGGGCACTGGGCACGTCGTGGGTGTGCGCGTGCCCCCCCCAGCCGGTCTTCGGACTCGAACAGCAGGACCTCGTGCTTGCGTTGCAGCAGGTATGCCGCCGTCAGCCCGGCCACCCCGCTGCCGATGACGGCGATGCGTTCTCCCGTGATCTCCACACCGGTACTTCGCCGCCGGGCCGGAAGTGGATTGGATGGACGCGGCACCAATCCACCGCGCAGCAGAGAGCGAATCCCGGACATGCCGAACAGCACCGCGCACCGCCTCGCCTCGTTCGCCGAAAAGCTCCTCGGCGGGCAGCTCCCCGTCGGCCTGCGGACCTGGGACGGAACCCGCGCCGGCCCAGTGGACGCGCCCACCGTGGTCCTACGCAACCGGCGCGCCCTGCGCCGCCTGCTGTTCGCGCCGGGTGAGCTGGGTCTCGCCCGCGCCTACGTCACCGGTGACCTCGACGTCGAAGGAGACCTGGCGGACGGCTTCCGCCGCATCTGGGCCCTCACCCGCACGGGGGAGCTGAATCGGGTGAAGCTCGGCCCGCGCGACTGGCTGGAGGCGGTCAAGCTCGCCGCGTCGCTCGGGGTCGCCGGGCTCCCGCCGAAGCCGCCGGCCGAGGAGGCCCGGCTGAGCGGGAAGCTGCACAGCCTGCTGCGGGACAAGTCCGCGATCGCGCACCACTACGACCTGAGCAACGCGTTCTACCAGCTGCTCATGGACGAGTCGATGGCCTACTCCAGCGCGTACTTCACCTCCGAAGAACCGGGGTACGGACTGGCCGAGGCGCAGCACGACAAGCTGGAGATGATCTGCCGCAAGCTGGGGCTGCGCCCGGGCATGCGGCTGCTCGACATCGGCTGCGGCTGGGGTTCGCTGCTGGTCCACGCGGCCAAGCACCACGGTGTGCACGCCGTCGGCATCACGCTCTCGGCCGAGCAGCTGCAGCACATCCGCGGCCGGCTCGCCCAGCACGACCTCGAAGACCGCGTCGAGGTGCGCCGGCAGGACTACCGCGAACTGCCGGACGCGCCGTTCGACGCGGTGGCGTCGATCGAGATGGGCGAGCACGTCGGCGAGGTCAACTACCCGGCCTACACCGCGACGCTGCATCGCATGGTGAAGCCGGGCGGGCGCGTGCTCATCCAGCAGATGTCCCGGGGGACCGTGGCCCCCGGCGGCGGCGCGTTCATCGAGCGCTACATCGCCCCAGACATGACGATGCGCCCGGTGGGCCGGACGGTCGAGCACCTCGAGTCGGCCGGCCTCGAGGTCCGGGACGTGCACGCGATGCGCGAGCACTACGTCTGGACGGTCCGGGCCTGGGCCGACACCCTGGAGGAGAACTGGGCCGAGGTCGTCGCGCTGATCGGCGAGACCGGCGCGCGGGTCTGGCGGCTCTACCTGGTGGGCGGGGCACTGGCGTTCGAGGAGAACCGGATGGGCGTGGACCAGATCCTGAGCGTGCGACCGGACGAGCACGGCGTCAGCGGCATGCCGGCGACGCGGGAGTGGTGTTGATGACGCTCGGAAACACGCTGCTGATCACCGCCGCCGTCACGGTCGTGGCGGTCGTGGCGACCTTCGGGATCGCGCGGGCGCGCAAGCGCTACGACACGGTCGACACGTTCTGGGGGCTCGGCTTCGCGGTCGTCGCGCTGGCCGCGTTCCCGTTCGGCGACGGTCCCCTGGCGCTGCGACTGGTGGTCCTGGTCCTGACGGTCGTCTGGGGCGGCCGCCTTTCGCTGCACCTGCACCTGCGCAACCACAAGCTGCCGGAAGACCCGCGGTACGCGCGGATGCGGCAGGAGCCGCTCCGCATCTTCGTCCGCGTGTACCTGTTCCAGGGCCTGGTGCTGTACTTCGTCTCGCTGCCGGCGCAGTTCGCGATGTACGGCACCGGGTTCGGCGTGCTCGGCTGGCTCGGTGTCGTGGTGTGGCTGATCGGGTTCGGGTTCGAGACGATCGGCGACGAGCAGCTGCGCCGGTTCAAGGCGGATCCGGCTTCGAAGGGGAAAGTGCTCGACACGGGGTTGTGGCGCTACACGCGGCACCCGAACTACTTCGGCGACGCGTGCGTGTGGTGGGGCCTCTACCTGCTGGCCTGCTCGACGTGGCCGGGCGCGCTGACGATCCTCTCCCCCATCGCGATGACGTTCACCCTGGCCCGTGGCACGGGAAAACCCATGCTGGAGAAGGGAATGGCGAAGACGCGACCGGCGTACGCACACTACGTCGAGCGGACCAGCGGCTTCTTCCCGTTGCCGCCCAAGAAGGTCACTCCCCGGTGAGCCCGTCGGTCAGCTCGCGCAGCAGGTCGAGGTGGCCGACGTGCCGGGCGGTCTCCTCGATCATGTGCGTGACGACCCAGCGGACGTTGAAGGTCTCGTCCTTGTGCGTCACTTCGTCGTCCAGGCCGTGCTCGGCGACGATCTCGCGGCTGCGGGCGCACTGCTTCTCGTAGTCGGCTCGAAGCCGGGCCAGTGTCGTCTCGGGTGGGATCCGGAACTCCGCGTCCGGGTCCTGCTCGAGCTTCTCCTCCCAGGTGTCCTCTTCGCCGTCGACGACCACGGCGAACCAGAACCACTCGTTCAGCGTGAGGTGGGCGAGCAGGCCGGCGATGGTCGTCAGCTCGCTGGGCAGGTGGACGCGACGGGCCTGCTCTTCGGTGAGCCCGCCGCTCTTCCACGCGACCGTGGCGCGGTGGTGGTCGAGCATGCTCGTCAGGATTTCGCGCTCGCCACCGGTCAGCGGGACCTTCGGGCGCTCGGGTCGTTCGGTCATGCCGGGAGTCTGCCAGGCACCACCGACAGATTTTCGCGAATACCTTGTGCACGATGTAATCGTGGGCTAGGTTTACTGACGTGCCGGATGAGTTCCTGTTGGACGAGCAAGCCTGCTTCGCGCTCTACGCGGCGTCGCGCGCGGTGACGGACACGTACCGTCCCCTGCTCGGCGAACTGGGGCTCACCTACCCGCAGTACCTCGTGCTGCTGGTGCTGTGGGAGTCCGACGCCCGGCCGGTCAAGGAGATCGGCGAGGCGCTGCACTTGGACTACGGCACGCTTTCCCCGCTGCTCAAGCGACTCGAAGCCAACGGGCTGCTCACGCGGGCGCGTTTGCCCGAGGACGAGCGCACCGTGGTGATCAGCCTGACCGAGGAGGGCCGGACGATGCGCACGCGCGCTTCCGCCGTCCCGTCGGCCATCGGCTGCGCACTGGGCCTCGACGACGCTTCGCGGCGGGAACTCATCACAACCCTGCGGCGGCTGACGGCGTCGGCCACCGCGTACTCACTTGGAGGCTTCGATGCCCAGCCGTGACGCGACCACCCACTGGACCGGCGGACTGCAGAAGGGCAAGGGCGAGGTCACGCTGGACTCGTCCAACGCCGGCACGTTCTCCGTGTCGTTCCCGACCCGCGCGGGCAACCCGGACGGCCAGACGAGCCCGGAAGAGCTCATCGCGGCGGCGCACTCGTCGTGCCTGGCGATGAACCTGTCGGGCGTGCTGGAGGCCCAGAAGCTGACGGCGGACTCGATCGACGTGAGCGCGGAGGTCACCCTCGGCCCGGCCGCCGGCGGCGGCTTCGAGATCAGCGGAATCGCGATCACGCTGCGCGCGGCACTGCCCGGCGTGAGCGCGGAGCAGTTCGCGGAGTACGCGGAGACGGCCGAGAAGACGTGCCCGGTGTCGAAGGCCCTGGCGGGTACGACGATCACGATGGACGCAGCGCTCGTCTGAGTCCCCGGCGCCCCAATGTGGCCTTGGTTGCGTTCAACGCACCCAAGGGGCCCTTCGGTGCGTTGAACGCACCGAAGGCCACATTGGGACGCTAGGCGCGGGTCCCCGCCTTGGCTCGATAAGTCGACTTCTTCGCCTGGTTCCCGCAGATCTCCATCGAGCACCATCGCCGCGTCCCCGGGCGGGATGTGTCCAGGAACAGCGCGCCGCACGTCGGGCCGGCGCAGCGGCGGACCCGGGTGAGCTCCGGTGACGTCACCAGGTCCAGTGCGTCCCGCGCCAGCAGCGCCACCATCGCCGATGCCGGATCCGGGGCCTGCCAGCGCACCTCGCCCGAAGCCGTCAGGGACGGCGACGGCACCGGCAGAGCCGCGAAGCGGTTCAAGCTCCGGCGCACCGGGTCCCGCACCGGCGAAGTGAGCAACGCATGGATCGCCTCGCGCACCACCCACGCGTCGTCCACTGACGTGGGGCGCACCGGCGTCCCGAACGGGCCGAACGCGTCGATCCACGCTCCCCACGCCGCCGCGTCGGGCAGCTCCTCCACTTCCGCGGGCGTCCCGCGATAACGCAGCGTCCGGATGAAGTCGAGGCACAGTCTGCCCGCTCCCGCGCGGAATCGGTCCGTCATAAGGGTCACAGTACGCCGGAACCGGTTTGACTGGTACCGTCGGGAACCGATCAAACCGGTTCCACAAGGGGGCACGCATGACGGACACGAAGCAGGACGCGCCGCCCGGATGGCTCGTGCTGCTGCTGGCCGTCTCCTGTGGGCTGACCGTCGCCAACCTCTACTACGCCCAGCCGCTGCTCGCGGAGCTGCGGCACACCTTCGGCGTCGGGGAGGCCGCCGCCGGTGGGGTCGTCACCGCCACCCAGATCGGCTACGCCGCCGGGATGCTGCTGCTCGTCCCGCTCGGTGACCGCCTCGAGAACCGCGGTCTCGTCGCGACGCTGCTCGCGGTCGCGTGCGCCGGCCTCGTCGTCACCGGGGTCGCGCCGGGGTTCGCCGTGCTGCTCATCGCCTCCCTCGTCGTCGGGGCGACGTCGGTCGTCGTGCAGATCCTCATCCCGTTCGCCGCCGACATCTCCCCCGACGCCATCCGCGGCCGGATCGTCGGGCGCGTCGTGAGCGGGCTGCTGTTCGGCATCCTGCTCTCGCGCGTGGTCGCCAGCTTCCTGGCCGAAGTGACCAGCTGGCGCGTCGTCTTCCTCATTTCGGCGGGCGCGATGGCCGCGCTCGCCGTCGTGCTGCGGTTCATCCTGCCGCGCCGGGCACCCAAGACCGACGTCCACTATGGACAGCTGCTGCGCTCGACCCTGGCCATGTGGACGAAGCATCCCGACCTCCGCCACCGCGCGCTGTACCAGTCGGCGATGTTCGGGGCGTTCAGCGCGTTCTGGACGACGATCGCGTTCGTGCTCACCGCGCCGCCGTTCAACTACACCCAGCTCGGCGTCGGCCTCTTCGCGCTGGCGGGCGCGGCCGGCGCCGCGGTGGCGCCGCTGGCCGGGCGGTGGTCGGACCACGGCCACGGCCGGCGGCTCACCGCGGGCGCGTTCGTCCTCTGCGCGGCGGCCTTCGCGCTCGCCGGCTTCGGCGCCCACAGCGTGATCCTGCTGGCGATCGCCGCGATCGCGGTCGACATGGCCGTGCAAGCGACGCTGGTGACCGGCCAGCACGTGATCTACCAGCTCGACCCGTCGGCCCGCGCCCGCGTCAACAGCGTCTACCTGGGCACGTTCTTCATCGGTGGCGCGATCGGCTCCCAGGCGGGCTCGATCGCCTACCACCTCGGCGGCTGGACGGCGGTCGTCGTCTTCGCGGGCGTCCTCCCGCTGCTGGGCCTCGCCGGAATGACCCGCACCCGGGTCTAGGCGAACACCCCCCGCCGCGCGGCCACCCACGACGCGTAGGTCGTCCCCGGGCGGCCCAGCAGCTCCTCGACCACGCCGGTCGGCACCTGCGGATGCCGCAGCGTCTCCTCGAAGCCGTCGAGGATCCAGTCGACGGCCTGCTCGGGGACGCCGTACCCGACCCACTGCGCCCGCTGCTCGGCCCGGCTCAGCTCGCGGAACCGGATCTCCTTGCCCAGCACCGATCCGAGCACCGAGACCTGCCCGCGCAGGCTGATCGCCTCGGGTCCACTGAGGACGTGCGTAGCGCCGACGTGCCCTTCGGTGGTCAGCACGCGAGCGGCCACCGCGGCGATGTCGCCGAGGTCGATCGGGGTCTGCGTCGCGTCGCCGTAGGCCAGGGCGACCTCGCCCGCGCGGACCATGTGCGCCCAGTCGAGCGTGTTGTTCATGAACACGCCGGGACGCAGGAACGTCCACGCGAAACCGGCTTCCCGGACCGCCTCCTCGACGGCGCCGTACTCGTTGCCGCTGGAGCCTTCGTGGTCATCGCCGACGCTGCTGCCCGACAGCGCGACGACCCGCTTGATGCCCGCTTCACGCGCCAGTTCACAGAACCGCCGGACGGTCCGCGCCATCGGCGCCAGGTACACGGCGTCGACGCCCTCCAGCGGCAACGTCGACGGCCGGGCCAGCGAACCGACCACCACCTCGGCTTCGGCGGGCAGCGAAGCCCGCTCCGGATCGACGGTCAGCGCCCGCACCGGCACCCCCGCGGCGAGCAGCTCGTCGACCACCAGGCGGCCCACGCTGCCGGTCGCTCCCGTCACCAGGATCGTCATGACGCCCTCCTCATTCTCGTATGCCATACGAGATCGTACGGCATACGGAAAGAAAGGTGCACGGGAAACCGGAGAATCAGGAAGTGATGGTCGGCAGCTCGGGCGCCGCGACGTCGTAGACCTTGCCTTCTTGGGTGAGCAGCGCCGCCAGGACCTTGGCCTTGCGGTCCGTCTGCTCCGCCGTCCCCCAGCGGACGATCTTCCCGCTCGACAGCGTGAACTCCACGCTCGCCGGCGTTTTCGCCGTCGCCGTCGTGACCTGCTTCAGCAGCTGCTCCGGGATCACCCCGAGGACCGCCGTCACCGCGCGCGTCACCGGGTCGTCGGCCGACACCTTCGGCAGCTTGAGCTCCGGCAACCCCGCCGGCCGCGACGGGACCGTCTTGAACACCACACCGCCGCCGTCGACCAGGTGGACGCCGTCACCGCCCGGGCCGCTGTCGAAGAACGCGATCGCCGTCCGCTCGGTCACCGTGATCTCGACCGTGTTCGGCCACGACCGCGACACCTCGACCGTCGCGATGCCCGGCATCGCCGCCACCCGGTCGCGGATCTCGTCGGTGCTCAGCCGCAGCATCGGCTGGTCCACCGGCACCGCCGCCACCGCGCGGATCTGGTCGGCCGTGACCGTGCGCGAGCCGCTGACCGAGACGTCCTTCGCCCCCAGCATCGAGCTGAAGAACAGCAGGTACACCAAGGCGATCACGGTCAGCAGCGAGAGCAGCGCGACCCACCGGCGGCGGATCTCGACCTGCCGGTTGGGCCGGTTCCGCACACCGGGCTTCGGGCGCGCGGCCGAGGGCTTCGGGCGCGCGGCGCTGGTGCGGGTGCGGCGGCGTTCCTCGTCGGAGCGCCGCCCCCGGCGTTCGCGCGCCAGGGCAGCGCGATCCCGTTCGTCCTCTCCGGACGGACGGCGGCGTTCCCTGGTCGGACTCATCGGCTCAGCGCTTGTCCAGCTCGGCGAGGATCTCCGGGCCCAGCTGCGTCACGTCCCCGGCGCCCATGGTGACGACGAGGTCGCCCCCGTGCGCGAGGCTCGCCACCAGACCCGCGGCGACGTCGAACGCGGGCTCGTAGTGCACCGGCACGGTCACCGCGTCGGCGATCAACGCACCGGTCACGCCCGGCTCCGGCTCCTCGCGGGCGCCGTAGACGTCCAGCACGACGACCTCGTCGGCCAGGGACAACGCCGAAGCGAACTCCGCCGAGAACAGCTTGGTCCGCGAGAACAGGTGCGGCTGGAACACGACGACGACCCGGCCGGTCCCGGCCGCGGTCCGCACCGCGCGCAGCTGCGCGGCCACCTCGGTCGGATGGTGGGCGTAGTCGTCGTAGACGCGGACGTCACCGGCCCGCCCCTTGAACTCGAAGCGACGCCGGACGCCGCCGAAGGCCGCGAGCCCGTCCGCCAGCCCGTCGGCGGGCGCGCCCAGCTCCAGCCCGGCCAGCAGCGCCGCGACCGCGTTGAGCGCCATGTGCTCACCCGGCACCGCGACCCGCACCGACAGCTCGCCGCCGTCGAGCGCGAGCCGGACGACACCGCCGTCCGGCGCCGGCGCGTAGTCGAGCACGCGGGCGTCTCCCTCATCGGTGACCGTGCGGCCGTAGCGGCGCACCCGGACCCCCAGCTCCGAAGCCTGCTTGCCCAGCTCGTCCGCCGCGGGGTCGTCGCCGCAGACGATCAGCAGCCCACCCGGCTCGATCCGGCCCACGAAGTCGGTGAACACCTTCGTGTAGGCCTCGGCGGTGCCGTGGTGGTCCAGGTGGTCCGGCTCGACGTTCGTCACGACCGCGACCGACGGCGAGTAGGTCAGGAACGAGCCGTCGCTCTCGTCGGCTTCGGCGACGAAGATGCCGCCCTCGCCGTGGTGGGCGTTGGCCCCGGACTCGTTGAGGTCGCCGCCGATGGCGAACGACGGGTCGAGCCGGCAGTGCTGCAGCGCCACCGTGAGCATCGACGTCGTCGACGTCTTGCCGTGCGTGCCCGCGATGCAGGCGACGCGGTGGCCTTCCATCAGCCCGGCCAGCGCCTGCGCCCGGTGCAGCACCGGGATTCCCGCGGCACGCGCCGCGACCAGCTCGGGGTTGGTTTCCTTGATCGCCGTCGAGACGACCACCGACGAAGGCGGCTCGGAAAGCGCGGTCAGGTTCGCCGCGGCCTGGCCGACGAACAGCTCGGCACCCTGGGCCTGCAGCGACAGCAGCGCGCGCGACTCCTTGGCGTCCGAGCCCGACACGAAAGCCCCCCGGGCCAGCAGGATCCGCGCGATGCCGGACATGCCGGCACCGCCGATCCCGATCAGGTGCGCCCGGCGCAGCTCTTCAGGCAACTCAAGCACCGGCGGCCTCCAAAACGATGCGAGCGAGCAGTTCGTCGGCTTCGCGGTGCCCCATGCCGACCGCGGCCGCGCCCATCTTCGCGACGCGGTCGGCGTCGGCGACCAGCGGGACGACCAGCTCGGCGATCTTGGCCGGGGTGAGGTCGGCGTCGGCGACCATCAGCGCCGCGCCGGCGTCGACCGCGGGCCGGGCGTTGGTGGCCTGCTCGCCGTTGCCGATCGGCAGCGGGACGAACACCGCGGGCAGCCCGACCGAGGTCACCTCGGCGACCGTCATCGCGCCCGAGCGGCAGATCGCGACGTCCGCCGCCGCGTAGGCCAGGTCCATCCGCTCCAGGTACGGCACCGGCGCGTACGCCGGCCGGCCCGGGAACTCCTGCACGACCAGCGTGTTCTTGGGGCCGTGCGCGTGCAGCACGCCGACCCCGGCGTCGGCCAGGTCCTTGGCCGCGCCGGAGACCGCGGCGTTGATCGACTGCGCGCCCTGCGAGCCGCCGAACACCAGCAGCGTCGGCGCGTCCGGGTCCAGCCCGAAGTGCGCGCGGGCCTCGGCGCGCAGCGCGGCCCGGTCGAGCGACGTGATCGACCGCCGCAGCGGGATCCCGACGACCTCGGCCTTCGGCAGCGGCGTGCCCGCGACGGCGACCGCGACCCGCTTCGCGAACCGCGCGCCCACCCGGTTCGCCAGGCCGGGCGACTGGTTGGCCTCGTGCACGACGATCGGGACACGCCCGCGCGCGGCCAGGTAGGCGGGCAGGGCGACGTAGCCGCCGAACCCGACGACGACGTCCGCGCCGACCCGGTCCAGCACCTCCCGGGTGCGCCGCACGGAGTCGCGGACCTTCAGCGGCAGCCGCAGCAGCTCCGGCGTCGGCTTGCGGGGCAGCGGGACCGGCGGGATCAGCTCCAGTTCGTAGCCGCGGGCCGGGACGAGCTTGTTCTCCAGGCCACGCTCGGTGCCGAGGGCGATCACGGTCGCGTCCGGGCGCAGCCGCATGACGGCGTCGGCCAGGGCGAGTGCGGGTTCGATGTGTCCTGCGGTGCCACCACCGGCGACCACGACCACAGGCGCCTTGCCCGCGACGGCTCGCTCGGTTCCCTTGACGGGCTTACTCACCAATGACCTCTCCGGTTCGCGGTACTCCGGGTACCACGGCTCGCTGTTGTCCGCGCGGCCCCGCGAGACGTGGCCGTGCTCGTCCGTGCCGCGCTGCGGCGCACCGGTTCGCGGACCGACCTGCGTCGTTCCTGCGCCGGGGCGGGCCGCGCCGCACGGGGCGCGGGCCTGGCCGCCTTCGCCCCGGTGCGCGCCGCCCCCTTGCGGGTGGCGGGCGGGCGGTACGGATCGGGCGCGGGCAGCCGCAGCAGGCGTCCGAATTTACCCGGCCCCTGTGTGCGCAGCGCGGCCACCGCCTCCGGTTCGTGCCGGGCGGCGTTCGCGAGCACCCCCATGATGAGCATGGTGATCACCAGCGAGGTGCCGCCGTAGGAGATCAGCGGCAGCGTGACGCCGGTGACCGGCAGCAGGCCGACGACGTAGCCGATGTTGATGCCGGCCTGGGCCACGAGGAAGACGGTCAGCGTGCCGGAGACGATCCGGATCCACGGGTCGATGTTGCGGGTGGCGATCCGCAAGCCCACCACGGCGACCCCGGCGAACAGGCTCAGCACCACGACGCAGCCGATGAAGCCGAGCTCCTCGCCGATCAGGGCGAAGATGAAGTCGTTCTGCACGTTCGGCAGGTAGCTCCAGCTGGCCGCGCCCTGGCCGAGGCCCTTGCCGAACAGCCCGCCGTCGGCGAGCGCCAGCTTGGCCTGGTTCGCCTGGAAGCCCTCGGCGCTGGTGTCGGCGTCCGGCGAGAGGAACGACATGACGCGGGCGAGCCGGTAGGGCGCGATGAGGGCGAGCACGAGCACGCCGGCCAGGCCGCCCGCGAGGATGACGCCGAACAGCCGTTTCGGGGCGCCGGCGAACCACAGCAGCGCCAGGAGCACCACGGCCAGGGTGACCGTGCCGCCGAGGTCCGGTTGCAGCATGACCAGGGCGAACATCAGCAGCGCGATCGGCACGACCGGCACCAGCAGGTGCCGCCACTGGTGGATCACGTTGTACTTGATCACCAGGATGTGCGCACCCCAGAACGCCAGCGCGACCTTCGCGGCCTCGACCGGCTGGAAGGTGAAGTCGCCGAGCCGGAACCAGCCCTGCGAGCCGTTCACCGTCGACCCCAGCGGGGTCAGGACCAGCACCAGCAGGCCCAGGCAGACGACCGTCGCGGTGGCCGACATGCGCCGGATCCGCTCCAGCTTGACCCGCATGCCCAGCCAGAACACCACGCCGCCGAGCGCGACGAACACCAGGTGCTTGACGAACAGCGAGTACACCCCGCTGCCGGTCTTCGGGTTGTAGGACTCGACCGACGACGCCGACAGCACCATGACGATGCCGATGACGGTGATCACGCCGGTGAGGGCGAGCACCAGGTGGAACGACGCCAGCGGGCGCGAAAGCCACGCGGTCAGCGCCGTCCGGAACGCGACGAAGCCGCTTTCCTTGCGTTCGCGGCGCGGCCGCTTCGGCGGTGTCTTGGGCTTGGGCTCAGTGACCGTCACTCGGCTCCCCCGCTGCGTCGTCGCGGAGGACGTGCACCGCCGCGGCGAACGCGTCGCCGCGCTCGCCGTAGTTGCGGAACATGTCCAACGACGCCGCGGCGGGTGCGAGCAGCACCACGTCACCAGGCCGGGCCATCGCGCTGGCCGCTGTCACCGCCGCAGTCATGGGTTCATGGTCACCCGGACGGAGGCTGTTCACCGGGACATCCGGCGCGTGTCGCGCGACCGCGGCGGCGATCACGGGTGAATCGACGCCGAGTAGCACAACTCCGCGCAGACGGCTTGCGATGCTGCTCACGAGTTCCTCGACGGAAGCGCCCTTGAGCTGGCCCCCGGCGATCCACACGATGCTCCGGTGCGCGCGCAGCGACCCGGCCGCGGCGTGCGGGTTGGTCGCCTTCGAGTCGTTGACGTACCGCACCCCGGCGACCTCGGCCACCTCGACGGCCCGGTGCGGGGCCGGCTGGTACTCGCGCAGGCCCTTCAGCACGGCCTCCGGCGGGACGCCGTGGGCGCGGGCCAGCGCGGCCGCGGCGAGGGCGTTCGAGACGTTGTGCGGGCCCGCCGGGCGGACGTCGGCGAGGGTGGCGAGCTCTTCGGCGCTGTTCGCCGGGTCGGCGACGAAGGCGCGGTCGACCAGGAGATCCTCGACCAGGCCGAGCTCACCGGCGGTGGGGGTGTCCAGGCGGAAGCCGACGCGGCGGGCGCTCTCGGGCGCGTGCTCGTCGGCGATCCGGGCGGACCACTCGTCGTCGGCGTTGTGCACGGCGACCTTGGCGCGGGTGTACACGCGCCCCTTGGCGGCCGCGTACTCGTCCATCGAGCCGTGCCAGTCGATGTGGTCCTCGGCCAGGTTGAGCACCACGGCCGCGTCCGGCGCCAGCGTCGAGGACCAGTGCAGCTGGAAGCTCGACAGCTCGACGGCCAGCACGTCGTAGCCCGCGCGGACCGCGTCGAGGGCCGCGTAGCCGATGTTCCCGCAGGCCACGGCGTTCGACCCGGCGGCCTTGAGCATCGATTCGAGCATGCCGACGGTGGTCGTCTTGCCGTTGGTCCCGGTGACCACCAGCCACGACGGCGGGTGGTCGCGCAGCTGCCCGGCGCGCCAGGCCAGCTCGACGTCGCCGATCACCTCGACACCCGCTTCGGCGGCGGCCACCAGCAGCGGCGACGTCGGCCGCCAGCCGGGGCTGGTGACGACGAGGACGACGTCGGACGGCGGCTCGGTCAGGCCGGGCACCAGCTCGGCGCCCAAGCCTTCGAGTTCGGCCAGGCGCTCGGCGTTGCCGTCGGTGACGGTGACCTTCGCGCCCAGCTCGGTGAGCACGGGCACGATCGACTTGCCGGTGACCCCCGCACCGGCGACCAGGACGTGACGACCGGCGATCTGCACGTCAGCCGCCGAAGCCGAGCTGCTCGCTGTAGAACAGGCCCAGGCCGAACATGCAGCAGATCGCCGAGAGCAGCCAGAACCGGATGATCACCGTGGTTTCGGCCCACCCGGCGAGCTCGAAGTGGTGGTGGAAGGGCGCCATCCGGAACAGTCTTCGCCGCGTCGTCCGGAACACCGCGATCTGCGCGACCACCGAGATCATCTCGACCATGAACAGGCCGCCGATGACGATGGCGAGCAGCTCGGTGCGGGTGGTCATCGACAGCCCGGCGACCAGGCCGCCGAGGGCCAGCGAGCCGGTGTCGCCCATGAAGATCTTCGCCGGGGCCGCGTTCCACCACAGGAACCCGACGCAGGCGCCGGCGGCCGCGGCGGCGACCACCGCCAGGTCGAGCGGGTCACGGACGTCGTAGCAGGCGGGCGCCGGGCCGTTGGCGCAGTTCAGCCGCTCCTGCCAGAACGCGATCACGACGTAGGTCGCCAGCACCATCGCCGCCGAGCCGCCCGCCAGGCCGTCGAGGCCGTCGGTGAAGTTCACCGCGTTCGACCAGCCGGAGATCACGATGTAGCAGAAGATCACGAAGATCACCGAGGGGAAGGTGATCAGCGCGAGGTCGCGGACGTAGGAAAGGCTCTCCGACGCCGGCGTGATGCCGCGCGAGTCCGCGAAGTTCAGCGCCAGGACGGCGAAGGCGATGGTGACGACCAGCTGGCCGACCAGCTTCGCGGTCTTGTTCAGCCCGAGGTTGCGCTGCTTGCGGATCTTGATGAAGTCGTCGAGGAACCCGACGATCCCGAGGCCCACCGCGAGCATCAGCACGAGCAGCCCGGAGGCCGTCGGCGCGCCGCTGCGGGAGTTGAACATCCAGTTGATCAAGTGCGCGGCGAAGTACCCGACGACCATCGCGATGATGATCGCGACGCCGCCCATCGTCGGCGTACCGCGCTTGGACTTGTGTCCCTGCGGGCCTTCCTCACGGATCTCCTGGCCGAAGCCCTGCCGGGAGAACACCCGGATGAGGTAGGGCGTGAGCAGGATGGAGATCAGCAGGCCCGCCCCGGCCGCGATCAGGATGCTGATCACGCGTCACCACCGTTCGAGCGATTCTCGGAGTTGTCGGTTTCCCGGGGTTCGAGCAGGGCTTCGGCCACCCGCCAGAGGCCGGCGGCCTTGGAGGCTTTCACCAGCACCACGTCCCCGGGGCGGAGCTGATCATGCAGCAGGGCGATCGCGGCCCCGACGTCGGGTACCAGAGTCGATTCCTCGCCCCAGGAGCCTTCCTGGTGCGCGCCCTGGTGCATGGCCGCCGCCTCGGGGCCGATCACGACGAGCTTCGCGATGTTGAGCCGGACGACCAGCCGGCCGATCTCGTCATGCGCGGTGACCGCGTCCGCGCCGAGCTCGCCCATCACGCCGAGCACGGCCCAGGACCGGCGGCCGCTGTCGCGCGTCATCGCCGCGAGGGCCTTCAGGCCGGCCCGCATCGACTCGGGGTTGGCGTTGAAGGAGTCGTTGAGGATCGTGACGCCGTCGGGCCGCGTGACGACCTCCATGCGCCGCGCCGAGCGCCGTTCGAGCCCGGACAGGCGCGCGGCGATCTCGTCCGGCGTCGCGCCCAGCTCCAGGGCGACCGCCGCGGCGGACAGCGCGTTGCCGACGTGGTGCTCGCCGTGCAGCGGCAGCTTCACGTCGGCCTCGCCGGCCGGGGTGACCAGCCGGAAGGACGCGCGGGCCTCGTCGTCGAGGGTGATGTTCTCCGCGCGGACCTGCGCCGAGGCGCTTTCGCCGACGAACACGACGCGGGCCTTCGTGCGGCTCGCCATGGCCGCGACCAGCGGGTCGTCCAGGTTGAGGATCGCGACGCCGTCCGCGGGGAGGGCCTCGACCAGCTCGCCCTTGGTCTTCGCGATGCCTTCGCGGGAGCCGAACTCGCCGACGTGCGCGGTGCCGACGTTGAGCACCACGCCGATCCGCGGCGGGGCGATCTCGGCGAGGTGGGCGATGTGCCCGGGCCCGCGCGCGGACAGCTCCAGCACGAGGTGCCGGGTCTGTGCGTCGGCCCGCAGCGCCGTCCAGGGGTGCCCCAGCTCGTTGTTGAACGACCCGGGCGGCGCGACCGTCGGGCCGAGCGGCTCGAGCAGCTGCGCGATGACGTCCTTCGTCGACGTCTTGCCGGACGACCCGGTGACGCCGACGACGGTCAGGCTGCCCTCGGACAGCCGCTGCACGACGTACCGGGCGAGCTTCGCGAGCGCGGCCAGCACGGCGGCGCCGGACCCGTCCTTGTCGCCGGTCAGCGCGACCGACCGCTCGTGGGCCTCGCCCTCGGCCAGGGGCGGCACGACGATCGCGGGCGCGTCGACCTCGCGGGCGGCCAGCACGGCCACGGCACCGGCCTCGGCGGCCTGCGCGGCGAAGTCATGGCCGTCGACCTTCTCCCCCGGCAGGGCGACGAACAGGCTGCCGGGCGTGAGCTTCCGGGTGTCGAACTCCACGCTGCCGGTCACCTGCGCGCCCGGGTCGGCGCGGTGCAGCCGGCCGCCGACGATGTCGGCGATCTCGGCCAGGCTGAGCACGATCACACACTCACCTCGAGTTTGTTGCGGATGGCCGCGGCCAGCTCGTCGCGGTCGGAGAACGGGTGCACGACACCGCCGGCCTCCTGGCCGGACTCGTGCCCCTTGCCGGCGAGGAAGACGATGTCGCCGGGCCCGGCGAGCGCGACGGCGTGCTCGATGGCTTCGCGGCGGTCGCCGATTTCGACGACCTCGCCGCCCTCGGCGGGCCCGACGGCGCGGGCGCCGGCGAGCATCGCGGCGCGGATCGCCGCCGGGTCTTCGGAGCGCGGGTTGTCGTCGGTGACGATCAGGACCTCGCTGCGGCGGGCCGCCGCCTCGCCCATCATCGGGCGCTTCGCGGTGTCGCGGTCGCCGCCGCAGCCGAGCACGGTGATGATCCGGCCCTCGGTGCGGGCCCGCAGCGCGTCCAGGCCCTGCGCGACCGCGGCCGGCTTGTGGGCGTAGTCGACGACGGCGGTGAACTCCTGGCCGACGTAGACCCGCTCCATCCGGCCCGGCACCTGCACCCGGCCGAGCCCGGTGACGATGTGCTCCAGGCTCACCCCGGCCGTACTCAAAATCGCCGCCGCGAGCACGGCGTTGGCGACGTTGAACTCGCCGGGCAGCGGGATCCGGGCGGGTGCGCTGACGCCGTCCGGGCCGTGCAGGGTGAACGTCTGCTCGCCGTGCGGGGTGGCCTGCAGGTCGGTGGCCTTCCACGCCGCGTCGGTGCCGGGATCCGTGGTCACCGTGACCGTCTGCGGCGTGAGCAGCGCCTGGCCCCAGGCGCTGTCGACCACGACGACCTCGGTGGTCGAGCGGCCGTCGAACAGCAGCGACTTCGCGGCGAAGTACTCCTGCATGTCCTTGTGGAAGTCCAGGTGGTCCTGGGAGAGGTTGGTGAACGCGCCGACCGCGAACCGCGTGCCGTTGGCGCGGCCCAGCGCCAGCGCGTGGCTGGAGACCTCCATCGGCACGTGCGTGACGCCGCGCTCCAGCATCACCGCGAGCAGCGCCTGCAGGTCCGGCGCCTCCGGCGTGGTGAACCCGCTGACCAGCCGCTCGCCGGCGATCCGGGTCTCGACGGTGCCGATCAGCCCGGTGGTCAGGCCGGCCGCCTGCAGGCCGGCGTCGACCAGGTAGGACGTCGTGGTCTTGCCCGAGGTCCCGGTGACGCCGAGGACGGCCAGCCGCAGCGACGGCTCGCCGTAGATCCAGGCGGCGATCTCGCCGAGGGCGGCGCGCGGGTCGGCGTGCACGAGGATCGGGACGCCGGCGTCGCGCAGCGCGGGGCGCTCGGCCCCGTCGGCGTCGGTGAGGACCGCGACGGCGCCCGCGGCGATCGCCTGGTCGCTGAAGTCGGCCCCGTGGGCCCGGGCGCCGGGCAGGGCGGCGAAGAGGTCGCCGGGCAGCACGTGCTGGGCGCGCAGGGTGGTGCCGGTGACGGTGATCTCGGCGGCGTCGGGGCGGTCGGCGATCAGCCGCGCGTCCGCCCTGGCGAGGAGGGTCGCCAGCGGGACCGGGTCGATGCGCGCCGGGCGCGGCGGCGCGGGGACCGCTTTCACCGGGCTTTCCGGCACCTGGGAACTGGACGATGACACGGACACGGCCAAGAGGCTACCGGCGGCCGTCCGGGGGGCCCGCACGCGGTACGGCGATTGCGCGCGGCTGAGGCACATGTGCTAGATGCGTCGGCAGACCCTCTTGCCCCGCAACACTTTCCCGCCCGCGACCAGCCGAAGTGGACGATGCCCGGCCGAAAAGCCGTGAAGGCCTCCTTCCCGGCTCAAGAAGCCGGCAAGGAGGCCTTCACGGACCAAGAAGCGGTAAGGGGGCCTTCACGGATCGTGCTCACGGCACGATGAGCGGGACCTCCGGCGACGGCCCGTCCGACAGCGGGATCTGGAACCGCTGCGTCAGGTACGACGCGATGCTGTGGAACAGCGGCGCGGCGGAGTGCCCGACCGGCAGCGTCGTGTCGGGCGCGTCCAGCCGGATCCCGACGACGAACCGGGGGTGGTCCGCGGGCAGGATGCCGGCGAAGGTGATGTTGTACAGGTGGTCGCTGTAGCCCTTCGTCCGCGGGTCGATCTGCTGACCGGTGCCGGTCTTGCCGGAGATCTGGTAACCCTCGACCGCCGCCGTCGGCGCGGTGCCCTTCTGCAGGCCCTTGCCGTTCTGCGCGACCGCGCGCATCATGTCGCGCACCGTCTTCGCCGTCTGCGGGCTGACCACTTGGACCTGTTTCGGCGCCGGCTCGGGCACCGCCGTCCCGTCCGGGTTCACCTTCGCCTTCACGATCCGGGGTTCGACGCGCAGGCCGTCGTTCGCGATCGTCTGGTACAGCCCGGCCATCTGCAGCACGGTCATCGAGAGGCCCTGCCCGATCGGCAGGTTGCCGAAGGTGGTCGCCGACCACTGGCTGCGCGCCGGCACGACCCCCGCGCTCTCGCCGGGCAGGCCGACGCCGGTGCGCTGGCCGAGCCCGAACTTCTTGAGCAGGCCGGCGTAGCGCTCCTCGCCGATCTTCTGCGCCAGCAGCAGCGTGCCGATGTTGGACGACTTGGCGAAGATCCCGGCGGTGGTGAACGTCTGCGTGCCGTGGGTCCAGGCGTCGTGCACGGTCTTGTCGGCCACCTGCAGCGAGCCGGGCACCTGGATCGTCGACTCGGGCGTCGCGACGCCGTAGTCGATCGCCCCGGTGGCGGTGACGACCTTGTTGACCGAGCCGGGCTCGAACGGCGTGGTGACCGCGGGGTTGGCCAGGTCGTCGGTCGTCCACGTCGACTGGTCGTTCGGGTCGAACGACGTGTTGTTGGCCAGCGCGTAGACCTCGCTGGTCTTGGCGTCCAGGACGACCGCCTGCCCGCCCTTGGCGTGCGACTGCTGGACGTAGTCCGCAAGCTGGCGCTGCACCTCGTACTGCAGGTCGGAGTCGATGGTCAGCTCGAGGTCCGAGCCCGGCACGGCGGCCTGCAGGTCGCGCTCGGTGCCCGGGATGACGACGTTGTCGCTGCCGTTCTTGGTGTTGACCAGCATCCGCCCCGGGGTGCCCGCCAGGTCGTTGTCGCGCAGCAGCTCGAGCCCGACCAGGCCGTGCAGGTTGTGCTTGGACACGTCCGGGTCGTCGGAGCGCCAGTTCGCCGCGCCGACGATGTTGGAGGCCAGGCTGCCGCCCGGGTATTCGCGCAGGGCGCGCTTCTCGACGCCGATCCACGCGAAGTGCTTGACGATGTCGGCGGCGAGCGACGGCTCGACGTTGTGCTCGAGGTAGGTGAAGGACGCCTGCTTGTGGAACAGGTCCAGCAGCTGCTGCTCGGTGAGCTGGTTCGGCACCTTGGCCGCGATGTACTTGGCGGCCGCGGCGGTCTCGGCGTCGAACGTCTTCTTCGTGCCGGGGTTCTTCGTGGCGAAGTCGTCCATGCTCTTGTGCAGCGCCTTGAGGTTCACCGACAGCGAGCGCACCTCGACGCTGAACGCCAGCTTGGCGCCATTGCGGTCCACAATGGACCCGCGCTGGGCCGGGATGTCGATGTTCTGGGTGCGCTGCTTCTCGGCCGCCTCGGAGAGCGCCCCGGCTTCGAACCACTGCACCTGCACCAGTTTCGCGCCCGCGACGAGCAGCAACGCGACCAGGATCAGGCGCACGGCGGAGAACCGGCCGCGGTTGCCGCCGTTGCCCCGCCGCGCGGCCGCGCTGCGCGTCCCGGCCGCGTAGGTCCGCCGCGCGCTGCCGGTGGTGCGCGCGCGGGCCTGTCCCCGGCTCGAAGCCATCACTGGCCGCCGCCCGGCTGCGCCGGCGGCACCGGCTGCTCGTCGGCGGGCACGGCCGGCTGGTCACCCTCGATCGGCACGCCCTGCTGCGACTGCGTGCCCGCGGCGGGCGCGGCCGGCGGCGCGACCGGCACCGCCGGCGCGTCCGCCTTGGCCTTCTTGGGCTCGCCGACCAGCGACGTCTTCCCGTCCGGGCCCACGAGGATGCGTGCCGGGTCGCCGCCCGGCACCATGCCCAGCTGCTGGGCCGCGGGGGCCAGCGACGCGGGCGACTCGGCCTTCGCGACGTCGCGCTGCAGCTGTTCCTTCGTCTCGGCCAGGTCCGAGTTGGTCGAGCGCAGCTGCTCGAGCCGGTAGGAGTCGGCGATCGCCTGCGTGGTCAGCCACAGCGTGGTCGCCACGCCGGCGGCCAGCAGCGCCATCATCAGCAGCACGAACGACGCGCGCGACTTCGGCAGCCGCAGCTTGAGCCGGCCCGTGGACTCGCGAGCCGCACCCGGCTCGGCGAGCTTCGGCGCGGGCCGCGGCTCGCGTTCCTTGAGCAGGTCGGCGCGCTGGGCGCGGCGCGCGTAGGCACGCTCGGCCGCGGACGTGCGGCCCCGCGAAGCGCGGCGCGGCGCGGCCTTGCCCGGCTCGAGGGTCTGCGGGTCCGGCTCGGCGGTGGTCGAGGTGCGGGCGGCCTCGCTGCGGCCCCGCGTCGCCGGCGCGTTCCGGCGGCGGGACTTCGTGGGAGCGGTCATCGCGGCTCTCCGATCCTCTCTGCGGCCCGCAACCGCACCGAAGCGGCGCGCGGGTTCCGTTCGATCTCCTCTTCGCCGGCCTTTTCTGCCCCCCGGGTCAGGAGCTTCAGCTCCGGTCCGTGTCCGGGCAGCTCGACCGGAAGCCCCTCCGGGGTGCGGGACTTCGCGAGCTCGGCCAGCGACTGCTTGACCAGCCGGTCTTCCAGGGACTGGTAGGCCTCGACGACGATCCGCCCGCCGACCGGCAGCGCGCCCAGCGCCGCCGGCATGGCCCGGCGCAGCACTTCGAGCTCGCCGTTGACCTCGATCCGCAGCGCCTGGAAGGTGCGCTTGGCCGGGTGCCCGCCGGTACGGCGGGTGGCGGCCGGGACGGCGTCGTAGAGCAGTTCGACCAGGCGCCCGCTGTTCGTGAACGGCTCCTGCTCCCGCGCGGCCACGACGGACTTGACGATCCGCTGCGCGAAGCGTTCCTCGCCGTAGTCCCGCAGGATCCGGATCAGCTCGCCGGGCGCGTAGGTGTTGAGGACGTCGGCGGCGGTGAACCCGGTGGTCGGGTCCATCCGCATGTCCAGCGGCGAGTCCTTCGAGTAGGCGAACCCGCGCTCGGCGCGGTCCAGCTGCATCGACGAGACGCCGAGGTCGAACAGGATGCCGTCGGCGCTTTCCAGGCCCAGCCCGGCGAGCGCTTCGGGGAGTCCGTCGTAGACGGTGTGCACGAAGTCGACGCGGTCACCGTGGCGGGCGAGGCGTTCCGCCGACTTCTCCAGCGCGGCCGGATCCCGGTCCAGGGCGACGAGACGCAGCCGCGGGAACGCTTCGAGGAGGGCGTCGGAGTGCCCGCCGAGGCCGACGGTCGCGTCCACGAGGACGCCGTCGCGCTCGGCGAACACGGGGGTGAACAGCTCGACGATCCGCCTCAGCAGTACCGGTACGTGCTCGGGTGCCGTCATGGTGTTCCCTCCCCCTCTCTCGCCTGGGCGGCCCGGGGGAAATATGGCGGATGCCGTCAGGTCCCTGTCCGCCCGCTGCCGACCTGGTACCGGGGAAGGTGCACCAGGGCTGTTGAGCGGACAGAGGCCTCACGGCATCCGGGTGGACGTCTCCCAGTCGGTGCGGGCGGCGAACCTCTCGTCCCCCGACGACGAAGGTGCACCGCGACCGCACGCCTAGAAGACGCCCGGCAGTACTTCCTCTCGAGCCTTCGCGTAGCTGTCTTCGTGTTCTTCCAGGTAGCCCTGCCACGCTTGGGCGTCCCAGATCTCGAGCCTGGTGATCGCCCCGATCACCACGCAGTCCTTGCTGAGCCCCGCGTAGCGGCGGAGCTCGGGCGCGATGCTGATGCGCCCCTGGCCATCCGGTCGTTGCTCGTCCGTGCCCGCGAACAGGTAGCGCTGGTAGGCCCGAACCGCCTCGTTGGTGAACGGGGCCTCGGCGACCTTGCGCGCCATCTGCTCGAACTCGGCGCGGGGGAAGACGAAGAGGCAGTGATCCTGCCCCTTGGTAAGCATCAGCCCACCCGCCAAGGCGTCACGGAACTTCGCGGGCAGCGCGAGCCGCCCTTTGTCGTCCAGTTTCGGGGTGTGGGTGCCGAGGAACACGGCCTCCACCTCCCTACCGCACCCGGTGGCGAACCTCCGCCTGCGGCTCCGGGGCTTCCCTTCCGCCCCACTGGCCACCACCGTACCCCACTTTTCACCACAGTCAACGCGACAAACGGACGGACCACTCCGTCGTGTGCTTTGTTTGCGCAGGTCAGCAGGGTGGGGGTCAGTGGGGGGTGCCGTGGGGGACGGTGGCCAAGATCCCCCGCGCCGGGGTCCGGAGCAACCTCAGCTGCACCCCATGCGTCCGCATAACGGCCGCGAAAGAACCCTAGGGGCTGTTCGTGGGGTCAGGTGGGGAGCCAGGGTGGGTCCCAGTGGGGGACACCCGCGGAACCCGGTGGGGTCGAGTGGTGGCTCGTCAGCTCCCGCCCTGCCCGGCCCAAACGTCTTGAATGAGTCATTCAGGACCTCCGAAGACCTGAATGAGTCATTCAAGACGTTTCGGAGTTGTCCACAGTCACCCGTTATTACCGCGAGTAGTCCACAGATCACGGAAAGGTCTTCCGTGTCGCGACCGACCCGGCGACGATCGACGCGTGGTCAGACAAACGTGGGCGCGCGACTCGGAGGCACTCTTCTCGGCCAGCAGGTTGGGTGTCATCACCGTGGCGCACCTGGAATCCCTGGGCGTACCGCAGCGGACGAGCTACCGGCGGTGCCTTCCCGGCCAACCTTGGCAGCGGCTCCTGCCCGGCGTGGTCCTGCTGCGGACCGGGGAGCCGACGCGTCGGCAGCAGGTCGAGGGAGCGCTCCTCTACGGCGGCGACGAGGCCGTCATCACCGGTCTGGAATCGTGCCGGCACCCGACATCGTCAGCCCTTCCCCTTACCGACAGTGGTTGATCGGCTCCAGGAAATCACCAAACCGGTGATCGC